>JACZRQ010000022.1 GCA_022574655.1 Chloroflexota bacterium
ATCACCTCGAAGGAGGGGTTCTCTGTCGTGGCGCCGATGAGGGTGATCGTGCCGTCCTCGACGTAGGGGAGGACGACGTCTTGCTGCGCCTTGTTGAAGCGGTGGATCTCGTCGATGAAGAGGACCGTGCGCTGTCCCTGCTCGCCGAGCCGGTCCTCCGCGCCGGAGACGACCTTGCGGAGGTCGGCGACGCCGGAGGAGACAGCGGAGACCATGTCGAAGTGGGAGCTGGTCATCGAGGCGATGATGCGGGCGAGGGTGGTCTTGCCGGTGCCGGGCGGGCCCCAGAGGACCATCGAGGGGAGCCGGTCCTCTTCGATTGCGCGGCGGAGAACGCGGTCGGGCCCGACGATCTGCTCCTGGCCGACGAATTCTTCGAGAGTACGGGGGCGCATTCGGGCGGCGAGAGGGGCGTGTCGGTGGGCACGCTCTTTCGCCGCCTCAGCGAACATGTTGAGGGGGCTGGAGCGGCCTTTGTTGGGCGGCATCGTGCGGCCATTATCGCAGGTTCGGAGGGTGATCAGGGAGATGGAAGTGCGCGGCGCGGCGAGCGTACTGCCTGCCGCCGCCCGCCACGCCGCGGTTCGGGGAGGCGCCAGAGCAGCGCCTCCACTTATTCAGGCGCGATTATGGGGGTCATCGTTACGTAGGCAGCGAGTCTGCCAGTTCACGAAAGGTCAAGAAGTCGATGGGTCTACAAGCTGATGCGGAAGCCGCGGTGCGTCTGCTTGAAGCCGACTCGCTCGTAGAAACGGTGGGCGTCGGTTCGCTTGTTGTTGCTGGTGAGCGTGAGCTTGTAGCAACCGGCTCGTCGCGCGATCTCGATGGCCTCACGGATGAGCGCTTCACCGTGGCCCCGGCCTCGCGCGGCATCGTCGACGATCATGTTCTCGACTTCGGCCCACGGCGTGCCCTTGTGCGAAAGGTTGGGGCAGACGATGACGGTGACAGAGCCGACGATGCGTCCATCGTCTTCCACGACGAGCAGATGCTGGCCGGGGTCGGCTTGGAGCTGCCGGAAGGCGTTGAGGTAGACGTCCGGAAGCGGCGGTCCGATGTCCTCGCGGCGGTCGTCGAACGAGAGCTGTTGGAGTAGTTCGACGATTCTAGGGAGGTCGTCTTCGGTGGCGGGGCGTACGATCGCGAGCATGGCGCGATTATCGCACGTGGGTCTAGTCGGCGAGCGTCGTGTGGCGGAGGGCGAGCGCGGCGGGGAGCTTGCGGTCGTCTTCGAGCCACGTACGGAGGATCGGGACGACTCGGTCGGGGTCGCGCTTGGCGATGTTGCGGAGGGCGGACGAGACGGCCATCCAGACGAGGCGGCGCTTGTCCGAGGCTAATCCTGAGAGGATGTCGAGTGCATCGTCGATGTGGTCTTTGGCGTTCGCGGCGACGAACACCATCGCCGTGTTCCAGCGCACCATCTCGTCTTCGCTCTTCGCCCAGTTTCGTGCGCGAGCGATGGTCTGTTCGGGATAGTGCCGCAGCATCGCGCCGCCGATGGCAAAAGGACCGAGGTTGCGCCGGACCTCCTCGGCATCGTCTGGAAGTAGCTTCTCGAGCAGTGCGAATAGCGGCTCACAGCGCTCCGGCCTGTCGCCGTGAGCGGCGCCCATCGTGGCCACGGCGGCGGCGCGTCGGACGTGCTGCGATGAGTCTGCGCTCCACGACTCAAGAGTCGGCAGGGCTCGATCGAAGTGTTCGCCGAAGACCTGTCCAGCGGCGCCAGCGGCCCATTCACGGACTTCCCAGTTGTCATCGTGCGCCAGCCGCCGCAGAGTCGACATAACGTCATCACGGCGATCAGAGTAGCTCCGGACGAGAACGACCGAGGCAAGTTCTCGGGCGCTGGGGCTGGCTTGATCCGCGAGCGTCGTGCCCCATCGGAATAGTTCAGCCGGCTGATCACCTAGGAAGTCGACGAGCTGGCGGGCGGCTGCGCGCTTGTCAGAGGCATTCGCGGTTCCGGCGTGCGCTGTCTTTCGCGTATCGAGAGCGGCAACGGCGGCGGCAATATCGTTGCGCTCGGCGGCGTCGGTGAAGGTGGTGAGCCAGTCTGGTTGTGAGTTCGGCATCGTGAAAGCGTGACTCCGGGCACAGGATAGGGCTGCTATGACGACTATCATAACGGCAGACGGGTTTGCGTTGGGAGACATCCGTGGTTGAAGCGATTGAGCAGTTGAAGAAGGTTGGAGAGGGCCGCGAGGCCGAGATGTTTGAGTGGGGGGACGGAAAGATCCTCCGCTTGCAGCGCGACCCAGATTCACAAGCGCGGGTTGCATTGCAGGCGGTGGCGATTGAGGCGGCGTCGAAATCTGGGCTACGCGTTCCGGCGGTGTACGGAGAGGCGACTGAGCTGGGGCGGCCCGGTCTGATCATGGAGCGCCTCGACGGGACGGACATTTTGACACTCCTCGGTACCAAGCCCTGGAAGCTGTTGTGGGCGGCGCGCGTATGCTCGGAGCTTCACGCGCAGATGCACGATGCGATTGCCGTTTCGGAGATCGTGCCGCTGAAGCAGAGGATCAGGGGCATGATCGAATCGTCGGACAAAGTGCCGGAGAGGTTCGCGGCGTTTGTGCTCAAGGAGCTGGATGAGCTTCCGGACGGCGACCGGCTGCTCCACGGTGATTTTCATCCCGGGAACGTGATGACGCATGGCGACGAGCCGGTCGTCATCGACTGGACGGCCGTATCTCGCGGCGATCCGGCAGCGGACTTCGCGCGGACGCGCCTCTTGCTCCGTATCGGCGAACTGCCGCCAGGCGCTCCATTTCTCCTCCACGTCATCGCCGCTGTGGGCCGGAGCGTGCTATGGCGGCTGTACGATCGCGAATACAGACGCCGTCGATCACCGGACATGAGTATCGTCGAACGCTGGGAGACGGTGCGTGTGGCCGATCGGTTGGTGGAAGGGATCGCGGAGGAGCGGCCCACGTTGCTGAAGGTGGCGAAAGCGAAGCTCGCGGCGGTCTAGCTTCCGGCCTTACCGTCCCGGCTCTTCGTCTCGCCCCACTTTTCCCAGTGAGTGACCTCTTCGACGGGGCGGCGCGCGCCCATCCCGAACTTTCCCTTAGGCCAGCCCATCGGGATCAGGCACGCCGTCTCCCAGCCTTCGGGCACGCCAAGTAGCTCTTTGACGTCCGCCTCGTGAGCTCTGTGCAGCGTCGTCAGAGTTGTGCCGAGACCGAGACCCCTGGCGGCGAGCATGAGATTTTGGATGGCGGGGAAGATGTACGAACCCGAGGATGACGTGCCGGCGCCGCCAGTTCGTACGACGCCGATGATGAACACGGGAACCTCAGCGAGGTGTTGCGCCAGATGGTCGGCGGACGAGTACATGCGGGTACCCTGAGCGTCTGCGGTCACGGTGTCTTTGATGCGCCCGTACGTCGCGTTCCAGGCCTCCAGGTACCACTCGCCGATCTTGCGTTTCGTCTCGGCGTCGCGGATGACCATGAACGACCAGGGCTGGAGGTTGCCGCCGCTGGGGGCGCGGATCGCCGCTTCGAGGACCTTCCAGATGAGTTCGTCGTCGACGGGGTCGGGCTTGAGCCGACGCATCGCGCGAGTTGTGTTGATGGCTTCAAAAACGTCCATTGGGTCTCCTTCTCAGTCAATCTGGACACGGATGGGCACAGATTAGCACAGGGCGTTGGGATGTATTCGTCCGGCGCGTTCTAGCGGTCGATCAAGAAGTCGGTGATCTCGATCGCCGGACGTGAGTCCGGCTCGAAACCGGGCTGCGGGTAGCCTAGCAGGACCAGAAACGTCGGCTCCCAGCCGCTGGGAAGGTCGAGCGCTGTGCGGATAGCGTCGGTGCAGAAGAGAGGGGCGCCCTTCAGGTAGCCGACGAGGCCGAAATCGCCGGCAGCGAGGAGGATGTTCTGGAGGGCGGCTCCCAGGCTTTGCACGAACATGTCACGCTCCGACTGTTCACGGCCGTCGTCCTGCCAGTCCTTGGCCTCATCCAGCGCCAGGCAAGCGAGTAGTAGCGCCGGAGCTTCCTCGATCTGGGTGCGAGAGCGCCGCAGAAGGCGATCGACCTCTCGCACCGGCGTGTCTACGGCGTCGAGATCGGCGCGCCAGGCGTCGGACATGGCGTCGGCGAGGGCCTCCCTGCGTTCATCTGAAGTGACGTGAACGAAGCGCCACGGGCGTGAGTGGTGTGGCGCTGGCGCCGTGCAGGCCAAGCGGATCAGGTCCTCGACGATGTCACGTGAGACGGGTTCGTCGTCGAAGTGTCGGACGGAGCGACGCGAGTCGATCGCGCGGGAGACATCACCCGGCATCGGCTAGCCGAGCCGCTCGCTGACGCGCATCTGAGCGAGAAGGTGGTGCGTTGCCGATTCGGCGGGGTGGGCGAGTAGTTCACGCAGGTTGTCGGGCTCGTCGATGTCGTTGGACAGCGAATCGAACCGTACGACTTTCGTGCTCAGTCCGCTCGCCAACGCCTCACGCTTGTGTGCCGAGAACGAGTCCGGGCCGAAGCGAAACGGAATCGCGCCGGGTGGGCGTAACGCGAGGGCGCTCGTGCCTTTGGCGGCGGACGGGCAGATCACGAGGCCTTTGCCGGAGGGGATCGCGTCGATGATCGCCTCGATCTCGCTCGGAGTTACGGCGGGGACGTCTGCAAGGATCACGAGCAGCGTCCCGGTGTCGGTGGAGATCGCCTTTGCACCGTGGGAGAGAGCCTGGTTGATACCGCGCACGGAGGTTGGCTCTTCGATGGCGTTCGCGTCAAGCTCTCTTGCCTTACCGAGCACTTCGGCGTCCGGGCTGACGATCGAGATCGAGTCGATGCGCGGCACCGCCTGCAGGGTGCGTACGATGTCCTCGAGCATGGCGAGCGTGAGCTGGCGTCGCTCGTCATCGCTGAGGAGGCCTGCGAGGCGGCCCTTCGCTTCGTCCAGCGACTTTGCGGGGATTAGTGCGGCGATCACGGCTTCGCGGACACGGCCTCCACGACCGTGCGGGCGAGCGCTGCCTTCTTGTCCATCGCGCTCATTATCGTATCGGTGACTACGACCTCCAAACCGAGAGCTTCGATGTCGCCTTTCTGGTCGGCGTCGACGTTGTCGATCACGAGAACGTCGAGGAAGTCCCGGTAGAGCTTGCCGATCGTCGTTGGCGTCGCGGGCATGCTCTGGTCTCGCAGCATGCGGTCTGCAGGCCCCTTGAGCGCCTTGCCGCCGACGATGGGGCTGATCGCCGCGATCGTTGCGTTCGTGCTGGCCAGGGCATCACGGACGCCGGGTACCGCAAGGATCGGCGCGATGCTGACGAGTGGGTTCGATGGTGTGAGGATGATCGACGCGGAGTCAGCGATCGCATCCAGCACGCCGGGCGCCGGTTGCGCGTTCGCAGCGCCGTCGAAGATCACCTCCCAGGCGTGGCCTTCCGTCCTTCGCTTCACGAAGTACTCCTGGAAGTCGATGATCCCGTCGTCCGTCCTGATCTTCGTGCGCAGGCGGTCGTTCGTGACCGGGATGATGTGCACGGGGACAACGAGCGCGTCCGCAAGCTCTCTGGTCGCCTCGGATAACGAGCGGCCGCGGCGAAGAAGGTCGGTTCGGGCGAGACAGGTTGCGAGGTCGGCGTCACCGAGGCGGAACCAGGTGTCGTATCCGAAGCGGGAGATGGCGTCAAGAACGTTGTAGGAGTCGTTCGTCAGGCCGAAGCCGCGCTCTTCGTCCGCGAGACCGGACAAGTGGTAGAGAACAGCGTCGATGTCTGGCGACACGTGCAGACCGTAGAAGTCGGCGTCGTCGCCGACGTTGGAGATGATCGTGACGTCTGAGGGCGGATGTACGGAGAGGAGTCCCTGGAGGAAGCGGGCCGCGCCGACGCCGCCTGCGAGTAAGGTGATCACTCGACGGCCGCTTCGCTGGCGGCGCCCCTGGTGGACAGCTTGAGGAACATATAGCCGAGGAGCCCCGCGACGACGGACGCGCATAGGATGCCGATCTTGGCGTTGGTCGCGAGAACCTCGTTGTCATCGAAGGCCAGCTCGGTGATGAACAGCGCTACCGTGAAGCCGATGCCGGCGAGGAGCCCGACTCCAACGATCTGTATCCAGGTGACGCCGGGTGGCAGCTCGCCGATCCCGACCCTCGTCGCGATCCAGGTTGTGCCGATGACACCGACCACCTTGCCTGCCAGCAGTCCCAGCAACACGCCGGCGGTGACGTCGCTGGTGGTGGCGTCTCCGATCACGCCGCCCGAGAGGTCGATGCCCGAGTTGGCGAGGGCGAAGATGGGCACGACGACGAAGCTGGTCCATCTGACGAGGGAGCGTTCGAGGCGCTCCAGGGGCGCTTCGGCGCTGGTGGTGAGTTCTTCGAGCTGTCCCAGCAACGCTTCGGACGTGGGTTGTTCGCCGCGCTCGTCGGCCTCCTTCCAGTCCCGGATGAGGGAGTCGGCCTCGTCCGCGAAACGTTTGGGCCGTATGTATGCGGAAGCGGGGGTGAGGACGCCCAGTATCACGCCCGCGATCGTTGGGTGTACACCCGACTCCAGGAACGCCAGCCAGAGCGCGCCGCCGACGACCCAATAGGGGTTGATCTGCCGTATGTCGAATCGCTGCATCATCAGTATCATGGCGATAAGCCAGCCCCCCACGCCGAGCCAGACAAGGTCCAGACTCTCGGTGTAGAAGACCGCGATCACCAGGATCGCGCCCACGTCGTCGGCGACGGCCAGCGCCAGAAGGAAGATCCTGAGCGGAGGAGGGATGCCCTTGCCGACGAGCGCCAGTACGCCCAGCGCGAAGGCGATGTCGGTGGCCATCGGGATGCCCCAGCCCCCCGCACCCTCACCGCCGGCGTTGAACGCAACGTAGATGAGCGCGGGGACGATCATTCCGCCTGCCGCGGCCGCGATCGGCAGAGCGGCCTTTCGCGGGCTGTTTAGCTCCCCGTGGAGGAGCTCGCGCTTGATCTCGAGGCCGATGACGAAGAAGAAGAGGACCATGAGGCCATCGTTCACCCAGCCTTTGAGCGAGTTGGTGTCGTGGGCGATTTTGATGTCGAACGACAGCTCCGTGCCCCAGAACTCGAAGTACGAGCTGTCGACGTTCGCCCAGATCAGGGCGGCGACAGCGGCGACGAGGATGACGACGCCACCGGCGACCTCCGTGCGGATGAAGTCCTGCGCAGGCACGACGACGCGCCGGTACACGAGGCGGTTCAGGGGCCCGAACGGGAAGCTTGTGCGATCGTCCATTAGCGTTGGTCTACGGGATCAGCGCCGATGCTGGTTCCGAGTCGAAAACGTATCCGACCGGCGTCCGGAGCGCAACCGTTGTTCTTCGCCGGTTGCTAGCGCGCTTCCCAGATGTGGCGCGTCAGCGCGATCTCGCCGACGTGCTCGCGCAGGTGCTCCAACGCGTGCATGACCGCCCAGGCGGCGGAGAGCTGTACGTCGGTCTGCGGGTTCCAGTGGCTGCGAACGGCGGACCAGTCGACGGTACGGTCCTTCGAGATGAGGGCGAGGCACTCGTCAACGGTCGTCTTCAGCATGGCGATGAGCGAATCGGCGTCCTCGTACTCGACCTTGAACTCGGCGTCGCGGTCGCGCTCTGGCGGCGGCTCGTCGACGACGACCGAGAACCACTGGCGAGTCGAGAATATCGAGTGGTGCGTCATCACGGCGATGGAGTTCGTGTCCGGGGCGGGCGGCGTCCAGTTGATCGCCTCGGGCGGCAGGCCATCGATGCTGGTGCGCATGTCGTCCCGAGCGGTACGGACGATGACGCGCGCGGCCTGGAGGATGGGGTCGGGTGCGTTTGTCATGGTGCGTATCGTATCAGTGTCCAATCGGCTCTGGGAGTCGCGCCTCAGGGAGATTCGGGATCATCAGCCGCTGCCAGAGGCTTTTCGCGTTCGACCACGTTTACAGTAACGAACAGGCCTGAGGCATAGCGATCCGGGAAGCACATTGTTCCGTTTCCGTCGACCATCTTGAATTGGGCAGTGGTGGTACCTTCCGTTCCGGGTGCTCTAATGCCGACTCTCAACTGGACAGTCTGGCTTGGTCTTGTGATGGGTATTGGGATACGAGAGGGGGATGTGATCAGTCCCGGTCCGCTCGGAGCGCCGACACGCTGTAGGAATCTCCCTTCCCATGTTACGGACCCCACGTTTTGGATTTCCCAGATCTTCGTGAACCTCTGATTGGGAGCCAGTATCATACCGTCTGCCCCTTCAACATCGCGAACGAAGCGCGATGCGTCGCCCCGCTGCAAGTCTGCCGGTAAGCCTCTCGCGACGATTCGTCCCCCACCGCTGAGGCGACGAGACCTTCGGCGGAACCAGTTGAGAAGCCCAAGGACGCTGGTGAGAATGGTTATTACTGTGGCCGCTACGCCGAGAATGATGACGACCGTCTGCATGGCAGACCAATTATAGGGGCAGACTCAACCCAGCGACGCCGCCTGGAGGATGGGGTCTGGTGCGTCAGGCATACTTATCGCTCCTTCGTGTAGAGCCCAGTGCGGCGATCGTGACGCCGGAGCCGCCCTCCTGCACCGACGCCTGCTGCTGCGTGCGCACTTTCGGGTGATCGGAGAGCATCGTGCGGACGGCGCGGCGGAGGGCGCCCGTGCCTTTGCCGTGGTTCACGCGCAGGCGCGTATGGCCGTCGCGGAGGGCGTCGTAGATGGCGGTCTCGAGGCGTTCGAGCGCCTCGCCAGCCATCAGCCCATGCAGGTCGATCTCGGGCCCGGCGGCGGACGCGACGATCGGTCCGGGCGGCATTTCGGGAATCTTGCGCCGTTTCATGGTCAGGAGGTCAATTCTACTACGGGGATTCGGGAGCATCAGGCTCGGACGATTCTGAGTCATTGGACAGCCGTTCGATCAAGCGTCGCAAGTGCTCGGCCTGAGCGACTGCTCCGATCTCTTCGAATATCACAAGGGCTTTCTGGTGATTCTCCGTCGCCTTGTCATGTTTCGCGCGCTCGGCATAGATGGTGCCAAGATTCCTGAGCCCAACAGCTTGGCCAAGGCGATTCCCGATCTGCTCATGGATCGAGAGCGCTTTCATGTAGTGCTCTTCGGCAGCGTCTAGGTCGCCTCTGGTCAAGTAGACGTTAGCGAGATTTCCCAGTTGATTGGCTTGGCCGAGGCGGTCGTCGATCTCTTCTTGGATCGCGAGGGCCTGCTTGAGGTGGTCCTCCGCCTTATCGAGGTCACCGCGGCCCCTGTAGACGGCACCTAGATTGGCGAGGTTGCGGGCTACGTTAATCTGGCTGCCAATCCCTTGATGAAGAGAGAGCGCCTTCATGTAATGCTCCTCGGCCGCATTGAGATCGTCTCTCTGTAGATAGACGTTGCCGAGATTGCCAAGCGGCTCAGCTTGATCCGCTTCGCTTCCGGTCTCCTTGGCTATCTCGAGCGCTTCGTTGAAGGAGCGCTCGGCGGCATCTAGTTCGCCTAGCGCGAATGATGCGAGGCCCAGGAGGTTGATCGTATGCCGGCGGCCTTCATCATCTCCGAGGGACGAGTAGATCTTGAGAGCCCGCTCGGCCAACAAGCGCGACTCCCGCGACCGGGAGATATCATCGAATACGTCGGCCAGATCAACGAGGGCACGAGCTGCTAGGTCATCGTCCCCGTGTGCCACCGCCACCGAATACGCTTCCCTGAAATGCGTTTCTGCCTCGGAATGCTGAATCTGTTCTCTAAAGCAATCTCCGAGTTCAAGATGCACGGCCGCTCTTTGCCTCGGTGGTGGATCCCAAGCAAGAAGATCAGCAAGCAAGCGAATCGCGCCCGTGAAGTCGCCAGATTCCTTTCTTTCCCGGGCGTTATCCTGGAGGTCACTTCTTACCGATGTCGCGATAGGGATGCTGCCCAGAGGATCTTGATCTTTGTACCCGCCGCTCTGAGGGGTGATGGCTGGTTGGCTGACCACGTGACTACTAGGCGGTAGTCGCAACCTCCGCGCTTCTCGCAATCTGATGGCGACCGCGAACGAAAGGACAGCCGTTAGCCCTCCGAAAACTACACCCACTATTGAAAGAAGTACGTCGCTCACTCCTTCTCCTCGGCTTTTTGGGTCTCGGTGTCCCGGACAGCGTCGAGGCGTCGTTGGATTGATCGAACTATTGATTCCTGTGAGTCGAGACGCTGCTCGAGGCGTTCCATCTCATGGGTGTGATTCGCCGTCACCGATTTCTGCAAATTGTTCCACATGAACTTGAACGGGAACACGGCTGCGCGCCACAGCGCCGCTGCGACTCGATGGATACCAGTAGTGATGTCCTTGCGATAGGTAACGCCGAGCGCCGCTAGAGCTGTTGCGAGTAGGGTTGCAACGAAAGTTACGGCGAAGGAGGTTAAGAGTTGCATGAACGGGCACTACTAGTGAATATCAGTGTCATTATGGCACCCTAAGTGCGACCTTGTAAGGGCTACCCGGTCAATTCCACCACCGTTACGCCGTCTCCGCCGTTCTTGCGGTCGGCGGTGGCGTGGGAGCGGACGAGGGCGTTGCGGGAGAGCGATTCGCGGACGGCGCGGCGAAGTGCGCCGGTGCCTTTGCCGTGGATCACGCGCAGTTCGGAGACGCCGGACTGCGATGCTTCGTCGATGCGCTGGTCGACGAGGAGCAGCGCTTCGTCGACGGTCATGCCGCGCAGGTCGAGTTCGGGCGAGACCTTCAGCGAGTCGGGCTCGACGTCGATGCCAACGCCGCTTGCGGCGCGGCGGAGACCGGCGTCGGCGCTATCGGCGTCGGGGTCGTGCTTCTCGACGCGCTCGATCTGCTTGACGTTGATGCGGGCGCGCAGTGCGCCGAGGTTCACCTCGAGGTCGCCGGACTCGTCGGGTGCCGTCACCGCCTCGCCGGGCGTTGGCACGTCGATCAGGAAGACGCGGTCGCCGGGCTCGATCGGCGGCAGCGGGCCGCGCCGCTTGGGACGGCGGCGCTTCTCGATCTTCTGGGTCGTCTCCGCCACCTGCGCCAGCTCCTCCTGCGCCGTCTCGATCGCCTTCGCGCGGTCGAAGACGTTCATCCGTTCGGCGCGTTCGAGGTCCTTGAGCGCCGTGCGGATCGTCGTGCGGGCCTGTCGCAGCTCGGACTCCATCTCGCGTTGGGTGCGGTCGATCAGGCGGTCGCGGTTGCGTTCGAGCGACTGCAGCTCCCTCGTCACCTTGTCGCGGGCGGAGACGGCGTCGCGGGCGGCGGCGCGCTGCTCGTCGCTGGCGCTCTGGGCGGCCTCGCGCTCCTTGTGCAGGTCCGTGATCAGCGATTCGACGGCGACGCGGTCGGGTCCGAGGCTCTCTTGCGCCTCAGCGAGGACGTCTTCCGGCATGCCGAGCCGCCGCGCGATCGCCAGTGCGTTGGACTGGCCGGGGATGCCGATGTGCAGGCGGTAGGTCGGCGCCAGCGTATCGGCGTTGAACTCGACGGAGCCGTTGGTGATGCCGTCTGTGACGTGGGCGAACGCCTTCAGCTCGCCGTGGTGGGTCGTAGCGATCGTCAGGCAGCGGATGTCGATGAGCCGAGTGAGGAGGGCCTTCGCCAGCGCCGAACCCTCCGCCGGGTCGGTGCCGGCGGCCAGCTCGTCGAGGAGGACGAGCGAGTCGGAGGTGGCGGACTCGATGATCGAGATGATGTTGCCGACGTGCGAACTGAACGTCGAGAGCGACTGCTCGATCGACTGCTCGTCGCCGACGTCCGCGTAGACGGCGTCGAAGACCGGCAGGCGGGAGTTCTCGTCGGCGGGAACGGGCAGGCCGGCGGCGGCCATCTGCGAGAGCAGGCCGACGGTCTTGAGGGCGACGGTCTTGCCGCCGGTGTTGGGGCCGGTGATGAGCAGGACGGTGAACCCGGTCGCCGACGAAGATGTCGGCAGCGTCGCAGCATCGACGTCGCCGAGCCAGACGGTGATCGGGACGATGTCCCCGGTCAGAAGTGGGTGGCGGGCGTTGACGAGGTGTACTTCGCTCGGCTCCTCGATGAGCCACGGCTGGTCGGGTCCGTCGTGGGGCAGTTGCTCGGCGCCGATCTTGACGCCGAAGCGGGCCTTCGCCAGCGAAAGATCGATCTCGGCGATCGCGCCGAGAGCCATCACGATGTCCTCGGCGAGAGCGCCCGCTTGCGACGAGAGGTCGCGGAGGATGCGAATGATCTCGCGCTCCTCCTCGGCCAGCAGTTCGCGCCATTTGTTGCCCATCTCGACGGTCTCCAGCGGCTCGAGAAAGAGCGTGGCGCCGGAGGATGAGACGCTGTGGACGATGCCGGGCACGTCGGATCGCTGCTCGGCCTTCACGGGGATGACGTAACGTCCGTCGCGCAGGGTGACGATCGCGTCCTGGACGGCGGTGCGCTTGGCGTTGAGGATCTGCTGCAGCCGGGTGGTCAGCCGGTCGTGGGCGACGCGTGACTCGCGCCGGAGCTGTGAGAGGATGGGCGACGCGGTGTCCATGACCTCGCCGCGGTTGCTGATGGCGCTGGAGATAGCGGCCGTGAGGGCGCTGAAGTCCTCGATGCGGTCGGCGACCTCCGCGAGGAACGGGACATACACACGCAGCCGTTCGATCGTGTCGTGGGCTGTGCGGGTGACGGTGAGCGTGTCTTGGATGTCGAGCAGTTCGTTGGGTTCGAGCGTGTGGCCGAGCGCCGCTTGCTCGACGAGCGGCCCGATGTCGCGCACGCCGCCGAGGCCGGTGTTCGGCTTCATCTCGAGGAGCTTTCGCGCTTCGGCGGTGAGGCGCTGGCGGTGGAGCACCTCACGGTGCGCGGTCGCTGGCATGAGATCGGATGCGAGGGTCTTGCCCTGTGCGGTGTCGCAGTGGCGGGTGAGGCGCTCGATGACCTTGTCGTATTCGAGGGTTGTGAGGGATTTCTGGGGGGATGTCATGTTGATATTTAGTGTAACGCCACGATCCTTCGACCAAGAATGAATAATGTCCCGCCCTTCCACCCGATGAAACTAGCGATCAGGGGATGTTCCCCTATGACCCCTTGCGAAGGGCTTTGCCCTCTGCGCTCCCAGACGGGGCCTTGAGCGGCTCAAGCGGAGCACCAGAGCTCGAGCACGTGGCCTAGACCTGGTCGTAGCGGAAGCAGGTGGTCTCGTGATCGTTGACCATGCCGACCGACTGCATGAAGGCGTAGCAGATGGTGGAGCCGACGAAGCGGAAGCCGCGCTTCTTGAGGTCCTTGCTCATGGCGTCCGACTCGGCGGTTTTGGCGGGGATGTCCTCGATACTGCGGAACTTGTTGCGCTTAGTCGCGCCGCCGACGAACGGCCAGATGTAGGCGTCGAACGAGCCGAACTCCTTCTGGACGTCGAGGAACGCAGCCGCGTTGTCGATCGTCGACGCGATCTTGAGACGGTTGCGGACGATCCCGGCGTCCGCTAGCAATCGCTGTCTGTCCGCGTCGCCGTAGCGGGCGACGGCCTCGACGTCGAAGTTGTCGAAGGCGCGGCGGTAGTTCTCACGCTTCTTGAGGATCGTGCTCCAGCTGAGGCCGGCCTGCGCGCCCTCGAGCGTCAGCATCTCGAAGAGCAGACGGTCGTCGTGGATGGGCACGCCCCAGTCCTCGTCGTGATAGGCGAGCATGAGCTCGTCGGAGGCGGCGGCCCAGCCGCAGCGATTAGTCATAGCGTGCGCGATTATACGTGATCGCGTCTAGACCAGTCGCCAGTCGCTGATGCGAATGTCGACGAGGGTGGGGAAGGGGCGTGGCGTCCCGTCCGCAGCGCGGGGCGTGACTCGGCGGTGGCTGGGGTACGGGACGGCTTCCCAGGTGCTGTGCTCCAGCACGACGTTGGCGGCTTTCGCCCAGCCACCGAAGACCTCGGCGGTGTAGTCGTGCTGGCGGAGCAGCGCAGTTTCACGGTCGAAGTGGAAGCGCTGGATGGGGGAATGCGTTGGCAGGCCGGGCGGGAAGTGCGCCTCGAGCGACGTTTCGCTGGGGTCGGACCATTCGATGTCGTCGCGCATCAGGAGCGCGGGGAAGGTGAGGTAGTTCCAGAGGGCGTAGGAGGAGAAGTAGACCTCGTCCAAGCGGTCCCAGTAGAAGAGCCGCCTTCCGTACGGAAACCCCTGCCGTGGCTCGTGACGCAGGGCGATGATGTTGCCGACGCCGTCCTCGATCTGCACCGAGCGCTCGTCGAAGATGCGCCGGAGGTCGGGGCGCCCCTTCGTCCAGGAGATAACGTGCGGACGGTCGATTGTGACCTCGACGTGCATGTCGTGGACGCCGCCGCGAAGTTTACTGATGAACGCGAATCCGGTGGCGGTGACGGTGGCGTGTATGGCGCTGGCGTTACGCCAGCGGTCCGCGCCGCCGTAGGCTTCGACGACTCGTTCGGCAAACGGGAGCACGTGACGTCAGCCGGGCCGGTGGGCGGCCATCCACTCCTCGTGTGGCGGTACTTGCTCGCCGACCGCGTAGAGGAAGACGTAGGAGCCAGTATCGCCGAGGAACTTGAACTGCTTGCGAAGGTCTTTGACTAGCGTCTGGAAATCGCCGTGCGAGCGCAGGTACTTTCGGAAGCCACCGTGCTCTTCCTCAAGTTCGATGATGCGCCGCGCGTTTCCGACGATTGCTTCGAGCTTGCGGCGGTTACGGATGACTCGTGTGTCTTGCGCGAGGTCCGAGATCTCCTTTTCGGTCAGGGAGGCGACGGCGGTGATGTCGAAGTCGCGAAATGCGTCACGGGTGCTGGGCCATTTGTTTTCGACGACTTTCCAGGACATGCCGCTCTGGAAGACCGACTTACTCATGACCTCAAGGTAGTCGCCGAGGTGCTTTGGCTTGATCTGCTTTGGGGCGTCCATCTGGCTCCTCTCTGAAAGGTAGATCGTGGTTACGGGCGCTGAAACTCGGGTACTTGGGCCGTCACTATGCCTCGAACCTGATCGCGTAGCTCCTCCTCGCCTTCGAAGAGGTGCTCGAACCCCCACTCGCCGATGGCGTGGATGACTGGCATGAGCGAGCGCCCGGTCTCGGTGAGCGTGTACTCGGCTCGTAGCGGGTGCTCGCTGTAGACGCGGCGCTCGATGATGCTGTGTCGTTGTAACTTCTTGAGGCGGCCTGAGAGGATCTTGGGTGGTATGCCCGGCGATGATTTGAGAAACTCGCTGAAACGGGTGAGGCCGATGAAGAGATCGCGTACGATGAGCAGCGTCCAGCGGTCGCCAACGATGTCGAGCGTGCGGGCGATAGGGCAGTCTTGGTTGTACGGTCGGGTTTTCGCCATGTCTAGACGAAGTGTACCCGAGGCGTTTGACGTAGACAAGGAAGTGACTATACTGAGTGAAGTCTATAAATTCCCGTTGAGTGGCGGGGGTAGAGGCGACTCGTGGGAGGGTTGAGAATATGGTCAGAGGACTCGAAAGCGCGATCATCTGGACGGACGACATCGCTCGCTTGCTGCCGTTCTACCGCGATCTGCTGGGGTTGAAACCGGAGTTTGAGAGCGATGACTTCGTCGCGTTCGGCTCGCCGACGGGTGGCTCCCGTCTGGCGCTGGGGCGTCACAGCGAGGTCAGCGGCCAGACGAAGGATCCGTTCCGGATGATGCTCAACCTCTCCGTCGATGACTGTCAAGCTGAGTATGATCGGTTGAAGGCCAAGGGAGTGGAGTTCCTTCGGGAGCCGAGCAAGGAAGGCGATAACCTCATCATGTGCACCTTGAAGGACCCCGACGGCAATATGCTTCAGCTAATGCAGCAGACCTAGGCGTGGTCGCGAGGCTCCTCGCGGAGCCTGATCCAGGTCGAGATCGCGTACCCGTGTAGGGCACGTCTTCGTCGAAGACGGCGCTTCCTGCGGACATCGGCGTAGCGAGCGAAGGTGGCTTACGGAGGGTGACCTCGACGTCGCTTCCGCCGAGGATGTTCGCGACGAGACCGGCGGTCTAGCCGCCCTGCCCAGAATCGGGCGTACCGTTGAATTTACGACCAATCGTGATCGAGTTGCTCATGATGCGGCTAGCGCAGCTTTGACGATGGTTGCGAGAGGCTTAAGTTCAGCTTTCCTTACTGTTCGAGGGTCGAGAAGTAGCGTATCGCGTTCGATCCGGCCGACGACCGCCGTGTCGCCGGTTCGCAGGCGTCGAGCGAGGTCGGTGAGGTAGGCGCCGTCACCTTCGATGGCGACAAGCTTGGACGCCAAGCCTTCCTCCGGAAGGCTTCCGCCGCCGATCATCGAGCACCCGTCCACGGCTTTCGCGGGGGCGCCGATTTCGCGGGCGATGGACTTGGTGCGCTTCTCGGTCTCCGCCAGGGACATCGAGATCATCTGCCAGACCGGCACCTTGTCCAGCGCCTCGCCCCGCAGATAGTGAAGGAGCGTTGCTGCCAGGCCGGCGATGCTGGCCTTGTCCATGCGCACGGCACGTGCCAACGGATGGCGACGGAGCTTGTCGATCAAGTCAGCGCGACCGACGATGATGCCGGCCTGCGGTCCGCCCAGGAGCTTGTCTCCCGAAAACATCACCAGGTCTGCGCCGGCGGCGAGGCTTTCTTGCACAGTCGGTTCGGGGGCCAGTCCGAACTGCGGGGTCTCGATGAGGCATCCGGAGCCGATGTCGTCAAGCAGGAGCACATCGCGCTCACGCGCCAGCGTTCCGAGATCGACGATCGTTGTGGAGTCGGTGAAGCCGACGACGCGGAAGTTGCTGGCGTGTACGCGCATGAGCGCAATGGTGTTCTCGGTGATAGCGGCGTCGTAGTCCCGAAGGTACGTACGGTTGGTGGTACCTACCTCGACGAGGCGCGCCTTGGACTGCAACATGACGTCAGGTATGCGGAAGCCGCCGCCGATCTCAACCGCCTGCCCCCGGGAGATGATGACTTCTCCACCCTGAGCCAGTGCCGAGAGGGCGAGAAGGAGGGCGGAAGCGTTGTTGTTGACCGCGATCGCGGCTTCAGTGCCGGTCAACCGTCGCAGTACAGACTCCAGGTGCACGAAACGTGATCCGCGGCCGCCCGCTTCGAGATCGAACTCGAGGTTCGAGTAACCGCGGGAGACTGCCGCCATCGCCTCGATCGCGTCGTCCGACAGCGGAGCTCGGCCGAGATTGGTGTGAATGATCACCCCGGTAGCGTTGATGACGGGCCGCAGCGAGGGTTGGAACGCCAGCCTGGCGATTCCGATAACCGTTTCGACGATCTGGTCTTCGGTCGGGGGGCGCTTGCCTTGAGACACCGAGATACGGGCAAGCTCCACTGCCTCACGGACGATCTCCGTGACGGCTGAAGCGCTGCCATCGGCGAGGGCATGCACTCGCTCGTCAGAGAGGATGCTGTCCACTGATGGTAGGGCCCGGTAGGGATTTTCGTTCACCATGCGTCGAACCTAGGTGTTTTCGATTGTAGCATCGGGTGGCTAAGGCCGGTCGGGCGGTCTAGCGCCGGTGTGGCGCCGTCTGCGGTCAATCGGCTGATAGAATGACGCTTGTCGAAGCGAGACAGATCACCAAGAGACGGAGAGCGCAGATGACCGAACCACCCGCCCCCACTCCGGGCGTTTTCGATCAAGCATTCCTGATAGGCGTCGACGGTGTGACGGAGGTACTCCTCATCCGTCATGGCCAGCAGGATATCGACTTCAACGGCCCGATCGGCGAAGTGATGGACCCGCCGCTTTCCGAACACGGTCTCGCGCAGGCAGCGCTTTTGGCGGAGGGTCTGTCGACGACGCACCTCGATGCAATCTTCGCCAGTCCCCTGCGCCGGGCGATGCAGACCGCGCAGGCTTTGCAAAAGCACCACAAGCATCTGGAGCTGGATGTCATGGACGACCTGCAAGAAGTAAGGATCTTCGAGGATGTACCGCCGGAGATGACCGCTCTGGAGTTCTTCGGAAAGGACCTCCTGATGGCCGTGCGCCAGCGTATGCTCCAGGAGCGCTCTTGGGATGTCTATCCCTGTTCGGAGTCGAGCTTCGACTTTCGTAAGCGTGCCGTGAACGCTATTGAGACGGCGATCGCGCGCAACGCTGGTGAGCGGATCGCGATCGTCTGTCACGGCGGCGTGATCAACGCCTATATCGGCCACATTGTGCGGTCGTCGTACGACATGTTCTTCCGGCCGGCGCACGCCTCCGTGAGCGTTGTGGCTTCGGGCGGAGAGCGTAGGATCCTCCGTACCGTGAACGACACGAATCACCTGAGAACGCCGGAGGGCGATTTCGCGACATACTGAGCTTGAAAAAGAGCCCTTTAGACTGTTTCTTGACCCTCCAATAGACCACCAATAAGATGGCGACAGAGCCATGCCCTTGAAACCTAACCTGCGTATACCCGGACCTACACCCGTTCCGCCGGACATTCTCAAGGCGATGGCACGGCCTATGGTGAACCACCGAGGTAAGCCTTTCGCGGAGATCGTCAGACGGGTGGCGGAGCGTCTGAAGGACTTCTTCCTGACGAAAGAGGATGTCCTACTCCTGACGGCGTCCGGCACCGGCGGGCTTGAGGCAGCCGTGGTCAACACTCTGTCGCCGGGCCAGAAAGTGCTTTCCGTGAGCATTGGTGCGTTCGGCGACCGGTTCGCCGCAATCGCCGAGAAGTACGGCGCCGACATCACGATGCTCCAATATGAATGGGGGCAGGCGGCGCAGCCGGAAGACGTTCGCAAAGCGCTCGAGCACGATGCGGAGATCAGCGCCGTGATGGTGACACACAACGAGACTTCCACAGGTGTCACGAATCCGCTGGAAGAGATCGCCAAAGTGGTGCGCGAATTCGACAAGCTCCTGCTGGTCGACGCTATCAGCTCGCTTGGAGCTATTCCGCTCGACATGGACGACTGGGGGTTGGACTGCGTCGTCACAGGTTCTCAGAAGGGCTGGATGGTGCCGCCGGGCCTCGCCTTCGCCGCGTTGAGCGAGCGTGGCTGGAAGGCGTATGAAGAATCGACGATGCCGCGGTTCTACTTCGATCTCGGACGTGCGCGCGACAGCCAGGCGAAGGGTCAGACGCCGTGGACCCCCGCGGTATCGATCTTCTTTGCGCTGGATGTGGCGCTGGAGAAGATGGGGCAGGAGGGGCTGGAAAGTATCCTCGCTCGTCACGCAAGGATAGGCAAGATCGTGCGGGACGGAGTGACCGCGCTGGGTCTGGATCTATTGTGCCGGGACGAGCGATACGCCTCCAACACGGTGACGGCCATCAAGAGCCCGGACGGCGTGGACGTCAGTGAGCTGCGAAGGGTACTCGAAGACGAGCACGACGTAGTGATTGCCGGTGGACAAGCTAAACTCAGCGGCAGGATATTCCGCATCGGTCACCTCGGGCTGGCCGACGAAGAAGACATTCAAGACGCCCTCGACGCCCTCGCCGCGGCTCTGCCGAAGCTCGGCTTCACCAACGCGGCCGCACGCTAGGCGCTGAGCCGTATGGACGCTCGAATCCTGATCTGCGACCCGATCGCCCGAGACGGCGTCGTGGCACTCGAGGCCGCCGGCGCCAGCGTGGATGTGAAGACCGGGCTTTCGCCCGACGATCTGTTAGGCGTGGTCGATGCGTATGAAGCGCTGGTGGTTCGCAGCGAGACTAAAGTCACGCGCGAGGTCATCGAAGCGGCTTCGAAGCTTCGAGTCGTCGGGCGAGCCGGGGTCGGCGTCGATAACATCGACCTGGACGCGGCGACGGAGCGGGGAGTGGTGGTAGTCAACGCGCCAGCCGGCAACACGACTTCTGCAGCGGAGCACGCCATCGCCCTGATGCTGGCACTGGCGCGGAACATTCCGAATGCGAATTCGTCGTTGCGGGCGGGGAAGTGGGACCGTAAGAACTTTGTCGGCATCGAGGTGCGGGGAAAAACGCTTGGAGTCGTCGGGCTCGGGCAGGTGGGGTCCGAAGTCGCGCGGAGAGCGAAGGGTCTCGAGATGCAGATCATCGCGTTCGATCCGTTCGTATCGGAGGAGCGCGCGCGAGTTCTGGGCGTGGACCTGGTCGACAAAGAGACGCTCCTCAAGAATTCCGACTTCATCTCGATTCACACTACGCTTTCGGACGCGACGCGGAACTTTATCGCTGCGGACGAGCTGAAAGCGATGAAATCGACGGCGCGTGTCATCAACACTGCGCGTGGTGGAATCGTTGACGAAAAGGCGTTGGAGCAGGCATTGAACGAAGGCTGGATCGCCGGGGCGGCGTTGGACGTCTTTGAGACCGAGCCCGTGACGGACCACCCGATCTTTAAGTCGGACAAGATCGTGGTGACGCCCCACCTCGGCGCATCGACGACCGAGGCGCAGGAGCGGGTGGCGGTCGACGTGGCGGAGCAGATCCTGTGCGTTCTAAACGAAGAACCCGCTCGGTACGCGGTGAACGCACCATTGATACCGCCGGAGACGTACAGCTACCTGGCGCCGTACCTGCCGGTTGCACAGAAGATCGGTTACTTGGCCGTTCAGCTACACGGGCGCGAGTTGAGCAACGTCGAGATCGACTACGCGGGCGAGATTTCGCAGCACGATCTAACGCCGCTTCGTGCCGCCGTTCTTTCCGGACTGCTCAAGCCGATCAGCGAAGATCATGTGAACGTGGTGAATGTGGACATCCTCGCGCAGCGACGAGGCATCACGATCACGGAGAAGCACGTTCCGACGCACGAGCTTTACGCGAACCTGATCACGGTCCGGTGCCCGAGCAGCAAAGGCGAGACCGAGATCTCCGGAACGGTGGCGCACGATGGCCCGCATATCGTTTCGATTGACGACTTCTGGGTCGATGTGCCGCCGAGCGAGGGTTATCTGATGTTGTGCGAGAACAGCGACCGTCCCGGCATGATCGGCGCTGTCGGCACGCTCCTCGGCGAATTCAAGATCAACGTCAGCTTCATGAACGTTGGTCGGCACGAGAAGCGCGGGGAAGCGTTAATGGTGTTGGCGCTCGACGAGACGCTGGATGCAGGTCAGATCGAGCGGGTCCGTGAAATCTCGGGCATTTTGAACGTCAAGCTGGCCCGCCTGTAAACAGACTCGGCAACGTACGCGCTGGCTGCGCGGTGAAGGCCTAGTCTTCGATCTGGTTGAAGAGAAGGCCCGTCGGGACCTTAGGGAAGAAGAACGTCGACTTCTGTGGCATCCGTTCACCGGTCTCCGCGAGATCGAGAACATCGTCCACGGGTACCGGGTTGAGGATTACCGCATAGCGCGCCCGCCCGGCCCGTACCTGACGCTCTGCCTCAGCGGCGTCTTCCGTGAACCAGACGGACGAGTGGTCCGTCATCTGAGCCTCGGAGAGGCCGAGGCAATGCCGCATGATGACGTGATTAGCGATCGCGTAGTCGAGCCTTCGCCACGCCGGCGAACGATCCTGGGGCAGGATGCCGTCAATGGCACTGGCGTCCGCTGGAGTCAGAAGAAGCGGTCCTGATTCATCAGCAGCCAGCAGTCCGACTGCGTTTGGCACGCTGGTTTTCAACGCTTCGTTGAGATCGTCCAGAGAACCCAGCTGCTCGATGGTGAACAGGGCTCGGACGCGCTCGGAAACGTCATTCCAGCGGTCGCCGGCGGCTGTGACGCGGTGTATGGGTAAAACCAGCAGTCCGCTATCGGAAGCGGACGAAAGGGCAACCATCGCGAAGTTCTCTGGCTCGTTGCCGCTCCAGGTCGCGCCATTCGACCGCGCATCGTCGCGAAAGCCGAGCGCGGTCTCGTATCGATGATGGCCGTCGGCGATGTAGAGCTTCTCATGCACGAAGGCTGTCCGCAGAGCAACCGTATCGTCGGCGCCATCGATAACCCAGAGTGAGTGTCTCTGGCCGTCGTCAGCTATAAAGCTGACGCCTGGGTCGGTCTTCGCTACGCGTTGGAGTATCGAATCGACGCTCTTCTTTCGGTCGCGGTAGATGAGGAAGAGGGGACTGGAGTTGATTCTGGTTGCTTGCAGCAGCTTGAGACGGTCGGCTTTCGGGGCGCCGAAGGTCTGTTCGTGCGGGAGCACGACGCCGTCGCTCCAGGGCTGGAGCCCGACGCGGGCGAAGAGCATGTGTCGCTTGTAAGTCGTGCCGCCGTGCTCGAACTGCTGCTCGTAGAGGTAATAAGCGGGTGACGCGTCCTTTCGCAGGGTTCCGTCGTTCCGCCAAGCGCTGAGCGCTGCCGCTGCAGCTTCGTAGCGGCTATCGCCTTCGCCGAGCGCTAGTTCGACGTGAACAGCGTTGTAGGCCGCTCGCTCGTGTAGGGCCTGCTGCTGCTCCGACGAGATGATGTCGAAGGGAGGGCAGATGGCGGCCGCGAGGTCTGTTTCCGGCGAGTATCGGAGGGCGCGGAAGGGGAGGACGTTTGCCACGGGATCGATGATAGCACCGGCCGATTGCGGCGAGCCAGATGGCGTGCTTAGAATGGCGAGCGAGTCCCAGTGAGAGGAGCCCCTTTGCGCCACGCGTGCGTGTTCTGCGAGATAGCCGCCCACAGAGAACCTGCCGAGATCCTGTACGAAGATGATGAGGTTATCGTGTTTCGTAATCGCTTGAAGTGGGTGCCGGTCATGCTCCTGTCTGTCCCAAAGAAGCACATTTCGCAGACCGAACTGTGGTCGAATATGGGGCGTGTTGGCGAGATTGCGGTTCGGATGGGTCGGGAATACTGCCCCGACGGTTTTCGCCTGCTATCGAACTTTGGATTCGATGCGATGCAGAGCCAGCAGCACGGACACGTGCACGTGATTGGCGGGACGTTCCTCGGCGAGTACGCCTAGCTCGACGGTTCGAGGGAGACGACGCCGGCTTCCGCGAGGACGGCACGCTGCATTTCAAAGAGCTGTCTGATGCCGCCGTCCGCGAGGTCGAACAGTTCGTTCATGGCGTCCCGTGAAAACGGGTGGCTTTCGCCGGTCCCCTGCACCTCGACGAACTCGCCATCCTCTGTCATCACGACGTTGAAGTCTACGGATGCGCTGTAGTCTTCTTCGTAGTTCAAGTCGAGCAACGCTATGTCATCGTTGAGGCCGCAACTGATCGCGGCAACGGCGGAACGCATCGGGAACGTCTTCAGGCTGCCATCCTCCATGAGTTTGTGTAGCGCGAGCGCGAGCGCGACGTAGGCGCCGGTGATGGATGCGGTGCGCGTTCCGCCGTCAGCCTTGATGACATCGCAGTCGACGACGAACGTGCGCTCGCCGAGCAAGCCGAGCTTCGCCACCGAGCGCAGGGAGCGGCCGACGAGTCGTTGGATCTCCGCCGTGCGGCCCGAGTTGGCGCTGCGTTCGCGGGGTGTGCGAGTGTTGGTGGAG
The DNA here is from genome assembly GCA_022574655.1 of Chloroflexota bacterium. Lineage (GTDB taxonomy): Bacteria > Chloroflexota > Dehalococcoidia > SM23-28-2 > RBG-16-64-32 > JACZRQ01. The sequence goes on from JACZRQ010000022.1 coordinate 23,210, forward strand.
CGGGGCAGCATTCCGTACTCGGCGGTGATCCAGCCTTCGCCGGTACCGAGCGCGAAGCGAGGAACACGGTTCTCGACCGACACGGCGCAGAGCACGGACGTTCCGCCCATGTCGATGAGGACGGAACCCTCCGCGTGCGGAAGGTAGTTCGGAATGATCGTTACCGGCCGAAGTTCGTTCGGGCGGCGGCCGTCGTTGCGAATCATGGCGGCTGTGAGTATAGCATCGGGCTCGCCGCCAGCGGAAATCAGGGAAGCAGGATCAGCGGGACCTGGCCGACGTTGATCGGACTGCCGTCGCGGGCGCTCTCTTCGAACACCCAGAGACAGGCGGGCGTTGGCTCGGATACCGTGAACGCGACATCGCTGCTGAACGGCCCGATGATGCCGATGTCGGGTTGCTGGGCAGTGCCGAACGTCTCGACGAGTGCAGTGCCGCCAGCGTCGAAGATGCTGATCTGGTACACGGATTCGAAGGCGTTGACCTGGCCGCTGACGGTGACCGGGCTGGTGACCTCGGTGAACGGATCGGGAGCATCCAGTATCTGGAATTCGGACGTTGCGGGGTCGGGGTTGGGGAGACAGACGTTGGGGAATGGAGTGGGAGACGGCGAAGGGAATGGGCTTGGTGCGTCGGCTTGGTCGGCGCAGGCGGCGAACGCCAAGGCGATGATTGCGGCAATGGTGACGATTGTTAACCGAGGCATCGACTTCTCCCAGTGGTTAGGCGATCTGGTTGACGTTTGTGAGAACGCGTGAGCGGTCGGTTGGTTGCCAATATCCTCACCCCCGGCCCCTCTCCCGACCGAACGGGAGAGGGGAGAGGCTAGAATGAAAGGCTTGGGTGACTGGCTAGAAGGCATCAGGCCGGGGTTTGATTGGATTGGCGAATTCGGGGTCTGATTTTGATTGGATTTCGGGTTTTTACTTTCGATAGGCTTGGGACAGGCCTCGGCCGTACGGGGAACGATCGAGAATTCCAGATTGGATTCGCTTTGATTGGATTCGGGGTAGAGGACGATTTCGCCGAGGCGGCGGAGGAGTTTTGCTGTGAGCTGGGGGTAAGAGTAGGGCACGGGCGGACCTCCGCGGTCGGTGAGCATGGGTATGGTACGAGCGTACGTGGGGTTGGGGGTTATGTGGAAGGGGGAAGTGGCAGTCGTGGGAGGAGGAAGCAGGGTGGAGGGATTGCTTCGCGGAGCGTGATCCGTGATAAGGCGGTCTAGTTGGTGTCTGAGTTGGTTGACGCGCTCCGTCAGCAAACTATAATTGTCGGCACAGGAGTGTAAGCATGTGTGGTGCCAGATGCGTAGGCTGCGGTCGGATGACTTCATGAGATACGCACTTGCACCGATCGCGGTCCTTAGCGCCGCGGCGCTGCTGTTCGCATCGATCACGCCCGCCTACGCCTGCCAATGCGAATTCGTGCCGCTCGAGGAACGTGTGGAGGGCAGCGAAATTGTGGCGCTCGGTGAGGTCCTCTCCCTCACAGTTACCGTCGTGGGCGACTACGACCCACCGCTGACCATGTCCTCTGGAGCGGTCGTGTCGGTGGAACGCTACCTGAAAGGGTCGGGGGCGTCGACGATCACCGTGGATGAATCGAGTCCCCTCACAAGCTGCACCTACTTCTCCTTGAGATCCCTCGACCAGCGCCATCTACTCTTCCTCCGCGCCGATGATGGTCGACTTGTCACCCATTCGTGCTCCGGGAACATCAGACTGACCGGCGCGTACATCGATGAGAATGCCGCCAACGCGGACTTAGAGGAGGTGGAAGCGATCCTAGGTTTCGCTCAGCCAGCCGGGGTCCCGCCAACAGGTGGAGCAGGGGTCGGCGGGGAGGGCTCGTACTACCCGATCGCTCTTGTAGCCCTTGGGTTAGCGCTCCAGGTGGGCGGCGCTTTCGCGATCGTAGGGAGCAGGCCTCGAAGATGATGATTGGCGGTCGGTACGTCCGAAGGCGCTGGCTTACGACGTGATTCCGGTTCCTCTCAGATGACGTGTTCTGGGTCCGTAGTATATCTAGCGGCTAGGATGCCTCGAACTCTAGTGACTCTACCGATTCACCAGCAATCAGTGCACCACGCACTTGCTCGGCCATTCCTCTAAATGCTTCCATGTCACTTAACACTTTTTCCGCAGTCGAACGGCTCGTCTTTAATCCATCCTCGATTAGGGCGATCTTCACGCGCAGGGCAGTGGCACTAATCGAGAATATCTCGTTGATCACGTACTGATGCGCGATGAAATGGTCGAGGGCCGGTGTCGGTGAATGAAGGGTTTTAACCGTTCGCTCCGCTGCCCTCTCAAGAATGCCTTCTAAAATTGATTCGCGTAACTCCAACTCAGCGATGAGAGCCCCAAGCATCAACACGCTCTGATCTCGCTGAAAGTTGAGAATTGTCGACGACCGGTCGCGGAGGAAATCTGCGACCGGGTTGTCGGAGCGATCAACGTCGACATCGATGTCCGATAACAATGACTTGATCTGCGTTCTGAACGCTGTCTTGTCAGCTGCAGTCTTCCACTTATAGACGTGAGAAGCGTAGCCGGTTAGATCGGACGGGATGTGGCTGCGGTTCTGAGCCAATAAGATCGTACGATTGCGAAGCGTATGGCGGACGCCTAGCTCATAGAACACGTTCGGATTTCGGTCGGTCAGATCGGCTATTACCACGCTCGCATCGTACAGTGAATTGACGATGCTTTTGATGAGATTCCCAGTCGTGGCCTCGGATCGGGTGCACTGATAGCCCAGCCCAGCCTTCTCGACGGCAGGCTTGATAAGATTGTCGAAGATGTCCGTCCATTCAGCTTCAGAGCATGCCTTGGTCTTAGAGAACGGCATGATGACGTAGCAAAGCTTGTCCGCTGGACGCTTCTTTTTCTTCACCATCGCTATTCTCCGTGAACTCATCGGGCGCTTTGGCGCGCCAAAGCCGTCGCCTTGGGTTTAATATACTCCGGTCGTTAGCGCGCCTCGTGCTAGTATCGTCCCGACGCACCACTGCATTCACAAAGGAGGACGCCCACGAGCTTCAAGGTTCCGGCGCCTCAGACCCCCTTGCCCACCTATAGAGACGCTCCCTCAATCCATCCCCCAGCCCGGATGCTGCCGGAACGATGACACGAAGCAGAGGTAATCCAACGAAGAGTAACCCGAGCATGAGGATCGGCTCGTCGGTGACTGACGCGATCAGCGGGCCGGGCCACACGAGCTTCGCGAGTCTCGCTATTTGGTCCGCGGCCTCCGCGCCTACCGTCCGGACAATGAACAAAGCTTCCTCCTGTTGGAAGAAGCTCTAACAGAAGAATACCGCTACGGGTAATTCTGTCAAACGCTAAGATAAGGTAGGGTTGACAATCTCCTATCTGTGGACCGTAGTTTTAATGCTAAGTAACTGAAAGATATCTGAATAACCGATCCTTAATAACACGACATCTCGGAAAAGGTTAAGGGCTCGATTGACAGTGATCTGCCCCTGAGCTACTATGCCGCTCGCGTCACTACCAGGAACCTCGCCAGCGCCTCAGCCGTCGCGTAAAGCGCTCCCGGTGGGCAGGTGAGATGTCCCGGTCTCGACATGTTGTCCTTGAGATCGGTGGGCAGGACGCTGGCTGTGGTACCGCTACTCGATCCGATGCTCGGTGCGGATCCAGATCAGTTCGCCGTCTGTCTCGATCGTGATGTCGCCGTGGAGGTCTGTGCGGAGGACGAGGTCGTCGTCTAGGCGGTCGAGGACGTCCGCGGTGGGGTGGCCGAAGGAGTTCGAGGCACCGACGGAGATAACGTCGATCGAGGGGTCGGCTCGGCTCAGGAAGGCGGGGGACGTCGACGTGCGGGAGCCGTGGTGCGCGATCTTGAGCACGTCGGCTTCGAGGTTGGTGCCGGAGCGGATGAGCGCGGTCTCCGCTTCGGCGGTGATGTCGCCGGTGAGGAGGAACGAGACATCGTCGTGGGTGAGTCGCAGCACGACTGACGTGTCGTTGATTTCGTCGTACTCGTCGGGCGCTCCGACGGGTCCGACGACGCTGAGCACCGCTCCGTCGCCGAGGTCGATCCACTGGCCGCGACGGGCGACGAGTTCGGTGACTTCCGCCTGCTCGAGTGCGGCGCGCCACTCTTCGTACACGCTTGTATCAGCGTCGATGCCGCTCGTCAGGACGGCGCCGACGTCGTATTCGTCGAGCACATCCATGAGTCCGCCGACGTGGTCGGCCTGCGGATGCGTGAGCACGATGAGGTCGATGCGGCGATCGTAGAACGGGAGGTGGCGGTCCAGCGCTCGCTTTACGGCGGCGCCGGTGGGGCCGCCGTCGACCAGTATCCGGTGGTTATCGGGGCCCTCGATCAGGATCGCGTCGCCCTGACCGACGTCGAGGAACGAAACTGTGAGCCGGTCGGACCCCGTTCCCGTTACCGCCAGCCACAGTAGAATCCCTGCAAGACCCACGACGTAAGCGCTGGCGGCGACCGGTTCGAGGATCCGCCAATCGATGGCGCGTCCCGGCTCGTCGTCGAGCCGAATCCGGGGCTGCGACCGGAGCCACGCTGTAAGTGCGAACAGGGCGGCGTAGTAGACGGTGGCGTGCGCCGTGGCGAGTCCGGTCAATTCGAACGAGGCGGCCGGGACGCCGGCAAAGAAGTCGACCACGGCGACCATGTAGGCGGCGGGTAGCCAGGCGATCCAGACGAACCAGGCCGCGTCGACTCCCGGGATCGAGCCCAGACCGGCGGTGAGGGCCGCGGTCCCGGCGACGGCGACGAATGCGGGGACGGCGAAGAGGTTGGCGAGCGGTGCGACGAGCGAGATCTGCTGGAAGTTGACGGCGGTGATTGGCAGCGTGAAGGCGATCGCGGCGAGCGTTACCGAGGCAAGGTCGAGTAGCGGTTGCGAGGCACGGATGGTCCTGGGGCCGGTCCAGCGCGCGGCAGCGGCTGCGGCGTGGGAGCGGATCGGTTCCGCGAGGGTGACGAGACCGAGCGTCGCGGCGAAGCTCAACTGAAACGACACATCGTGGACGATCTGCGGATCGAACGCGGTCATGCCGGCGGCGGCGAGGACGAGGGCGTAAGGTGCGGAGTTCTGGCGTCCGAGGATGATCGAGAGAACGTAGACGCCGCCCATCAGCGATGCGCGCACGACGGAAGGCTGACCGCCGACGAGGAGCGCGTAAGCGATCACGGACGCGAGAGCGACCCAGGCGGCAGGCCGCCGTCCGATCGCCCAGGCGAGCGAGGCGATGACCAGCGCAGCCACGAGAGCGATGTTCTGGCCGGAAACGGCCGTGAGGTGGGACGTACCGGTCTCGATCATGTTGTCCTTGAGATCTGTGGGCAGGGCGGATCGGGCGCCGAGCAGAACGCCGGTCGCCAGGGACGCTTCGGGCTCCGGCAGGGCCGCCGAGATGTTCTTCGCGAACTCGGCACGGAGGTCGAAGAGAGCGGAGCGGAGGACGCCGCCTTCGCCGCTGGCGAGGAGTTTCGCTTCGGGAAAGGCGATGACGGATGAGATGCCGCGCCTGAGCAGATAATCGGGGTAGTCGAAGTCATCGAGTTCAGGCGGGTCTTCCAGCGTGCCCTCGATCTCAAGGACGTCGCCGTATTCGTAGCCGGGGAACGTGCGCGCGGTCATCAGAACGCGGCCCGACTCCTCGCGCCAGCGATCGTCTTCGAAGACCTCGCGGACCTCGAGCCGGTATAAGCGTGTCTTTGTCCGCTCGGTGGGCTCGTCGTCGACTATGGCTCGGAGCGTGACTTGCTCGCCGTTGAGCCGAGAGATGGGTGATGGTTGAGGTTGAGTCTCGTCGTATCGCCAGGTCGCGCCAACGATCAGTGTCGCGCCAACCGCGATCAGGACCAGCGTGCGGGGACGAGGAGCGATCGCGAAGGAGGCGGCGCTCAACAGGCCGACGGTGGCGAGGGTTGCGGCGGGATCGGCGTCTGTGAACGCGGCGGCGGCGAGACCAAGGAGCCAGGCGAGGGCGAGCGCCGCGGGCAGGGGCATGGCGTTACGGCCCGACGGTGATCAGGTCAGAGATGTCGTCGAAGACGGAGTCGGGGATAAGGTCGCGGTCCTGGAGGTCGTCGATGCTGGTGTAAGGGCCCTCTGTTTCGCGGGAGCGGATGATTGTGGATGCGCGGACCTCGCCGATGCCGGGGAGGGATTCAAGTTCGATCTGGCTCGCCGTGTTGATGTCGACTAATGGCGACTGGCTGGCGGCGGCGACGAGTCCCTGCCCGAGTAGCGGCACGACGATCTTGTCTTCGTCGTTGACCCGTCGCGCGAGGTTTACGCTATCTAGATCGGCCTCGGCGGTGGCGCCGCCGGCGGCTTCGAGCGCGTCGATCCAGCGCGATCCGTCCGGCATCGAATAGACGCCCGGGTTCTGGACAGCGCCGCTGATGTCAACGCGGATGTCGGCGATTGAGGTGTCGCCAGTCTGAATGACGAGTGGGTCTGGGCCGTCGAGACGGGCTTCGACGAGCAGGAAGATGCCGCTGAGCAGGGGCACGGCGAAGAGGGCTACGATGAGCCAGCGATATCGTTCGAGGAACTCCGACAAGACGACCTCCGGGCGCTAAGGGCGTTTGGGCGGAATATAGACGGCGGGGGATCGCGAGTCAAGGGCGCACGTTCAGAATTAGAGCCGAACGAGTGGCGGGAATGGGTGGTGGCGCGAGCGGTCTGGCTCGGGGGCGATAGCTTAGAATGGTCGCTATGGAGCCACAGATTCGCTTCTGCACCAGCGCTGACGGTAGCCGTATCGCCTATGCCACGCTGGGCGATGGACCGCCGACAATGCAGATCTCGGCTTGGGGCACCAACATAGAGCTGGACTGGCAGGCCGGAGGCAGGGGCTGGTACGAAGACATCACTAGAAGCCGTCGCTTGGTATGGCTCGACCGACGAGGGACGGGTGCCTCCCAGCGAGATGTCAGCGACTTTTCCCTGGAGGCTCACGTTGCAGACGTTACGGCGATCGTTGACCACTTGGGGTTCGAGCGATTCGACGTCATTGGCCCCTATGATGGCGCGGCGATCTCGATCGCCTACGCAGCGCAGAATCCGCATAGAGTTGACCGGCTGGTGCTGACGGGGGCATACGTTAGCGGCGGAGAATCGATTCAACCTGAAGAGCTCCACAGCATGTTAGAGCTAATCCGTGGGAACTGGCGTATGGCAAGGCGAGCTATCGTCGATGCGGCCTTACCCAATGGCCCGATTGAGCTTCAGAAGACGCAGTCCCGGATTCTTCGCGAGTCGATGTCGCCGGAAGTGGCGGCCGAGTACATGGAGTTCCAAGGCACGTTAGACGTAAGGCAATACCTCTCCAAGGTCGAGGCGCCGACGCTGGTAATCGCCCGACGAGACGTGCGGATCGCGCCGATTGGCGCTGCGAGGGCTGTCGCTGCTTTGAAAGGTCGCAAACGGAACGATCAGGCCCGCCCTAGACGAGCGGAACCGCAGATCATCAACTTCCTCTGGCCCCCAGGTCCGATAGATCAACCTCCATTCGCGTTCCTCAGCAAAGGCAGGATCTTTCATGCAAGCAAACGAGACGCTGAGCCAAGTCCACAAGGCCGTCTGAAATAAACCCCGCTCCTCTTCAAAAGCGTCGTTGTCGAGCGAGTCAATGTATGCGGCAAAACGAGCGAGTGCTCCACTGGTTGTGAGGACCTGCTGTCTCTGGTCGTATTCAATTCTCCGTAGAGTAAGCCGTCGCCCTTTGAAACCCAGCCTTCGAAGCCTT
>JACZRQ010000023.1 GCA_022574655.1 Chloroflexota bacterium
CTTCACCTCCACTGAATCTTATATACCCTAGGGGGGTATACGCGATTGATATCTCGATGGATTGCACTAACGGAAGCTTTGAGGTCTCCACACTGCCCTTACTTACCCACCTGGAGGCCCCGAATGTGGACAACAGGTAGCGATTCGGGTGGAAAACGATGTCGACAACTTAACCACTAGATATTCCGAACCGATTTGTTAGAATCCCAACATCTTGTGCCAAAACCTATTGACAACGTTCCCGGCCAGACCTACAATCATCGTGCGCTCTCGGCCATCAGCCTAAAGGTGGGCATGCATCCCGAGCCGAGGGCGCTCAAGAGTCTTTAGAGGGGCATCAAATGTTCTGTAAAGTTCGATCTCGCTGCTTCTTTCGCCCGGGAGCCGCCGCCAAATCTGTCGAGCATTGGCAGGCCAATCCAACAGTGACGGTCCACTAACCACAAGCTATGAATTGCCCGTTCTGCGACCAGTCCGACACCAAGGTCATCGACTCCCGTCCTGACCCCGACGGCATCCGGCGCCGCCGCGAGTGCCTGAACTGCGGTCAGCGCTTCACGACGATCGAGCGTGCCGAGCTTGGCGGCGTGGCGGTCGTCAAGAAGGACGGCCAGCGCGAGGAGTTCGACCGCGAGAAGATCATCGGCGGCGTGCGCAAGGCATGCGAGAAGCGGCCGATCCCGTCAGGCGCGATCGAGACGATGGCGGACGAGATCGAGACGGCCGTCCGCGCGCAGAACAAGGCGGAGGTCCCGTCCACGTACATAGGCGAGCTGGTGATGGAGCGGCTGAAGGAGCTGGACCACATCGCCTACATCCGCTTCGCCTCCGTCTACCGCGCCTTCGCAGACGTCGACGAGCTGGAGCGAGAGCTGGCGGCGCTGAAGGCCGGCTGGAAGCGCTCCGGAGTGCCGGCCGACCAGCTCGCGCTACTGCCGGAAGACCAGCCGAAGCCCACGAAGCCGCGGCTTCTCCGAGTACGTCGAACGCCAGAGAGGGCGCCTGCCCGCCCCAAGACCTCGGACGACGAAAGCGACCAGCGACAGAGGAAGGCCAGATGATCACGGTGACCGCGAAAGGTAAGGAGGGGTTGTCGTCATGAAGAAGTTCCGAGTCACGTACCGGCCGTTCGACGGTCCGGGAGCTGCGCTGAAGACCGAGGAGGTGTTCGCCGACCGCTGGAAAGTCGAACAGGACCTCATCTGCCTTTACCGCACGGAGGAAGGCGATGACGTCACGGTATTCGACGTACCGAAGCAATCAGTTATGAAGATCATAGAGGTCGTTTAGGCCAGCCCGACAAGCAAGAGGATCGCAAACATGAGACAAAGATCGCAAACACGCAGAAGACCGAAACTCGGCGGGGGCGCGTCGACTCGCTTGCGAAGCGCTCCAACGCGAAGGTCTTTCCATTTCGAGGAACTCGACGAGGTAACTCGCGATTGGATGCTGTTGGAGTTTCGAGAGGAGCAAAGACTCCCGCACCCATACCGAAGCAATCGGCTGACAGACGCCGGGCTAGAAGCCTGGATCCCTATCATGGAGATAGCGATAAGTGAGGGCGATGAAACGAGCCTCGCTGAATCTCTAAGACAACCATCAATGCTGCGAAACCGAGAACCTTACAAGAAGGGTTACCGCGCCGTGCCCTGGGATGCTCACTATTCGCTTGCCATTACTGAATTCAACACGTGGTACGTACGGGGTCTCGCACGCCGATTGATCGAAGAAGGTGTTCCATATTGCGAAGCGTATCGAGCTGCCCCAGCGTCCGAACCAAGAGCGGAGTGCGAGCACCTTGAAGAGCAAGTGTTCTTGGTCCAGCACATTTACGAGGGCCATCGCGCGCGTTACTGGCCAGAGCCGGGAGACCAGACCGCTTTATCCATCCCGGTAGGCGTCAACTGCCATCACACGATACGACGTCACCCAGCGAACTACGTCCAGAACTAAATTACCAAACAAACTCCCGCAGCCAGCCGCAAAATCACCCATGGGAAAGGGGCTCGCAACATGACGCTCGCACCGGAGGTTCGATCAACCGAAGTCCGTAACGGGGACGCCCGTATCCCCGTGACTCGCTACTTCACCGAACCGGACGTCGACCCTTACGACAAGATCGAGTGGGAGCTTCGGTCCGCTGTCATCGAAGGAGCCGACGGTAAGCCTGTATTCGAGCAGCACGAGATCGAGTTCCCGGTGACGTGGTCGCAGAACGCCACCAACGTCGTCGCCTCCAAGTACTTCCGCGGCCCGCTCAAGCCGGCGGACGGGATGGTCCGCGAGTCGTCCGTGAAGGCGCTGATCGACCGCGTCGTCAACCAGGTCGTCGCCTGGGGCTGGACGGACCGCTACTTCGCCGACGAGGAGGAGCGCGACACGTTCGAGGCGGAGCTGAAGCACGTGCTGGTGAACCAGACGCTCTGCTTCAACTCGCCGGTCTGGTTCAACGTTGGCATCGACGAGAGGCCGCAGTGCAGCGCCTGCTTCATCCTTAGCATCGAGGACTCGATCGACTCGATCCTCGACTGGTACCGGACCGAAGGAAAGATCTTCAAGGGCGGCTCCGGTTCCGGCATCAACCTCTCGTCGCTGCGCAGCTCGAAGGAGCACGTCACCGCCGGCGGACTCGCGTCCGGCCCCGTGTCGTTCATGCGCGGCGCGGACTCGGTAGCGGGCACGATCAAGTCGGGCGGCAAGACGCGGCGGGCGGCGAAGATGGTGGTTCTCAACATCGAGCACCCGGACATCGAGGAGTTCATCTGGAGCAAGGCGCTCGAAGAGAAGAAGGCCTACGCGCTGGGCGAGGCCGGATACGACATGTCGCTGGACGGTGACGCCTGGATCAGCATCCAGTACCAAAACGCCAACAACTCCGTGCGCGTCAGCCACAAGTTCATGGAGGCGGTGCTTGAGGACGGGCAGTGGCGGACGAAGTTCGTAACAGACGGTTCGGTCGCCGAAACATATCAGGCGCGGAAGCTGATGCGGGACATCTCACAGGCGGCGTGGGAGTGCGCTGATCCGGGCATGCAGTACGACACGACGATCAACGACTGGCACACCTGCCCGAACACGGGGCCGATCAACGCCTCCAACCCCTGCTCCGAGTACATGCACATCGACGACTCGGCCTGTAACCTCGCTTCGATCAACCTACTGAAGTTCCTCGACGAGGACGGCAACTTCGACATCGAGGGATACGAGCGGACGGTCGCGATCTCGATCATGGCGCAGGAGATGCTCGTATCGAACTCTTCGTACCCGACGCCGAAGATCGAGCAGAACGCGCACGACTACCGGCAGCTCGGGCTGGGCTACTCGAACCTGGGCGCGCTGTTGATGTGCCTGGGAATCCCGTACGACTCGGACGAAGGGCGCGCCTGGTCGGGAGCGCTGACGGCGATCATGACCGGCCGCGCCTACGAGGCATCGGCCAAGATCGCGGCGCGGATGGGTCCGTTCGCCGGCTACGAGATCAACAAGGAGCCGATGCTGGGCGTAATCGCCAAGCATCGCGAAGCCGCGAACGAGATCGACCCGAAGAACGTGCCGAGCGACGTGCTCACGGCCGCTCGAGTCGCCTGGGCGGACGCGCTGGAACAGGGGCAGGAGCACGGCTACCGCAACTCGCAGGCGACGGTGATCGCGCCAACGGGCACGATCAGCTTCATGATGGACTGTGACACGACCGGGATCGAGCCGGAGATCGCGCTCGTCAAGTACAAGACCCTGGTCGGCGGCGGCGTCATGAAGATCGTCAACAACTCCGTGCCGCGCGCGCTCAAGCGGATGGGCTACGCGGAGGAGCAGGTCGACCAGATCGTCGCCTACGTCGACGAGCACGGCACGGTCGAAGGGGCGCCGGAGCTGGCGGAGGAGCACCTGCCGGTGTTCGACTGCGCCTTCCAGTCGCCCGACGGCACCCGCACGATCCACTGGAAGGGCCACGTGCAGATGATGGGCGCCGCACAGCCGTTCGTGTCCGGGGCGATATCGAAGACCGTAAACATGCCCGAGGACTCGACGGTGGAGGACATCGAAGAGGCGTACATCGAGGGTTGGAAGAACGGCCTAAAGGCGCTGGCGATCTATCGCGACGGCTCGAAACGCGCGCAGGTGTTGAGCACGAGCAAGGACGCCAAGGCGAAGGAGCCCGAGCCGGGACGGCCGGTACGGCGCCGCCTGCCGCTGACTCGCGCCTCGGTGACGCACAAGTTCGCGATCGAGGGCCACGAAGGCTACATCACCGCCGGGCTCTACGACGATGGCAAGCCCGGCGAGATCTGGCTGACGATGGCGAAGGAGGGGAGCACGCTCTCCGGGATGATGGACGCCTTCGCCACGTCGATCTCACTCGCGCTCCAGTACGGAGTGCCGCTGCGCGACCTCGTGAACAAGTTCTCGCACATGCGCTTCGAGCCGTCGGGCCGCACGGAGAACAGCGAGATCCCGGTCGCACAGTCGATAGTCGACTACATCTTCCGCTGGATAGCCTCGATGTTCTTGAGCGAAGAGGAGAAGGAGGAGTTTGGCGTCCTCTCCCCCGCCGTCAAGGCGAAGATGATGGCGGAAGAGTACGGACAACCCTCGAACGCCACGGCAGCGGCGAACGGCGGGTCGGAGACGTCGAACACGAACGGCAACGGCCGAAACGGCGCTACGCAGACCGACGCGCCACCGTGCACGAACTGTGGCTGGATCATGACCCGCCGCGGCTCCTGCTACTGCTGCGACAACTGCGGCACGACGACGGGCTGCGGATAGGCGATACCCCCAGCGACTACGAGAGCCCACCCTCCCCTGGGCAGAGGGCGTGAGCAGGTCCCGCACCTGTTCACGCCCCTTCGTCGTCTGGTGACTCTGACCGGCTGTACGGATAACTCCGTATAGCATTGCCGCAACGAGGTGGGCGCACAGTGGTTCTTATACTCCGAAAGCACATTGGCTAGCCCATGCCACGACGCCGGCAATGAAAATGCAACGTTCATCAACGACATCGCCGGGCCCGCGCATGGGGCTCACCCGACCCTCCCAACGAATAGGCGTCGGAGAGCTGCTCCTGCTCGGCTTCGGCACGCTCATCGTCATCCTCGGTGTGGTGGTCGGCGTTGCCACTTGGCAGGAGAGTGAAGTCCGCGCAGCGGACCACACCCTCCGTCAGAGCGAAGCCATCGCATTCGCTCTTGATGACGCAAGGTTCGATGTCACGTTCGCCAACCTGTTGCTCGAACGCTACGTCGTCACCGGGGACGCGAACGTAGTACCAGAACTCCGCGAAACGGTAAGAGACGCGGTAATCGGCATCGACGAGGTTCTGAGCTTCGAACGGGCACAGGTATCCGACCCCGGTTCCGAATCCGACGTGGCGGAGCTGACGGCGATTGGCGCACGGACCAGCGGCTTCGTCGCGATGGTGGACCAGATCATCGCGCTCCGCCAGAGTTCGGGCCGCAACGAGGCAAGAGCCGCGCTTGAAGCGGCCGAGCCAGGGATAGAGCAGCTTGAGGCTGCGCTGGCTGACGCTACGGCAGACGAGCATGACGAGATACCGATATTGCGCAGTCGGCTCGATTCCACGGAGACCACCGCCTTCTGGCTGATCCTGGGGTTGGGGTCGGTCGGAGCCCTGATCGGCCTGGCAGCGACCTTCGTCATCACCCGCGCGATCGTGAGGCCACTCTCATCTCTGGAGTCCGCCGCATTGGCGGTCGCGGACGGCGACCTCAGCGCTAGGGCGCGGCCAAGAGGTCCGCGCGAGCTGGCGCGGCTGGGCGTGTCGATCAACAGGATGGCCGACGTACTAACCAAGGACCGAGAGGCCATCACCTACCTTGCGTACCACGATGCATTAACGGACCTTCCCAACCGGATGCTCCTCGAGGACCGTGCCGGCATTGCCCTCGCTCAGGCTAGCCGGAGCGGCCAGACCATCGCAATTGTCTCGCTGGACATCGATCGGCTGAAGGTAGTCAACGACACGCTTGGCCATCCCGCGGGCGACAAGCTGCTAAAGGCCGCCGCACTCCGTTTGGCTGGCTTGATCCGGGACGGAGACACGCTCGCGCGCATGGGCGGCGACGAGTTCGTGACCCTGCTGACAAACTGTCAGACGGCCAGCGACGGCGTCAACGCCACGGCTCGCATGGTGGAGGCGTTCAGAAAACCGTTCAAGATCGATGGGCAAGACGTTCACGCCACCCTCAGCGCGGGCATCTGCTTCTTCCCGGAAGACGGCGGAGACCTCGCCTCGTTGATCCAGAACGCCGATGCAGCGATGTACCGGGCCAAGCGCAACCGCAACAACCATCAGGTCTACGACAGCGCTATCGACACTGGCGCGAGCGAACGCCTCGAGCTGGAACGCGCGCTGCATGACGCAGTGGAGCGGGATCAGCTGATCGTCCACTATCAGCCGCAGGTTTCCCTGGAGACAGGAGACATCGTCGGTGTGGAGGCGCTTGTACGCTGGCAGCACCCAGAGAGGGGACTAATCCCACCCGGCGAGTTCATATCTCTGGCCGAAGAGACTGGCATCATTGTTCAGCTGGGAGACTGGGTTCTACTAGACGCCTGTCAGCAGGCGCAGAACTGGAAGCTTCAGGGACTCCCCTCCATACGCCTAGCAGTGAACGTGTCAATTCTTCAGTTCGAGAGGCCTGATTTTGCTCACAGGGTTGTTCGCACTCTAGAGCAGACAGGGTTCGACCCTCGACTCCTCGAGTTAGAAGTCACCGAGAGCACTATTATGCAGAACCCAGAGGTCACCAAGAGCGTCCTTGATCAACTCTCAGCCATGGGTATTCGTATTGCCATAGATGACTTCGGCACTGGCTACTCTTCACTCCAACACCTACACACCTTCCCCATTCACCGCCTCAAGATCGACCGGTCGTTCGTGCGCGATCTCCCGGGCGAGGCAAAAGATGCGGCAATCGCGATCAGCGTGATCAATCTCGCCCATAGCCTTGACATCACCGTAGTCGCGGAAGGCGTGGAGACGCAACGGCAACTGGACTTCCTCCGAGAGCACGGCTGTGACGAGTACCAGGGCTTCCTCCACAGCAGGCCGCTGCCCCCGGACCAGATTTTCGCCTTGCTCAAGGATGGCTCCTACCGTGGGACGCCTAGGACTGCTGAGGAAACCAAGGTCTAGGCACGAACGCTGCTGTCAAAACGGGCCGCAGTGCTGACGCATGACCGAACTCCCTCGAACGGCGCGCTGTAGCTGTAACGCCTACCTAATTTGACCGTCTACACGTGTGATAGATGACATTGTTCGCATCAATCGACACACCAATAAGCTGACGGTTGGCGCGGACGCCAATCGAGGGAGTCATGGCACAAGCTAGTCCGGCGATTCCGTTCCCCGCCACGACGAAAGAAGAGTGGCTTCACAAGCGAATCTTCGTGTACGCGGCGCTGATCGTAGCTCTAGCGTTAGGCTTCTTGCTGGTCCACGATTCGGCCTGGCTGGGGAGCACTCAACTTCACACGTTGATGGAGGCGATGGCCTCCCTTCTCGCGCTGTTCGTCGGCGTCATGGCGCTCGTCAGGTTCTACAGCAAGAAGAACAACACCTTCTTACTGATCGGCACGGGATTCCTTGGGACGGCGCTTCTGGACGGCTATCACGCCGTTGTAGCGTCCACGTTCTTCGCGGACCTCTGGCCGTCGGCGCCGGCGTCATTGATCCCGTGGAGCTGGATAGGGTCACGCCTGTTCTTGTCGCTCCTCCTCTTCTTCAGCTGGTGGGCGTGGCGAAGAGAGCAGCGGATGGGAGAAGCGGGCCGGCTCGGCGAAGGCGCCGTCTATTTGATGGTGGCGGCGTGGACGATCGCAAGCCTGGTGTTCTTCGCGATGATGCCGCTACCGCGCGCCTATTACCCGGAGATGGTGTTTCAGCGCCCCGAAGAGTTCATCCCCGCCCTCTTCTTTGGTATCGCCTTGATCGGCTACCTGAGCAAAGGCCATTGGAAGGAAGACGCTTTCGAGCACTGGCTAGTGATCTCGCTCATCGTTGGGTTCATGGGACAGATGATGTTCGTGTCTTACTCGGGCCAGTTGTTCGACGCTGGGTCCGACGCGGCGCACGCGCTGAAGAACGTCAGCTACATGTTCGTTGCGATTGGCTTGCTCGTCAGCATGTTCCACCTTTTCCGGCGGGCGGAGGAGAGCACGGAAAACCTGATCCTATCGAAGACTGAGCTGGAAGAGGAGGTCAAGGAACGCCGGCGAGCGGAAGAAGAGCTGGCCCGATCCGTCGAGGCCCTCGCACTATCGAATGAAGCGCTAGCGTCGTCCAACAGAGAGCTTGGAGACTTCACCTACGTTGTGAGCCACGACCTGAAGGAGCCGCTCCGCGGCATCGAAGCCTTCAGCGCCTTCCTGGAAGAGGACTATTCCGACCAACTTGACAGCGAGGGGAAGCGATACATCAACGTCGTACGCGAGAGTTCGGTCCGGATGAAACAACTAATCGAGGATTTGCTTGAACTTTCCCGCATCAGCCGGACCGGCGCGAGTTACCAAACTGTTGAGATTGACGCGCTGGTGCAGGACGTCACCCGCGACCTGCAGTTCTCGATCGAGGAGAGAGAGGTGGATCTACGTATCCAGCCGGCTCTGCCAACGATAATGTGTGATCGCGCACGGACGAGGCAGGTCTTCAAGAATCTAATTTCGAATGCAATCAAGTTCAGCGACAAGGCGAATCCGATCGTTGAGATCAGTTGTAGTGAGGGGGGCGATGCCAACACCTTTTCGGTTCGCGACAACGGCATCGGCATCGACGAGCAATACCACGACAAGATCTTCCAGATCTTCCAGCGCCTCAACCGCCAAGAATACTACGAGGGAACCGGGGCCGGTCTCACAATCTGCCGGAAGGTCGTGGAGGCGCAAGGTGGCCGGATCTGGGTGGATTCCCGCGAAGGCGAGGGGAGCACCTTCTCCTTTACGATCCCAAACGACCTCCGACCATCCGCGCAATGTGAGGAGAGCAACAGTGGACGCTGAGAAGACGCCCGTCGACGTTCTCCTGATTGAGGACAATCTCAACGATATCGAGATCACAAGGAGAGCCCTGGAACGAGGTATGGTCAAGAATCACCTGACCGTGGCACGAGACGGTGAGGAGGCTCTAGCCTTGCTGGCCCGCCGGGGTGGCGCAGAGCCACTGCCGAGTCTCATACTGTTGGACCTTAACCTGCCCAAAATCAGCGGTCACGACGTTCTCAGGAAGATACGAGCTACGCCGAGGCTGCATCGAATTCCTGTCATCGTTCTGACGGCCTCAACCCGCGCTGAAGACGTCGCTGAGGCGTACGACCTGGGCGTTAACACCTTCATCACGAAGCCAGTCCGATTTAAGGATTTTCTACGAGTAATAACGACAATTCAGGAGTATTGGATCGCAACCGCCACTCTCCCGCCGGAAACGGGAGTCTAGGAGCTTCGTCATGTTCGGAAAACGTAACAAGCCATCGTTCACCGTGCTTCTGGTAGAGGACGCACCTCAAGACACCGAGATCATCGAGCGGGTCCTGAGAAAGTACAAACGCGCGGACTTTCAGGTCGAGGTTGTGTCGTCGGTAGCGGAGTGCCGCAACGTTCTGGCGGAACGCACGTTCGAAGTCCTGCTCCTAGATCAGAATCTGCCCGGCGAAAGTGGTCTCGACCTGCTCGTAGGGACCGCGACGAAAACGAAGCTTCCGCCGACCATCATGCTGACAGGCCAGACAGACGCCTTGATCGCCAAGGAGGCGATCATTCACGGCGCCTACGACTACGTTTCTAAAGACAACATCACTGGGCACTTGCTGCCGGACACGATTATGGATGTGATTGCGCGAGCTCACGCAGACGCCACCGATCGAGAAGCCCAGATCGAAGCCGCAAATCTGGCCTTCATCGATCCACTGACGACGCTGTACAACCGGCGCTATCTATCTGACGCCATCCAGAAGGAGTGTAACCGAGCAAACCGCTACGGCAGCGCTATCGCCTGCTTGATGATCGACCTCGATAACTTCAAAGAAATCAACGAGTCCTACGGCCACCCCGAAGCGGATTCTGTCCTAACGCAACTTGCAGGGTTTATCCGCACTACCGTGCGAGACGCCGACATAGTCGCCAGGTACGGCGGCGATGAGTTCTGCGTCCTCCTTCCAGAAACGTCCGCAGAAGGGGCTCATCTGCTTGCCGAGCGGCTGCGCTCCGGGATAGCCAGCATGAATCTTGTGGTTGGAGGCGAGGCTATCCGAATCAGCGCCAGCGTCGGAATGTTCTCACCTCCCACTGCGCAGCCCATCCGCCCGGAATCACTGATCGATCACGCAGACGAAGCCCTTCGCCGAGCAAAAGTCGCCGGCAAGAACACGGTACGGGTCTACGGCCGTCCGGGGACGCCGGCGACCGGTATGGCTCGCTAGCGAACCGGCGTTCACGCCGATCCCGTTCAGCTCGCGCGGGGTCGCGGGCTCAAAGACGCCTGAGCACGGGTCGCGGCAGACGCTCGCGAAGATACTCGGCGAGCGAGCGCACGTAGCGAGCGCCGCTTTGTCGCACCAGGTGATGACCACGAACGGTGTGCCAGAAGCCTGAACTGCGTCCAACGTACGAGAGCACGTCGTTCATTTTCGTTTCTGAGAAATCGTTGTCCGCCCCGCACAACTCAAGCACATCCGGGAAGATCTGGTGTAGCGCCCCCGCCCCTAGCGAGCGCTGGATGACGTATTCCTGAGGGGTCTCGAAGGCACTCTGCCACAGTTCGCGGGCCGCCCGCCAGTAGTTAATCAGCAGCTTCCAGGCGTCTTCATCGCTCGCTCGCTGTACCAGGCTATCGGACAAGACCGGATCGAGTGACGTTACGACGCTGTGCTGGCGCATCGTGTGCTCGGGCCGCAGCTTGTCGCCGGGCATGCGAATCATTCCACGCCACGGACTCTGGGGATCGGAGTTCAGTTGATCTGCAAGCTTTGTCGCGCGAGCGCGGCGGTAGTTCTTCTCGCCCTCACGATCGATCAGGGCCGAGCCTTCGGCTTCACGCATCGCAAGCAAGTGCCGGTCGACGATGTCTGTCGGCACGCCCTTTTGTCGTGTGTTGATCACGTGGAAGTAGCGCATCTCCTCGTAAGCGTCGATGCCATCGACGATGACGACCGGAAGCGGGTAATCGGCCAGCCACTTCGCCTTGTCCTTCTTCATCGCTCTCTCCAGCCCGAAGAGCCGGTGCTGGCCATCGACAACCCACATTGGGATCGACGGGTCCACACTCAAGATCCCTGCCTGTCCACCCTCCGGCTGGCCGTCCGTGGACTGGAACTCCGCGCGATGAGGCTGGCGAATGCAGAGCAAAATGGACGTAGGAAGCATCCCTTCTTCGTTCCTCACGTACTCCGAGAGCTTTCGCACACGCGAAGGCGTCACGGGACGCTGGTAGCCCTGCGGGTTATCGGTGGCGTACGTGTCCGGCTTGAACCGGCCAAGCAACGCCCTCAGGGGTAGCGCCGTCACGTAGAGGTTCACATCCGGGTTCTTCTGCGTGATTCGAACAGCCGATGCTCGCAGGACGCCTAGTGACGGCTCGGACTCGGCTGAGAGACGGGCGGCGGAAATTGCCATGGTTTCGCTCCTTCTGATGGCAGTCTGGCAAGTCAGATTCTAACCAGTCTGACCGGATTGTCAATACGATTTTATAGTGACACCCGGGACGCGGGCGTCGATAGCGCCGGAGGTATACTGAAATTACGATGGCCACCCGAAAACGCCCAGACGAGATCGAAACACGAATTCCGCTCTCCGATAACGCCCGTCTGGTCCTGGAGCGCCGCTACCTCGCGAAAGATGACGCTGGCGCACCGACCGAGACGCCCGAGCAACTGTTCCGGCGTGTCGCCCACAATATCGCGCAGGCGGAGCTTATCCACAACCCACTACGCCACGATCTCGTCGACGAATATGAGAAAAGGTTCCTTGAGCTGATGCAGCGGCTCGACTTCCTGCCGAACTCACCAACGCTCATGAACGCGGGCCGTGGGCTGCAGCAACTTTCCGCCTGCTTCGTGCTTCCAGTCCCCGACAGCATCGAAGGCATCTTCCAAGCGATCAAGGACACGGCGGGCATCCACCAGTCCGGCGGCGGCACGGGATTCTCGTTCTCGAGCCTTCGCCCACGGGGCGACCGCGTTCAATCGACGATGGGAGTCGCCTCCGGCCCCGTATCGTTCCTTCGCGTCTTTGACGCCGCGACGGAGGCGATCAAGCAGGGTGGGACGCGGCGCGGCGCGAACATGGGCATCGTCTCCGTCACACACCCTGACATCGAGGAGTTCATCAACCTGAAAAGCGACATGCGGTCGCTAACGAACTTCAACATCTCCGTCGCGCTCAGCGAGGAGTTCATGCAAGCCGTCGAAGCCGACGACGAGTACGACCTCATCAACCCGCGTACGGACGAGCCCGTCGGGCGCCGCCGCGCGCGTCACGTGTTCGACTTGATCGTCGCCAACGCCTGGAACAACGGCGACCCCGGTATCGTCTTCATCGACCGCATCAATCGCGACAACCCGACGCCCAACCTCGGTCAGATCGAGGCCACGAACCCCTGCGGCGAGCAACCTCTTCTGCCGTACGAGTCGTGCAACCTCGGCTCGTTGAATCTAGGGAAGTTCGTCAAGACATCCGCCGAGAAGCGCGGTAAGGACGGACACGCCCACGCGCGCATGGACTGGGAGCGGCTCGCCTCAGTAATCCCGATCTGCGTCCGTTTCCTCGACGACGTGATCGACATGAACCGCTATCCGCTGGACCAGATCGATGTCGCCACCAAGGCGACCCGCAAGATCGGGCTTGGCGTGATGGGCTGGCACGACGCGCTGATGCAGCTCGGGGTGCCGTACGACTCCGAAGAGGCGCTCACGCTGGGCGAAGAGATCATGCGCTTCGTCCAGGAGAAGGCGAACCAGGCGTCGCTCGAACTCGCCGAGGAGCGCGGGCGCTTTCCAGCGTTCGAGGGCTCCCGATACGACCCCGACAACCCGTACCGCAACGCCACCCGTACAACCGTGGCGCCGACGGGCACGATCTCGATCATCGCCGACGCATCTTCGGGCATCGAGCCCGTGTTCTCGCTGGCCTTCACGCGCCAGCACTACCTCGATGCGAAGGACGCCGGAAAGTTGACGCAGCTTCGCGAGGTCAACCGTCACTTTCTCAACTCGGCAAAGGAGGGCAGCTTCTACAGCGAGGAGCTGCTCGATCACCTGGCGGGGGGCGGAAGTCTGGCGGAATGGAACGAGACCTGTTCAGAAACGCAGAGGGTTCCCGACTGGGCTACGCGGCTCTTCGTCACCGCCCACGAGATCGATCCCGAGTGGCACGTGCGAATGCAGGCGGCGTTCCAGCGGCACACGGACAACGCCGTTTCGAAGACGATCAACTTCCCTGAACCGGCAACGCAGGCCGACGTCGCCAACGCCTACTGGCTGGCCTACCGCGAGGGTTGTAAAGGGATCACGATCTACCGCGATGGTTCGCGCGACTACTCGGTTCTTTCGCACGCGACCGTCAACGTTAAGGGCCCGGAGCAAGAGACGGCGGAAGCGCTGCAGGAGATCGTGGCAGGCGTGGGAGCGATCGAGCGGCCGCACCCTGTGCGTGAATTCCTGCCGGACGAGCGTCGGTCCGTCACGCACAAGTTCCGAGTCGGCGACCAAGAGGGCTATCTGACGGTCGGTATGTACCCGGACGGGCGTCCCGGCGAGCTGTTCGTAAAGATGAACAAGGAAGGCTCGACGGTCTCCGGCTTGATGGACGCCGTGGCCAAGGTAGCTTCGATCTCCCTTCAGTTCGGCGTGCCGCTCGAAGCGCTGGCGCCGAAGATGCGCAACACCCGCTTCGACCCGTCAGGCCCGACGACGAACCCCGACATCCCCTGGGCAACGTCGGTCGTCGACTACGTCTTCCATTGGCTTGAGCGAAAGTTTCTGGGCGAGGGTGAAGGGTCAGGGGTCGCGGGTCGCGGAGAGGCGATGCGAACCGGCGAGTCCTCGGGCGTCGGCTGCCCGAAGTGCGGCGCGCTGCTCGCGTATCAGGAGGGGTGCTTGGTGTGCCGGTCATGCGGGTATAACCGGTGCGGTTGAGCTATCCAACCCTTGGCCCGCTGACCTTCGCCCTGCTAGACTCTCGTAGCGACAACGCACCAACGAGAGGAGCCCCATGGTTACGATACTCGCGCAGTTCAGGATCAACGAAGGAAAAGAGGCCGAGGCTGAGGCCGCGATCAAGGCGATGGTCAGCGCGGTCGAGAAGAACGAGCCCGGCGCACTGCTGTACGTGATGAACCGCAGCAAGGAAGACCCTCTAGAGATTACGGTGTTCGAAATGTACAAGGACGGCGAGGCGGCTGGGACCCACAGCGCCAGCGAGCACATGGGCGCGTTCCGGCAGCAGTTTCGCGACGTCTTCGACGCGTCGGCTGTGAAGATCGTGCAGCTGGACGAGATCGCCGCTATTCAGCGCTAGATCAGAACGCCGTCGTAAGTTCGACGCCGAGCGACCGGGCGAGTTCGTCCGCGAAGTCGCGCCACTCTTGCGGTTCCGCCCAGCCTTCGAATCCGGAGTAGGACGCCAGCGGTATTCGCTCCTCGTCGTAGCCGACTAGCCCCCAAACCGTGAACGTCTCGGTGGCCCCGGCCACCTCGTAGCCGAGCTCAAGACGGCGAAGTTCCGCCAGAGGCACCGTCCGCCGCTTCTTGCCGATGGGGAACCGGCTCTTGGTGATCGTGATCTCTCTCGTCACCTCGTCGAGAACCACTTCGGTCTTTCCACTCTGGTTCACAAGTCGTCCCATCTCGTCACGGTCCGGTGTGTTGCCGCCGCGCCTCCCTCCGGGCGCACCCTCTTCGGTCACCTCGAACCCGTACGACTCGGCGATCGCGTTCGCGAGTTTCGGCGCGCACTCGCGGTCGTTCTCGTTGATCGTCAGATCGCCGCCCGCTTCGTAGGCGACGACGATGCGAGCGAGTGAGGCCGGCATCATCTGGCCGGTCGCAGTCTGCATCGGCGGCTGTCCCCAGCGGTAGAGCGTGACCGATCGGGCGCCTTGAAGCCGCTCGACAGCCTCAGGCTCGTCCTTCCAGCCCTTACGCTTGCGCTCGAACTTACTCAGCTCACGATGAACGGAGTCCCAGATCCAGCCGCCGCAGAGGAAGTCGCCGTCTTCCGGTGGTGTCACGAAGCCTTCTCGACGACCTCGAACGTCTTGCGCACCCAGGCGCCGTCCGGAAACGGGGCTGTCGGAAGCGCCGCGTCCTCGATCGTGGCGATGTCGGCGGCGCCACCCTCCCGGACGTGACGCTGACAGTCTTCAGGCGTATCCCATCTGGTCAACTGCATCATTTCACCGTCGCCCTCGACGCCCCAGGAGTACTCGACTGAGGCAAACCCCTCCTCGCCCTTCAGAATATCCGTCACGCGCGGTAGAACGCCGCTGAGGCGCCTCTCCCACTCGCCCCGGTCTTTGATTCGGGTCTTTCGCATCAGTATCGATACGATCATCAACGCCTCCCTGGTTGATCTCCGTTCAGCCGCTGAATTATAGCAACCCCTTCGTATCACTCGGGAGCGGACCGCCGCTGCTATACTGGCTGCGATGAAGCGCCAGACAGTCGCAGAGCGTCTGGAGCAGGTTCGTGAACGGATGGACGCCGCCTGCGAGCGCAGCGGGCGTTCGCCGAAGGAGATCACGCTTATCGCCGTCACCAAAGGATTTCCGCCGGACGTCGTCCGCGAGGCCATCGCAGCGGGAATCGCCGATATCGGCGAGAACCGGGTGCAGGAGGCGCAGGCGAAGCGATCTGAGCTGTCAGACCTTCCCGCGCGCGTTTCGCATCACATGCTCGGGCACCTGCAGACCAACAAGGTAAGGGCCGTACTCGATCTCTTTGATATAATTCACTCCGTGGACTCGCTCCACCTGGCCGAAGCAATTTCACGCAGAGCATCGACTCCGTTTCCCGTTTTTTTGGAAGTTAACGCAGCAGCAGAGCCAAGCAAGTTCGGGTTCGCTCCTGAGGCGCTACCTGACGAGTTCAATACCATATCCACCTTTCCCAACCTCGATGTTCGTGGCTTGATGACAGTCGCACCGATCACAGAGGATACGGAGAGCGTCCGACCCGTCTTCCGTCAGCTTCGGGACTGCGCCGACGGTCTCGGTCTCAGCGAACTGTCGATGGGCATGACAAACGACTTCGAGGTCGCGATCGAAGAGGGGGCGACACACGTGCGAATAGGACGAGCATTGTTCGGAGAGAGGAGCTTGCCATGAAGCTCGGATTCATCGGCGGCGGCCTCATGGGTGAAGCCATCATCGCGGGGGCTGTCGACAAGAAGATCGCGAGTCCCGACTCTATCGCCGTCTCCGAGATCATGGCGCCGCGGCGCGATCACCTTTCGAAAACGTACGGGGTTCAGGTTGCCGAGGAGCCCGACGCGGCGCTCGGAGCCGAGATTGTGGTGCTGGCGGTGAAACCGCAAGAGTTCGCGAAGGCGTCCGGTCAGCTGTCGGGCCGGATGAAGTCGGATCAGACCGTTATGTCGATCATGGCCGGCGTCCGAATCGAAACGATCCAGAAGGCGCTCGGCCACGACGCCGTCGCCCGCGCGATCCCCAATACCGCCGCTCAAGTCGGCGAGAGCATGACTGTATGGACTGCTTCTACGGAGGTTTCTGAGGACGCGCGCACGTCGGTTCGCAACGTGCTTGCGGTACTGGGGCAGGAATTGTACGTTGCCGATGAGAAGTACGTGGACATGGCGACAGCTGTCAGTTCTAGCGGTCCGGCGTACGTATTTCTAGTGATGGAAGCAATGATCGACGCGGCGGTACATATCGGCCTCAGGCGCGACCATGCTGAGAGGATGGTGAAGCAGACGCTTTACGGATCCGCCCTCTACGCGCGAGAGAGCGGCCGTCACCCGGCGGTGCTCCGCAACGAGGTAACCTCACCCGGCGGGACGACCACCGAGGCCCTGCGGGTGCTCGAAGAAGCGGCGGTGCGCGCGGCGTTTACAGATGCGATCGAAGCGGCGTTCGAAAAAGCGAAGCAGTTGGGAGAATAGGTCATCGAGGCACTAGGGCTCTTCCTCCAAATTCTGGTATACGTCCTGATTGCTTCGATCTTCATCAGGATCATCTTCTCCTGGACAGGCGTCGATCCCAGCAATCCGTTGTACGGTGTGATCCACGAGATTACCGAACCGATCCTCGGACCAATCCGGTCGATCATGCCGCGATTGGGGATGATCGACCTCTCGCCGATGATCGCAATGTTCCTTCTGTTCATCATGGCGCAGGTTGCGGGATCATTGTAACTGCGCGTGAACACGACTTGACCTCTTATAGACTGATTAGCAAATTTGTTCGGATTTGCGCCTAAATCCCGTTGTTATGGCCTAGGCTGCGTGCTATCATCGGCCTCGATTTGAGGAAAGATTGAGCACAGGAGCGAACAGATGAGCAAGAAAAACGGCACCAGCGACGACCGCACACAAGCACTGGAGCTGGCGATTAGCAAGATCGAAAAGGACTTCGGCCGCGGTTCGATCATGCGCCTTGGCGAGGTAGCCGCAGATATGACGGTCGAGACCATTTCCACGGGCTCACTCTCACTAGACATCGCCCTTGGCGCGGGTGGTATTCCCCGCGGCCGCGTCACGGAGATATTCGGTCCAGAGATGGCAGGTAAGTCAACGCTCGCAATGCACATCATCGCGGAGGCGCAGCGTAACAACGGACTAGCAGCGTACATCGATGCCGAGCACGCGCTCGATCCGACGTTCGCCGAGGCCATCGGCATCAACATTGCGGAGCTGCTCATCTCGCAGCCCGACACCGGAGAGCAGGCGCTCGAGATCTGCGAGGCGCTCGTGCGTTCGAACGCGGTCGACGCCATCGTCATCGACTCGGTGGCGGCCCTCGTCCCGCGCGCGGAGATCGAGGGCGATATGGGAGACTCGCTACCGGGCCTCCAGGCTCGTCTCATGTCGCAGGCGTTGCGCAAGCTCACCGGCGCCATCTCCCGTTCGCGATCGGCTGTCATCTTCATCAACCAGCTCCGCCAGAAGATTGGCGTTGTCTTCGGAAATCCCGAAACTACGCCCGGCGGCCGCGCCTTGAAGTTCTACAGCTCGGTACGCATCGATCTACGGCGCACCGAGAGCCTCAAGCAGTCTGGTACGGTCATCGGCAGCCGCGTCCGCGCGAAGGTCGTGAAGAACAAGATAGCGCCACCCTTTCGCGTGGCCGAGTTCGACATCATCTTCAGCGGCCCCAGCATCGGCATCAGCCGCGAGGGCGACATCATCGACCTCGGCGTCGAGGCAGAGATCATCAAGAAACAAGGATCGTTCTACTCTTACGGCGAAACACGCCTCGGCCAGGGGCGTGAACAGTCCAAGGCGTTCCTGAGAGAGAACCCAGACATCGCCCAAGAGCTGGAAGCGCTCATCCGAGGACCGGAATCCGCGGAGAACGGCGCCATCCCAACCGGTGTCGAAGGAGAGTAGCGTCAACCGCGAATGCGCATAACGTCGCTGGAACGCAGGCCACGACGTAGAACTCTCGATCTATACGTCGACGATGAACTAGCGCTGACGCTTAGTCGCGACATCTGCGTGACGTTCGACTTACGCGCGGGTGAAGAGATCTCGGCAGAGCGACTGACTACGGTCCGGGAGGCAGAAGCCAAGCACATTGCAATGAAGTCGGCGCTACGGCTGCTCGCGTATACGCCGCGCAGCGAGCACGAGCTCCGAGACAGGCTCGGCAAGAAAGGGATCGCTGTCGAGGTTCGTGACGCCACGATAAGACGCCTCCGCGAAGTCGGCCTAGTGAACGACGCAGAGTACGCCCGATCATTCGTGGAGAGCCGCAATCGCACGAGCCCGCGAGGCAGACGCCTCGTCGCAGCCGAACTGCGCTCGAAAGGTGTTGACGTCAAGCTCGCCGAGGAATCGGCTTCGGCCCTTAACGATGCTGACGCCGCCTACCGAGCGGCAGCGCGACGCGCGCAGTCGCTCTCGAAACTGGATCATCAGAGCTTCAGACGGCGCCTGGGGAACTTTCTCCTACAGAGGGGTTTCGACTTCGAAACGTCATCCCAGACGGTGGCGCGCCTATGGGCGGAGGCCCACAGCGGCGCCCCTAACGGCGCATCCGACTAACTGGTTCCGAACCTATCAACGCGCTTCGTGTCACGTGTTAAGACGCATTAGCACTCCTTGACACCCTTAATACACAGGACGTATGATCTCAGAAGCTATTCTGCAGGTCAGATCTTAGCTAATGCTTACTAAAACTCTCAAATCCACAGGAAGTGAGTCGACATGTTACTTGCCCTTATTCTGGGCATTGTCGGCGTTATCATCGGTGCGACAGGCGGTCTTTTCTATCAACAGCGCATTCGCCAATCTCGCATTGGCAAGGCAGACCGAACCGCCGCCCGAATACTCAGTGACGCCGACGGACGCCAGAAGGAAATTCTACTCGAGGCCAAAGAAGAGGCCATCAAGGTACGCCAGCAGGCTGAAGCAGAGCTTCGCCAGCGGCGTAACGAGCTTCAACGCTCTGAGCGACGTCTCTCTCAGAAAGAGGAGACTCTCGACCGTAAGCTAGACTCGGTCGAACAACGTCAGAACAACGTTCAGAACAAGGAGCAGGCGCTTGAGAAGAAACGCTCCGAGATAGCCGAACTCGAGGAAGAGCGTAAGGGGGAGCTTGAGCGAATCTCAAGCCTCACTGCTGGCGAGGCGAAGGAGATGCTCCTGGCGCAGGTCGAGCGGGAGATTCGCGACGAAGTTAACCGCCGCTTCCGGGAGATCGAGCAAGAAGTCAAAGAAGAGGCCGAGGAGCGCGCCCGCAAGATCATCGCAATGACGATGCAGCGCCTTACGAGCGACGTCGTCTCGGAGAACACGGTCTCGATCGTGCCTATTCCCTCGGAGGACATGAAGGGCCGAATCATCGGGCGCGAGGGCCGCAACATCCGTTCCCTCGAGCACGCCACGGGCGTCGACGTGATCATCGACGACACACCGGACGCAGTCACATTGTCTACGTTCGATCCGGTGCGGCGCGAGATCGCCCGCATCGCCTTAACGAAGCTCCTCACGGACGGGCGGATTCATCCCGCCCGCATCGAGGAGATGACGGCGAAGGCTCGCAAGGAGGTAGAAGGATCGATCAGAGAGGCCGGCGAAGAGGCGATCATCGAGGCGCGGACGCCTGGGTTACACCCTGAGATCATCCGCACGCTTGGACGCTTGAAGTTTCGCTACAGCTACGGACAGAACCAGCTGAAACACGCTATCGAAACCGCCAACCTCGCAGCGATGATCTCGCACGAACTCGGGGCCGACGTCGATGTCGCGAGACGAGGCGGCCTGCTTCACGACCTCGGCAAGGCGATCGACCACGATTCCGAGGGCACACACGCGGTTCTTGGCGCCGAGTTGGCACGCCGGCACAACGTACAACCCGCCGTCGTCCATTGTATCGAAGCGCACCACGAAGAGGTCGAACCCACCTCCGCGGAGGCGATGATCGTTATTGTGGCCGACGCCATTAGTGGCAGCCGGCCCGGCGCACGCAGAGAATCCCTGGAGCTTTACTTGAAACGGCTTGAGGCCCTTGAAGAGGTCGCGAACGCTCTGCCAGGCGTGGAGAAGTCCTACGCAATCCAGGCGGGCCGTGAGATCCGTATCATCGTCAAGCCGGAGGAAGTCGACGACCTCGGGGCGCAGCGCATGGCCAAGGAGATCAGCAAACGCATTCAGGAGAACCTCGACTACCCAGGACAGGTGAAGGTCACTGTCATCCGAGAACGCCGCTCGATAGAATACGCGAAGTAGTTAGTTGGGACCGACGAGGTCTTTTTCCCTCAGGGCATAACATGTCGTTCAACGTGCTCATGATCGGCGATGTCGTTGGCAAGCTCGGCCGGCGCACGGTCGCAGCTGTGCTCCCGGACGTACGCAGATCCCTCCAAGTCGATCTGGTGATCGCTAACGGCGAGAACACAGCCGGTGGGCGCGGTCTTACCCCCGCAACAGCACAGAACCTCTACGACGCTGGTGTCGACGTTCTGACGTCAGGCAACCACATTTGGGAAAACCGCGAGGTGTACCCACTACTCGAAGGCGATGACCCGGTTATTCGACCGCTGAACTATCCGGCCGGCACCCCTGGTGATGGTATCTACAAACGGGACGATATCGCCGTCATCAATCTAATGGGCCGCACGTTTATGGGTATCAACCTGGACTGTCCGTTCCGGGCTGTCGACGAAGCGTTGGATGGACTCGATGACTACTCGATCGTTCTCGTCGATCTGCACGCCGAGGCGACCAGCGAGAAGGTCGGCATGGGCCACTACCTCGACGGACGCGTTACCGCGGTCGTGGGCACGCACACGCATATCCCCACAGCCGACGCTCGTGTCCTTCCCAAGGGAACAGCCTATGTAAGCGACCTCGGAATGGTCGGTGCGCAGAACTCGGTGCTTGGCATGGAAACCGAGCCGGTCCTCGAGCGTTTTCTGACTCAGAGGCCCACCCGCTGGAATCCGGTAGAAAAAGGGCCTGCGATCTTCAACTCAGTGATTATCTCGATCGATCGAACTAGCGGACGCGCCACGAACATTGAGCGTGTCGACCGAGAGGTAGAGTAGTGGCCAGCAAAGGAGACTTCCACACCCACAGCACGTTCTCTGACGGACGGCTGACCCCCAGCGAACTCGTCGACCTCGCCTACAAGAACGGCGTACGAATCCACGCACTCACAGACCATGACACGGTTGACGGGCTGCCGGAAGCCTTCAGGGCCGCCGAACGCTACGCCGATCTGACCCTCATTCCCGGAATCGAAATGAGCACCGACGTACCCGGAAACGAGGTGCACATCCTCGGCCACTTCATCGACTGGAAAGACGCCGGTTTCTTGAAGAAGCTAACGCGACTTCAGGAGTCCCGTCTGGGCCGCGCTGAGAAGATGGTTGCGAAACTGGCGGAGCTTAACAAGCCTGTGAGCTGGGAGCGTGTCCTCGAAATCGCCGGGGAGGGTGTTGTAGGCAGGCCGCACATCGCGCTCGCCCTTGTTGAGAATGGTCACGTCGAGTCGACGAACCGGGCGTTCGACCTCTATCTCAGCCGCACCGGGCCGGCCTACGTCGGGCGTGAGCGACTCGATCCGGAGGATGTCGTCGATCTCATCGACGGCGTCGGGGGCCTGACGACGCTGGCACACCCACGTGAGCTACGCGCCGCTGGTTCCCTCGATGATCTTTTGAGACGCCTCAAGGACGCCGGACTGATCGCGATGGAAGTCTACTATCAGGACTACCGTCCGGACGAGGTCGAGACGTTCCGCCAACTGGCCGAGCGATTCGATCTGCTTCCGCTGGGTGGCAGCGACTATCATGCCCTGGGGCGGCCAGAAGAGCGGGAGCCCGGGAACATTCCGTTGCCGGACAGCGCAATTAACGACTATCTTGCCGTCGCCCGTGATCGCGACTCTCTAAGCCGCGCGAGGCTGGCACAGGCGAAGTAACGAGACCCGCTCCCGAAGATGCAATGCGCGCGCCATCCTGACACTGAAACCGGGTTGGCGTGCGGGCGCTGCGACACGCCTGTCTGCCCGCGGTGCGTCGTAATGACGGATGTTGGCGCCCGATGCCAAACGTGCGCCCCAGCACGCAAGCTGCCACAGCTTGAGATCAACCCTCTGTTACTTGCGAGGGCGGCCGCAGCGGCCGGAGTGTCTGGCGTGGTGTTGGGCCTTCTCTGGGGCTACCTGCTACCGGGTAGCTTCGGGTTCTTCTCGATCTTTATCGGAATGGGCATCGGCTGGGCGGTCGCCGAGCCGGTGACCCTCGCCACCAACCGCAAATCCGGAACCCCCCTCCAGATCGTGGCGGCTCTGGGTGTCGTACTGGCGTACGTCGTGCGAAACATCGTCGATAGCAATACGATCATCCAGACGGGCGACATCTCGGGATACATCGCCGTCGTCGTGGGGATAGTCGTCGCGATTAACCGCTTGCGTTTCTAACGGAAGATCGCCGTGATCACAAGGGCGACGATCAGGAACGCCGCGAGAGCCACAGACAACCTGATGTCCTTCAACACATATCCATAGTCCATCACAAGATGCGAAACCTGAGTGGGGCGCTCGAACGCGGCAGAGGGCAACGGCGCGGCGGCCTCTTTCGCGTCGTCGTAAACCTCATCCTCTTGTTCGGACGCGGCGTCCTCAACAACGGCTGTACTGTGATCGGTGCGGTCCTCGGGCAAGGGCTCAAGGACCCGAGGCGCAGTCGTAGACTTCTTACTCTTACGGCGCTTCGCCGCTGGAGGTCTGTGGTACTTCTTAGGCATCGTTTTTCTGTTTCACGTGACTTCGTGCATTATACGGCGTCTGCGTCAACCAACACCACACGATGGTTGACCGCCTCAATGGGCCGCCATAGAATTAAGACGCTGACCGTGACACGTTGTGTTGCGTGCGGCAAATCGGCCCCGTGGTGTAGCGGTTTAACATGCCACCCTGTCACGGTGGAGATCGCCGGTTCGAATCCGGTCGGGGTCGCCAGTCGCAAATACTGACCGGACCACCTTCCTCTTCCGCCAGGACCCGGAAGGAGTCACAGACCGAGGCGGGCGGTTCTGCTATCCTGATGCCGTGGCCGACGCCTCGTCCAGTTTCGACTTCGACCTGATCGTCATCGGTTCAGGACCGGGCGGCCAACGGGCCGCGATTCAGGCCGCCAAGCTCCGCAAGCGCGTCGCGGTCGTCGAGCGGAGCGCAGTTGTTGGCGGCAGCTGTATCAACATTGGAACTATCCCCAGCAAGACGCTGCGCGAGGCCGTGCTCTACCTAACGGGCTACAGCCAGCGCGAACTCTATGGGGCAGCCTATACCGTCAAAAAGCAGATCACTATGTCCGACCTGATGTTCCGGGTCGACCACGTGATCCGCAGCGAGCGTGAGGTCGTCAGCCACCAGCTGGCGCGAAACCGCGTGGAGCTGATCGGCGCGGAGGCATCGTTCGTGGGGCCGAACTCGATTAGTGTGGACTTCTTAGATGGGCGCACGCCTCGTGAGCTGACGGCGGAGTTCATCGTGATCGCTGTCGGCACGGCGGCGACGCGGGACGAGCACATACCATTCGACGGGAAGCGGGTGTTCACCAGCGACGATATTCTCGACATCGGGGGTCCGCCGCGGACGCTTTCGGTCGTCGGCGGCGGTGTGATCGGAACGGAGTACGCAAGCATCTTCGCGGCGCTGGGCGTTCGGGTCACGCTCATTGACAAGCGAAACGAGCTGCTCGAATTCGTCGACGACGAGATAACGGACGCGCTGATCTATGAGATGCGACAGAACAGGGCGACGATGCGCTTGGGCGAAGAGGTTTCTGCGATCGAGCTAACGACGGATTCCCGAGGCGACCACGTTGAGATCGTGCTGGCAAGCGGAAAGCGGATCGTGACGGATGCAGCGCTGTACAGCATTGGGCGCACGGGCGCGACGCAGAGCCTCGATCTGGGCGCTGTTGGACTGAAGGCGGATGAGCGCGGCCGTCTGGAGGTTAACGAGCACTTCCAGACATCTGAGCCGAGCATCTATGCGGTCGGCGACGTGATCGGCTTTCCGAGCCTTGCGGCGACTTCTATGGAGCAGGGGCGGGTGGCCGCGTCATTCATGTTCGGCGAAGAGACAGCCATGGTGCCGGAGCTGTTTCCGCACGGGGTCTACACGATCCCAGAGATCTCGATGGTTGGCCGGACGGAGGAGGCGCTGACGGAGCAGGGGATTCCGTACGAGGTAGGGAAGGCTCGCTATCGGGAGATCGCGCGCGGTCAGATCCTGGGCGACGAACGCGGGCTGCTGAAGCTCATCTTCGACCTCCAGAGCCACAAGTTGTTGGGCGTGCACGCGATTGGGTCCGGGGCGACGGAGCTGATCCACATCGGGCAGGCGGTGCTCGCGTTCAAAGGCGGGATGGACTACTTCCTGAACACCGTCTTCAATTACCCGACGCTTGCAGAGTGCTACAAGACCGCGGCGCTGGACGCACAAAACCGGATGAGCGGCTAGCCGTCAGCGCGCCCGATCGTAGTCGGCCAGCCGGTATCGAACTCTCCCCCGGAGGGCTCTGTCGCGACTCCTCGCGTCAGCGCGGCGCGTTCTCGTCCGCAGCCGCAGCAGTCAATCAACGATCGCCGAATAGACGATGTTCTTCAGCTGGCCTCGGAAGTTGAAGGTCGCCGAGGGGATGAGCTGCGTCATGAAGATGACGACAAGATCCTCGCTGGGGTCCACCCAGAAGATCGTCGATGCGGCACCACCCCAGTAGTAATCTCCAGCCGCGATCGAACCGGCGCTCACCTCGTCGAGGGTCATGGCGAAACCGAGGCCGAACCCGATGCCGTCAAACGCTGTCTCGGAGAACGCACCGATGGCCATCTGCGCAAGGTCCCGGCCAGCCGTCAGGTGGTTCTGCGTCATCAGCCGGAGCGTGCGTGGGCCGAGAATCCGTGCGCCATCCAGCTCACCACCGCGTCGGAGCATCTCGCAGAACCGAAAGTAGTCGGCGGTTGTGCTGGTCAGGCCGCCGCCGCCGGAAACGAAGGACGGACGCTCGAGGTATGAACTCGTCTCCGGGTCGTCGATGAGGCGCAGGGACTTGTCGGCAGCGCGGCCGTAGTTCGCGGCTAGCCGGTCCTTCTTCTCGGGCGGAACGAAGAACGCGGTGTCGCCCATGCCGAGCGGCTCGAAGATCGTCTCCTGTAGGTACTGGTCGAACGGCATGCCGGACATCGCCTCCACCAAGTAGCCGCACACGTCGGTGGAGTACGAGTACATCCAGCGGTCTCCGGGGTCGAAACGCAGCGGCACATGCGATAGCTTCTCGACGAAGCTGCGCAGCGTCTCGCCAGGGCCGCGATGGATGCCGGAGGAGACGTACGCAGCGTCGGCTGGATGAAGCGGAGCGTCCACACCAATCAGTTGTTGCAGACCGGCTCCGTACGACAGACCGCTTTGATGGCTCAGAAGGTCACGAAACGTCATGGGACGGGTCGGGGCGCGCGTCTGCATGCGCTCACCCTCGCCAGAGACGTATACCATCATGTCGCCCCACTCCGGGATGACGCGATGGACGGAGTCGTTCAGCTGGAAGTAGCCCCGCTCATACAAGGTCATGAGCGCCACTGAAGTGATCGGCTTTGTCATGGAAAAGATGCGGAAGATGGTGTCATCTACCATCGGGCGCCGGCGCTCCCGGTCCAGAAAACCGAGCGAACGAAAGTAGGCCACGTGGCCCCGTCGCGCTACGAGCGCCTGGCACCCGGCGATCTTGCCGGGGTCGATGTAGTGCCTCGTGAGATGGTCGGTGATCCGCTCGAGCCGCTCTGGAGAGAATCCTGCCTCTGTCGGTGCTAGCTTAATAGGGTTTCCCCTCCTTACTCGGAGTCAGTACGAACCCGGCCTAAATCATACAGCGAGGGGGCCCTGGACTTCGCGACCGTCCTGAGAATAGGGGGCAGTTCGGCGTTCACGCAGCCGTCCTCTCATACCCATGGCCACCAGGACCCGTGTCCCACGCGTTCGGGTATGATCTGTTCGGTTCCTCGGATAGCTTCTCTCATCGGCCGAACATTAGTGGAGACTGATCTGAACGCTCGTTCTGACCGAACAGTATACGGAGAGGATCATGACCTGGCGTTGGGTATTCGCAAGGGCGATCCCGATGCGCTGGAGGAGTTCTACGATCGGACTAGCAAGCAGGCGTTCGGCCTGGCATACCGCATCCTCGGCAACAGCGCGTCGGCGGAGGACGCTGTCCAGGAGGCCTACTTGATGATCTGGCGGCAGGGTTCGAAACTCGATCCCACCCGCGGCAGGCTTAAGTCGTTATTGATGACAATCGTGCACCGAAGAGCGATCGACACGTTGCGATCGGAACGCGGCCAGCGAGCGGCCGGGGCTCCTGAGGACCTCGACTACCTCGCCGGGACCAGCCCGGATCCAGCCGAGCGCGTGGCGCTCACTATGGATCGTGAGGACGTTCGTTCGGCGCTCGGCTCGTTGCCGGCAGATCAGCGGTCGCCGGTCGAACTCGCGTTTTTCAACGGCCTGACACATGTTGAGATATCGGAGAAGCTGGGCGTGCCGTTGGGGACTGTGAAAAGCAGACTGAGGCTTGCGATGGGCAAGCTTCGGATAGCGCTGGGAAACGTCTGAAGTTATGACCTGCGATGAAGTAAACGACCTGCTCGGTGCGTTCTCACTTGACGCGCTGCCGGGCGACGAAATGAGAGACGTTCGGGATCACCTCGCCGGTTGCCAACAACATGAGGGCGTACAAGACCTGTTGGCGGCTGGCCGATCGCTGGCCTTCGAACCCGAAGAACGCGATCCTCCAACGTCTCTCAAAGCGCGAATCATGCGTGAGGTGCACGGGGAGACGAGCGTCGATGCCGCCCAGCACGCGCGTGACGACAGGGGGATCTTTTCATGGCTGAGACCGCCAACGTTCCAGCCGGCGCTGATCGCTGTGCTGTCTGTCGCAGTAATTGGCTTGGCCGTCTGGGTGGCCGTGCTTCAGTCTTCGACCGACGACGCTTTCGTGCGCACGCTTGCGGGCGATTCCCCCGCCGCGGGAAAACTGGTGGTCGTGTCCAATGAGAATCTAGCGGTGTTGAGCATCGAAGGGCTTGAGCCACTCGCCTCGGACCGGGCCTACCAGGCGTGGACGATCTCCGATGGTGTTGCCGAGAGTGCAGGGATTCTGTCAGTCGAGAACGGAAAAGCGTCGGTTGCGTTCCAGCTTGACCCGTCGGTGGTCGACTCTGTTGCTATCACTATAGAACCTGCAGGCGGCAGCTCGCGGCCTACCTCCGACCCCATCCTCGCCGCCGACCTCTAGAGCCCTTCGCCGGGTAAACTCGCCGTCCAATTCTCTCTTCCTAGTGATCTGTTTGCCGTTTTCCCGCGAATAACCGTGTAGATTGCCCGGCCGAGGCACAAAGTCAAACTACTAACGGAGGAGGAATAGTAATGCAAGTTCAAGTTCTCAGGTCACGCCTGAGCATTGTAGTCATCGCACTGGTTCTGGCGGTGGGTGCCGTATTCGCGATCACGATCGCCCGCGGTGCCGATGGCGCCGACCACCGTGACTCACCCGGCGTTGAATCAGACTCGCCGGCTGACATCACGGATGTCTTCGCGTTCAGGAGCCCGTCGAACAACGGTAACCTCGTCGTCGCCATCGGGGTCAACGGATTGACCGCGCCCGCAGACAATGCGACTGCCGCGTTCAGTAACGATGTCACGTACACCCTTCACATCGACACGGACGGTGACCTCGCCGACGACGCGACGGTCGATATCGATTTCAGCGGCGATCCACAGACGTTCACTATCACTGGCTTGGGTGATCCAATCGTGGGTGACTCAACGCCGCCCTCGACCGCGTCCATCGCACCAGACCCGATCATCGCTGAGGCGGGCGGGATCAAGGCGTTCGCTGGACAGCGAGACGACGCGTTCTTCTTCGATCTCGTTGGCTACAGCGAGTTCGTATCCGGCCCTTACGTGCCGGCCGCAGGGCTCCGGACCGCCGAAGCTGGGGCGCCGGCCGACACGTTCGCCGGCACGAACGCCTCTTACATCGTCCTGGAGCTACCGATCACTGCTGTCACCGGCGAAGCGACGTCGGACACCGGCGTCATCAAGGCCTGGGCTTCGACTTCGCGAGACGGATCGCGGGTCGACCGCATGGGCATACCAGTGATTAACACAGTGCTCATTCCCAGCGACCAGAAGGATGCGTTCAACAACGGCAGCCCCGCGACCGATGAGGCCGACTTCCGTGCCACAGGCGAAGCCACGATCGATGGTCTCCGCGACGCCGTGGACGCAGCACTCGATGGGCCGGTCGGGCCGCAGGACGCTGGTCCGCTCGGCGACCTGACATCGGCTGACGTCGCAGCAGCGCTGATACCGGACATCGTCACGATCGACTTCTCACAGCCGGTTGTCTTCCCGAACGGCCGGCAGCTCGAAGATGACGTCATCGACGTCGCCTTGCAGTTGGTCCTCAACCGGACGGTTGGTGTCACAGACGCCATTGATGGCAACGACGTCTCGTTCTCGTCATCGTTCCCCTATCTCGCTCCGCCACACCAGCCGGCGCCGGTTGACCTCCCGCCTACAGGTGGTCAACCCGGACCGGATGACGGCGTAGCCTCCTCGCTTTACCTGGTACTGGCAGCAGCCGGTGGCATCACCATCATGGCTGCTGGTGGCGTCGTGCTGGCCGGTCGCCGGGTCCGGAGCTAGACCAAGGTTAGGAAAGGAAACGCAGGGTGAGAGTCGCCGTATCGGACCAGAGGCATCGAATTGGCGCCACCATGACGGTGCTTGGTGCGCTTCTGGCGGCTCTCGCCCTAGCACTCCTTTTTTCGGGCGTTTCCTTCGGCGGCGGGTCCCCAAGCGCGTCACAGATTCGCGCCCCTGACTCCCCCACAACGAACGGCGTGGTCTCGTTCTGGGAACAGCGCATTCTCTCCGATCCCGCGGACTACACCGCCCTCAACAGACTCGCAGACGCATACTTGAGGCGCGCTCGCGAAACGGGGGAGGTTGGCGACTACGCAAGGGCTGAGACCGCCGCCTCCGAGTCGCTTCGGCTTCAGCCTGAGGACAACTACGCGGCGGTAGTGCGGATCGCTTCACTTAAGAACACGGTGCACGAATTCGCGGAGGCTGCGGCGTCCGCCCGTCGCGCGATCGAGATCGACCCGACCAATCCCTACGGATACGCCGTGCTTGGCGACGCACAGCTCGCGCTCGGCAAGTATGACGAGGCGCGCCTCAACTATGAGCGGGTCGTCGCCGAAGCGGCACCGGCGCCGGAGCAAGCCGAGGCGACCAGCGTCAAGAGCAGAAACACTGCACCTGCGAGAGTGGGAGCACGAGACATTGCTGGCCTCCTTAACCGGGGGAGTGATCGACAGTACAAGCCTTCGAGATGCCTCAGTTTTCGTCAGCTGCGGACGCTATCTATGGGACCGGGGTGGGCGTATTGGCAATGGGCGACCCGGAGTCGTCCGTATACCAGCCCTGCTGACGTGGGCCCTGGAACTTGCCCATCGTTTCGCCGTAGGCCAGTATGTGGCCTTCTATGGCGGCCGTCAGCTCTGCCTTGGTGGCGCCGGGAGCGAGGTCGTCCAGAGTCAGGAGTGGAGATCTGACCCGGTCGAGAGCCGCCTGAGCTACGCGCTCGTGCACGGAATCGTCCACCGGCGCCGGAAACGGGCATTCGGGCGCCAACCGGTAGTCCAGTCCCAAAACTCGGGCTTGGGCCGCTCTGGAGATGTGGGCCAGCATCACCCGGTGGGTCCTCGTCGAGCCGAAGATGTATCCTCCGCCGTGCAAGTAGAGTAGAACACGGCCGTCTTGAGCTCCGGGAGCCACGATCCACTCGGCCGGCACGCCGCCGGCGCCGATCCTCTCGGTGGATATGTCATCGTCCATGGGCCACGTCGCCATGATCCTCTCGTAAGACAACCGGAAGTCATCGACGGTCACCCGGACCTCCTCCCCCCGCTTCCTGATCATTTGTAATACTGTGTCCAGCTCAGGACTCGCCATGATTGCCCTCCAATTATTTGTGTATCTGGCAAACTCTCGATTTTAAGTCTATGGAAATTGGTCTGGAGTTAGGGACTATAGGATCACCGCAGAGAGCGCAGATTTCGCCGAGG
>JACZRQ010000118.1 GCA_022574655.1 Chloroflexota bacterium
CCAACCTGATGCAAGAACGAACCGACTTGCCGCTTATGAGGATAGTGCAGGCACCGCAGACTCCGTGCTCGCAGCCGACATGCGTGCCGGTCAGGCCCAGCTCGACCCGCAGGAAGTCGACGAGCGTCGTACGGGGGTCGACCGACGCCTCATACTTCACGCCGTTGACCGTCACGGCTACCTTGCGATCGGCCGTCATCAGTTCACCCATCCAGCGCGGCGCGCGGCTTCGGTCAGCGCGCGTGCGGTCATGACGCCAGCGAGATGCCGCCGGAATTCCGACGATGCATGGTTATCCGACAGCGGCTCACCAATCTCGTCACGCGCGGTCTGAGCCGCACTCGCTATCAGCTCCTCCGACAGTTCTTGTCCGACAAGAGCCTGCTCGGCTGCCTTCGAGCGCACCGGCGTAGCATCGACGCCGAAGAGCACGATTCGAGCGTGAGAGCACTCGCCGCCCGAGAGGGCTATCGTCACGCCAGCGCCTGCGAGCGCGAAGTCGCCATGGCGGCGAGTCATCTCGATGAACGACCAACCGACGCCTTCCGCGAGCAGCGGGAATCGCACCTCGGTCAAGACGTCAGCGGGGCCGAGAGCCGTCGTGAGATAGGTTACGAAGAAGTCTGCAGCACCGATCGTACGTTCGCCAGATGCGCTCCGGACCTTGAAGTCGGCGTCGAGGAGCAACGCGACCGCAGGGTATTCGGCGGCAGGATCGGCGTGGGCTAGCGAGCCGCCTATCGTCCCACGATTGCGTATCTGAGGATGAGCGATGAGGCGCGTCGCCTCATAGAGCACCGGCAACCGGTCTTTCACGAGCTGCGAGCGCTCGACAGTCCGTTGCGTCGTCAATGCGCCGATAGCGATCCCGCCGTTGTCTTCGCGTATGTAATCGAGTTCGGCGATCTTGCCGAGGTCGACCAGCGCCGTCGGCCGCGCCAGCCGCATGTTAAGGAGCGGGATTAGGCTCTGACCGCCGGCGAGTATCTTAACGTCGTCGTCCAAGCGGCCGAGCAGTGAGACAGCCTCATCCAGCGTTTCGGGGTCGTGATAGTCGAAGGGGGCTGGTTTCATCGATAACGTTCGCGATATGGGGGCGTTAGTTCGCACCTAATTGTACGTGTGGGCGCTTCGCCGTCCAAGCGAACGCGATAAATACCGCTAATCGCCGGAAACCTTGATGCGGTCGGCGATGACGCCCTCCCGCTCGAGGTCGTCGACGACCCACGCGTCCATCCCGAGGAGACCGGTCAGTATCTCGCGATTGTGCTGGCCGAAACAGGGCGCGGGCCGCTCCAGCGGCTGTGGCCGATCGCCGCGTGCCCACTGTGACGTCGCACGCAGCTCGACACCAAAAACTGGGTGCTCTATCTCCGCGAACGCGCCTCTCGCAGTCATTTGGGGATCGACCTTCAACTGCGCGAAGTCCAGCACCGCGCCTGCCGGAACACCAACAGCCTGCAGCTCGCCCTCGATGTCGCGCGCCTCTCGCTCGCTCGTCCAAGCCTCGATCGCGGCATCGATTTCGTCGTGGTTGTCGCGGCGACTCTCGATGTCCGCGTTCTGCCAGTCATGCGCACCGACGACTCCCACCAGCGCCTGCCAGTCACGATCGTCACGCACGCTGATCGCGACCCATTGGTCGTCACCCTTCGCACGGTAGACGCCCTGCGGCGCGTAGACGGGATGCCGGTTACCCGTGCGAGATCGGGCGGCGCCGTTCATCGACCAGTCCGTAAAGGCAGTGCCGATTCCAAACGATAGAGCGTCCCTCATCGCGATATCGAGGTACCGGCCCTCACCGGACTTGCGCCACTGACGGACCGCGAGCAGCACAGCGGAGAGAGCCGCCAACGCGCCGACGGGATCGCCGTAGCTGAAGCCAGTCTTCGCCGGCGTATCGTCGTCGAGATACCCGTTACGCAGGAAGAGGCCGCTCGGCAGCTCGACCGGTGAGCCGAGCGCCATCGCATCCCGCTCGGGCAGGGTCTGGCCGAAGCCGGAGAGCGAGGCATAGATGATGTCGGGCTTCGTCTCGACCACGTCCGAGTAGGCGATCCCAAGCTTGTCCTTGGCGCCCGGACGATGGTTTTCGATGACGATGTGCGATTGCGTAACAAGGTCGAGGAAGATCTGCCGCCCCCGGGGATCGGCGAGTTCGACGCCGATGCCAAGCTTGCCGCGGTTCCACTCGTTGAAGTGCTGGCTGATGTTCGCACGCTGTTCCGCGGTCAGCGGCTTGCCCGTGTCGCCCGAATAGCGGTTGACGTCGATGACGGTGCGCATCGGGTCGCAGTGTGCTGGCGCCTCCACCTTGATGACCTCCGCACCCAGATCGTGCAGCATCATGCCGAGGTATGGCCCCGCCCAGTACAGTGACCAATCGACGACCCGAAGGCCGGCGAGCGGCAGACGGCCTGACTTCCAGTCCATCAGCCGAGGCCCTCAAGCAGATCGTTCGAGTCGCCCAGCATCGGCGCTGGCTTGATGTCCGTAGCTTCGCCAGCGAGCCAGGGCGAGCCGAGAACGGACACGTTGCCAGCGGCAGGATGGTCGACGTTCCGGACGTATCCACGCCTCTCCCACTGCTCGCACGCCAACAGGCTCTCTTCGTCCTCGGCGACCGTGAGCGGGTAACCTTGCCGCGCGAATTCACGTAGCTCCTCGCTCGACTTGCTCAACGTCCACTCGGTGAGGATCGCCTGTAGCTCGTCGTTGTTCTCGAGGCGGGATGCCTGGCTGGAGAAACGTTCGTCGTCCAGCACTTCGAGCTTCACGACCGACTTCAGACGGTCCCATAGCGCGGGTGCGAAGGCCGTCAGGTACACCCAGCCGTCGCGGCACGGATAGACTCCGTAAGTGGCCGATACCGTGAGACCGGCACGGTTTGCGACGAGTCCAAGATTGAACGACGTCCCGCGCTGTTCGAGGTTCGTAGCGACGACGTCCTGAACCGACAGCTCGAGATACTCACCTTCTCCCGAAGCGTCCCGCAGAAGCACGTTCGCGACCGTCCCAGCGAATGCGGAAAGTCCAGCCTGGTACTCGGCCTGTGACCCGAAGTTGGTTAGCGGCGGGCGTCCCGGATCGCCCGTGATCTTGAGCTGCCCCCCTAACGCTAAACAAACGAGGTTCGAGCCGGCGTACCGCGCATACGGGCCGGTGTCCCCAAACGGTGTGATTCGCGTCATCAGCAGCGTCGGCGCGCGCGCGCTGAGATCCGCCCAGCTCAACCCGACGGGATCCAGAACGTCGCG
This sequence comes from Chloroflexota bacterium, assembly GCA_022574655.1. Taxonomy (GTDB): domain Bacteria; phylum Chloroflexota; class Dehalococcoidia; order SM23-28-2; family RBG-16-64-32; genus JACZRQ01. The sequence goes on from JACZRQ010000118.1 coordinate 3,258, forward strand.
CGGGACGTCGGTCAACAAGATGTCCGCGCCAGCGACGAGCCGAACGGCAGCTGCCGCCTGTGTCTCCAGGTCAATCGTGACCGAGCGCTTGCCGGCGTTGGCATGCAGGTGCGCAGCCGATGTTTCAGGATCGGGAAGATCGTCTCGAAACGGGCCTTCGTGGCGGAGCGGATGACCACCGGGCGGCTCAAGCAGCACGACTTCCGCACCGGCATCGGCGCAGAGGCGTCCCGCGAACGCCGCCGCCGCCGTACGGCTCAACTCCACGACTTTGAGGTCTGAGAGAACGTCCATGCGAGGCAATGATATCCGGTTCCGTGCCTCGGGCGGCCGAGGTCGCTCCCAGCTATACGATGTAGTCAAGTTGACGTCCTATGCGCTACATATTAAGCTTTGGCACGCTCAGACTACCGCCAGAATGGAGAAAGCATCGTGACTACTACCGAATCCAAGAAATACACCCTGGAGAAGCCGATCGAGGAGACCGTCCTCTACGAAAAGACCACGCACGACATCGTCACCATCACGCTAAACCGGCCGGAGAAGCACAACGCGATCTTCCCGCCGGACCAGTTCAACGAGATCAGCCGAAAGATAGCGATGGCTGTCGACGACGACGACGTCAAGGTCATCATCATGAAGGGAAACGGAAAATCGTTCTGCTCCGGCGATGACTTGAATTTGGCGCCGTATGACACGTACGGAGGCGCCCCGGGTACGAAGCCCTCACAGCGTGTGCGCGTCAAGGCGATGCACACGTGGCTCAACGGCATGTACCGGTCGCTGCTGTACTGCCCGAAGACGATCATCTGTCAAGCGCACGGCTGGACGATCGGCGTCGGCCTCGCGATCCTGATGTGCTGCGACCTGGCGATCGCGAGCGATACCGCGGTCTTCAGCCAGCGCCAGCAGCGCACCGGTTTCGGCGGCCTTTCGATGGGCTGGCAGCACCTGCAGCTACTGACCATTGGCTACAAGCGAATGCGTGAGTGGCAGCTTACCGGCAAGACGATCTCCGCCGAGCAGGCGAAGGACTGGAGCGTCATCAACGAGGTCGTGCCGGAGGACAAGCTGGAAGACGAAGTCATGCGCTACGCCAAAGCCGTCGCACTGAACCCGGCGGACAGCCTGATGATCGCCAAAACCCACCTTCACATGATGTTCGACCTGCTCGGGATGAACGGTCAGTTCACCGCCGGAGCGCTCGCTTACCCTCTGTTCACGAACCTCAAGTGGGAAGACGAAGAGTTCAACTTCCTCAAGAGGCGCGGTGAGGTAGGCACGACTGCAGCCTTCGCGGAACGCGAGCAGCGCTGGGCCGACCTCGGCTTCTAATCAAGCGCACGCTCGACTGCCGATATCATCGCGGCTGATGGGAGGTCCAATATGGCCGGGCCACTAGCTGGAATCCGAGCCCTCAACTGGTGTCAGTTTACGCCTTCCAGCGTCGGCTACATGCTCGGCGATCTCGGCGCTGACGTCATCAAGATCGAGCACCCAGTCCAGGGCGACGCTTACCGCGGGATGGGGCAGATGTACGGCTCGGCGATGACGATGGCCGGAGACCGGCACGCGGGGTTCGAGTCCGTCAACCGCAACCAGCGCAGCATCACACTCAATCTGAAGGACGAGAAGGGCCGCGAGATCCTCTATACGCTTGTGGAGAAAGCCGATGTCTTCTTCACGAACTACACTGACGCCGTCGCGCGCAAGCTCAAAGCCGACTACGACAGCCTGTCCGGAATCAACCCAAAACTCGTGTACGCGGCGTCAAGCACGTACGGCCCATCAGGCCCATGGGCGGAACGGCGCGGGTTCGACCAGACGGCGCAGGCCCGCAGCGGCCTTATGTACGTGATGGGCGAACGAGACTTCCCCGAACCCGTACAGACCGTGTCCGGCATCGCCGATCAGATGGGCGCGACGATGCTCACGCTGGGCATCCTCTCGGCGCTCGTCGCAAGGGAACGCGACGGCGTCGGTCAGAAGATCAACTCATCGCTGCTCGGAAGCATGCTCCACCTCCAGTCGATCGGGCTGGGTGTGACCAGCTTCAGAGGCAAGTCATGGGGACGGCATCCGCGCAAGACGGTGAAGAACCCGCTGACGAACCACTACCGCTGCGCGGACGACAAATGGATCCTCTTTGCGGAGATACAGGCCGACCGGTTCTGGCCCGAATTCTGCCAGGCCTTGGGGCTGGAGGAGCTGCAGAACGATGAACGCTTCGCGACAGCCATGGGCGGCAGGCGGGACAACGCTGAGGAGCTGATCCGCATACTCGACGAGACGCTCGCCACGAAGCCGCGAGACGAGTGGGTGCGGATCTTCGAGCAGCGAAAGGCGCCGTTCGCTTACTCGCCGGTCCATGACTATTACGACGTGCTGGACGACGAGCAGGTCCTCGCCAACGACTACATCGTCGAATTCGACCACCCGGCCGCCGGCAACGTCAAAGTAATGGGTTACCCGATCGGCTTCAGCCGCACGCCGGCGAAGGTCGTGCGCGAGGCGCCTGAGTTCGGCCAGCACACGGAAGAGGTGCTGAACGAGCTGTGTGGCCTTGGTTGGGACGAGCTAGCCGCTCTTCGCGACGCTGGCGTCGTCTGAGGCCCTACTGACGTGGCAAACCCAGCCCCCGCTGGGCGATAACGTTTCGCTGGATCTCGCTCGTCCCCGCTGAGATCGTCCAGTGGCGCGTTAGCAGATACCCGAAGTTCGCACGGCCCTCCATCGGCGCCCTGTGCGACATCAGCGAGAGGTTTCCGCCGAGACCGAGGGCGTTGATCGCCGTGCCGGTAACCCGCTGAGCGAGTTCGGTCGCGAAAGTCTTCGACGCCGCCGCTTCGTAGCTCGGCGACTCACCCCGGTCCTGCATCCACGCGACTCGATACGCTAACCAGCGGCCGGCCTCCAGCTCGACCCGATGGTCCGCGAGCTTCGCCGCGATCTGACGCCGTGAACCTCCGGTCGGCTGTTCGGGATTCTCGCGCAGGTAGCCGACGATGTCGTCGAGTTCGCGCCTGATAGCGCCAATGCGGTTAATGCTGGAGCGCTCGAAGCCGAGCGTGGACGTGGCGACGTACCAGCCGAGGTTCTCCTCTCCGAGCAGGTTCTCCCGTGGCACAACGACGTCCTCGAAGATGGTCTCGTAGAAGCCTGCGCGCCCCGTCATCTCCGGGATCGGCGTGCATTCGATCCCCGGCGACTTCATGTCAACGAGGAAGTATGAGATTCCCTTGTGCTTTGGCGCGTCGGGGTCAGTCCTGGCGAGGACGTGAATCCAATCGGCGTAGGCAGCGCCCGACGTCCAAACCTTGTGCCCGTTAAGAACGTAGCTGTCGCCGGATTTGGTGGCGCGCGTCTGCACCGACGCAAGGTCAGAGCCTGCGCCCGGCTCTGAGAAGCCCTGACACCAGTAGACATCGCCTTCAGCGATCGGCGGCAGGAATCGACGCTTCTGTTCGTCCGTGCCGTGGGCCATGACCGCGGGCCCGACCAGCGTTGTGGCCTGGGCTCCGGGACCGCCGCCCATGGGCGCCCGGAAGTACGAACATTCTTCCTTCATCACCGCCTGCCGGATGTTCGTAGCGCCCGCGCCGCCGTACTCTTCCGGCCACGCCAGCGTCAGCCAGCGACGTTGGGCGAGCTTCTTCTCGAACGCGCGCTCGATCTCGTATTC
>JACZRQ010000024.1 GCA_022574655.1 Chloroflexota bacterium
GGGCGCCAATGAAGAGAGTGAGCAACGCGTAGAGTGAGAAAAAGATCATCCAGTGGTGTTTCGCCTCGTAAGTTACAGTCTCGCCACTGATTAAACTGCTCTCGACGTATTCTCCCATGTCACGCAACCTCCTATTGCTGGTGGGCGATCACTCTGCAGCTATCCACCCGTTGGCGCGAAAGTGCCCCAAGCCTAGCCTGATAAATCTAAGCTGTCAACTAGCGCTGCCGGATCGTATAGGAGACTCTGCGGAAGGACGGCTAGGCGATTCTATTGGGACGTCCAGGCAATACCCCGGCCGACTTCCATCATTCGAGTACGAACTTCACTCGGTCACTCAAACCGAAATCAGAAATGAAGGTTAACTCGAAGGTTAATTCCAACGGCCTTGCGCTGTCGTTCACCTCGAACAACACCTGAATGGTAGCGATCGATCCACCCGCGAGCCTCACCGGCGCCACCGTTCCGTTCACCGTGACAAGTTCAGCCCTGCGCGTCTCTCCCACTGAGTCCTTCAACCGAAACTCGCTCCGATGAAAGAACAGATCCTCCGATCTGGCGATGATAATATCGATCGAAAACAGAACAAAGCGTTCGCCCACATGCGGCGCAAGCAGGCGGTCAGCCGAGACATAATCATCATCGGCTGATTCCAGCGTCAGCAAGACGTCGGATACCACAACCAACTCGCTAGCCTGGCCTCGTTGCAGCCCCTCGTACGAGACGTTGACTTCTGTAGTGCCGGGCGACAGCGCGGAGACGATCGCCAAAGTAAACAAGCCGACGGCTGCCAGACTGATGATCACGCCTACGACGCACGAGATAACGTAACTACTGTTCGTCGCCCGTCCAGTCTCCGCTGAAAACCCGAACGCCGGGAAGTCGTCCGTTAGAGACATCCAGTACGCGCTCACACGCGCCGTCCAGCGCAGCCAGCCGATAACGAAGTCATGAAGACCCTTCGGGAACCGCCCGCTGAAGAGGATCGCGATCCACGAGATCAACACAACCACCGCGACAGCGAACGACAGAACTGACAGGGCGACAAAATGCGGGACAGAGCTAACCGTCTTCCAGATCACCAGCCGCCAACGCGACAGACGCTCCGGCCTCTCCACTTCGTAGCGAATTTGCCAGTCGCCCTCAAAAGGCGGATAGTGATCGCTGATCAGAAAGAAATACGTGTACGAACGATAGATGAACCGCTGGATCGCGACCAGCACGTCGAACACCCAGCCAACGGGCCGCCCTCGTATGAGAACCGCCAGCCAGTGGAAAACCAGAAGCCCGCTGGCGAGGCCAAAACCGAGACCCGCCGGGACACCCCAGATCGGCGTTCCACCCCCAAGCAGGCCAACGACAATGACGAGCGGTATCGCCAGGATCAGACGAAAGGCAGTGCTGAGACGGGAGAGCCTGTCCTTGTAATCGGCCTCGAAGCGTACCGGGAAGTCATCGTTTTGCGCCTCTACGACGGTTTCCATGCTCATCTTTGCTACGCCCGCACCTTCGCCCACTCGATGACCGATCGCCAGATCAGCGTTCCATCGTCCCCACCCAGGATCGGCTCGCACGCACGCTCGGGGTGGGGCATCATGCCGAGGACGTTGCCCCGCTCGTTCACGATGCCTGCGATATTGCGCTCGCTCCCGTTGGGGTTGGCTTCGGGCGTGATTTCCCCGCTCTCGCTGCAGTATCGAAAGACCACGCGACCTTCACGCTCGAGTTCGTTCAGCGTCTCATCGTCGGCGGAGTAACGGCCCTCTCCATGCGAGACGGGCACATGCAATAGCTGCCGCGGCTCGCACGCCGCTGTGAACGCTGTGTCCGCGTTTTCAACGCGCAGGTGAACCCACTCGCAACGATATTGTAGAGACTCGTTACGCATGAGCGCCCCCGGCAGCAGATGCGATTCGCAGAGGACCTGGAAACCGTTGCAGATGCCGATCACAGGCTTTCCCGCCTCCGCCTCAGCCACGACCGACTCCATCACCGGAGAGAAGCGCGCGATTGCACCCGCGCGGAGGTAGTCGCCGTACGAGAATCCACCCGGCAGGACGATGCAATCGTAGGAAGAGAGATCGCGCTCCCGGTGCCAGACAAGGTCGGCCTCATAACCCATCACGTCCGAGATCGAATACTTACAGTCGTAGTCGCTCCATGTACCCGGGAAAACGACAACCGCGAAGCGCATCTCTGCCCCTCTTATAGCACAGGGCTGACGAACGTGGAACGTTGCCCGCCTTTCTTGTCTCTTAAACTGCCTGTCACGTATGTTGTGCGCATGGCCGAACAACACCCATCTGACCTCGACGCCATCTTCCACCCCCGCTCCATCGCCATCGTTGGCGCTTCAGCGAACCCCAATACCCCCGGCTACGACTACGTCCAGTCGCTCAAGACGTTCGGCTACGGTGGCAAGATCTACCCGGTAAACCCCAAAGGCGGAGAAATCCTCGGGATGCGTGTCTACGAATCCTTGCAGGCGATAGATGCGGACGTAGATCTCGTCATCTCGTGCGTCCCCTCGAAGTTCGTCCTCGAACTCATCGAAGACTCCGCAGCGCGCGGGGTGAAAGCCGTGCAGATGTTCACCGGTCGCTTCTCGGAAACCGGCAAGCCCGACGCGATCGATCTCGAACAGCGCCTGATCGACAAGGCCCGCGAAGCCGGCGTGCGAATCATCGGCCCAAACTGCATGGGCCTCCTCTATCCCGAGATGGGCCTCTCCTTCCGGACCGACATGTCGCAGAAGTCTGGACCGATCGGCTTCATCTCGCAAAGCGGGAACCTCCTCTTCGAACTCACCCACTTCTCGGATGCGCGAGGTCTACGCTTCTCCAAAGCCGTCAGCTACGGCAACGGGATCGATCTCAACGAATCGGACTTCCTCGAATATCTAGCCACCGACAGCGCCACCAAAACCATCGGCGCCTACATCGAGGGTGTTCGCGACGGCCGCCGATTCCTGCAGGCGCTCAGCCAAGCCGCAAAGGCGAAACCCGTCGTTGTCCTCAAGGGCGGCCGCACATCAGCTGGTGAACGCACCGCGGCCTCACACACGGCGGCGCTGGCCGGCGCGCAGAAAGTCTGGGAGGCAGCCGTCGCCCAGGCGGGCGCTCTCTCCGCACAGACCGTAGAAGACCTTACCGACCTCCTCATCGGTCTGGCGTACATGAAGCCCGGGTCCGGTAGACGATTGGCAATGGTGGGAGCAGGCGGCGGACGGTCCGTGCTGACAGCCGACCTCTGTGAAGAGTTGGGTCTCAGCGTTCCGCCTCTGCCCGATGACGTCGAGGAGAAGATCGCCGAGAAGACCCCGGACCTCGCGGGCTGGGTCACCAACCCCGTCGACCAGTCGATCCTCGCCGGAAGCGGCCTCGGTGGAGCGCGCGTGCTGGAGTGGCTGGACGCCAGCCCCGGCATCGACCTCCTCCTCGCGAACGTCGGCGAACCGTGGGCTTTCGGCCGTCCCAACGCCGAAGCGCTCATCGACAGAGTCACCGATCGATTCATCGAGGTCGCCGCAGCCACGAAGAAACCGTTCGCCGTCGTACTCGCGCCGTCCGATTATCCGGACGCGGAGCGCTGGCGCATGACCTCAGAGGCGCGCGAGAAGCTCGTCGCTGCTGGATTGGCGGTCTTCACAAGCGTCGAGCGCGCAGTGCGCACGCTGGCCCGCCTCGCCGAATATCGCTCCTAGCCCTCGATCTCGACTCCCGGATTAAGAGCCGCCGAAGGCTCATCCCGGCTCATCCCACGAATACCCATTCCGTATCTGGAATCGATGAGCTTCGTCCCGCGTCGTCCCGGTTCTTCATGCCTCTTGGAGCCTCTTCTGCGGTCAAAATACGGTCATGGTCCAGCCGGTTTCAGCTTTCGCAGGCCGGTTAGGTGCCTTGTGGCGAGTGCGGAGGACGTAATCGGATAGGCTATAGGCCGGCCAACTCCTACCGAAGGTGCGCTCCATTGTGGGAAGCTGGCGCAGAATATTGAGACGCGGTCTGGCAGTCGCTGAAGGGGGAATAAGATGGCCCAACGAGACACTAAACTGATCGAGAGGGGATTCTACGAATTCGTGCGAGAGGAGCGTCACTTCTGTACCATTCTCGTCCATCTACTGCTGGCAAAGAACGGGAACCTAGAGGCGTTCCTGAACCTCGCTAACGAGAAGCTTAGTGGAGCGCCCCTGATTACTGGGGAAGCCGAAGGCGCCGAGATCTACACCGAGTTCAGCATGCTGCGCGATGACTGGAATGCACTCGGTCGTGACAACGATGCCAAGCGCGCCAAGATCACTGATCTATTGAAGCGTGCTGGCATGGCGGGCCATGTTGGGCGGCTTCCCGAAAGCATTCCGGCGCTCAACGAGTTCTTCATGGGCCCTCGAGGCGCAAGGATCGTCCGAGACGTTGCCTACCCGGGCACTTGGAGCGTGTCGGTGTTGGCAGATCGGTTCCGAGACAACGCTGATCAGCTACATGATCTGTGTCGCTTCAAATGGGCGTTCAAGATCCAGCCGGACATCGTCATCGTGACCCCAGGTTCGAACCCACTGTGTATCGAGGCCAAGCTGGAGAGTCGAGAAGGTCAGTATCCTGCGAGCCCCGCAGACCGCGCCGTGTTCGACGCTATGTTCGGCAAGAAGCAAGGAAGGGTCCAGCAGGTTGAGCTCCAGCGGTTCATGTTCAAGAAACTGCTTGGCGTCTCCTGCGAGTTCCTCACGCTGGGTGTGCGGCGAGTGACCGCCGTAGACGATCCGAATCAGACCCCCATCCTTACCTGGGTGGAGGCGTTCTCCGCATTGGATCTGACGGGCTCGCTCGACTACGTGAAGCGGCTCGTGAACGAGAACGTGCATCTAAACCGGAAGTGAGCCATGAGAACAGGGCGGGCGGTGAGACCCCTAGGCCCTAGCCTCGTACAGGGCCGATGCGGAGCGTGTCATGTCGAAGCCCGCATCGCCTCGACCACCCGAAGCATCGCCTCAGTATCTCGTGCGCAGTAGGCGAGCAGGTCACCTCGCAGTTGTTCCCGTCGTCCCGGCTCCGTGTCAGAGTTGATCGACTCAAGGAAGACGACCGACGCCACCTTGCCATCTTGGATCTCTAGATCTTCGTAGCCAAACTCGGGTACTAGCGCCGGGAGCACCGACTTGATGGAGAACGACCCATGGAAATCGCGGTGATAGTAGTGACTCCGAACGACCTTCAGAAGGTCTACCCATGGGAGTGACATCACACTATCGAGGGCAGACCGCCGGCCTGGCAACGCCTCCGCGAGGTCGCCGAGGCGAGTCCGCTCGTAGCTGCTATATACGACGATCGTCGCAGCGCCCTTCAGTTGAGCGATCAGCGTCTCGGCAAACTCCGCTCGCGGGTCGTCCGAGCCCTCTGCGAGGAATTCGAAGTGTGAAACGCTTCCGTCCTCGCTAAGCACGTGATCCGACCACTGAAACGGCACCGTCTCGTAAGGCCTAGTGCCCGTGTAGACGGGCAGCGCCGGGCCCAGCGTCTCAAAATCGATGAAATGAGCGGGAGCAATGATCTTGTCCAGTTCGCCAATGAGAGACGAGCTCGCTTGAGGCCGATCGGCGATCACTGATTGCCGTGCTCTCTCCTGTGTCGGAGTAAGCCGTGTGTCACCGGGAATCTCGAGGATTGAACGGATGCCCAAGGCCCTCAGATCCTCGCGCTTAGCGGAGGTCAGCCCCGGAAGCTCCTCGATGCTCCAGTCCGGTTCTCTACTCCGGCAGTGCGCATAGAATTCGCACTCGTACGGCTTGTTGCAGTGCGATCCAACAGCGATATCAGGTGGCTCGTCCTCTGTGAGCACCCTTCGCATCGCGTTCAGTTCCTCGGGTACTCCTTTGGCGTACGCACGAGCAGCCTCAGTGATGTCGTCAACGGCGAGCAGCTGATCCACCTCGTAATCACCGCCGGGGTACACGTAGTCGCGGTTCATGTGCGCGAGCCCTACCCTGTTGACGGTGAGGCCAGCCTTCTCAACAACCATGAGCTGGACAGCGACATCGGGGACGTGTTCGTCCTTCGTCGATGTCGATGACTTCACCTCGATCAGTTCCCACGCTCCACCAGAGGACCGAGCGAGGATATCGACACGAATCCGCACGTCATCCTCAGTGAATCCAGCCTCGTAAATCGCTGGAACATCGTCTTGCCCGAGCAAGGCGCGCGTACGAGCGACCGCTTCGCGGTGGCGATCGTGCGGCTCGTCGATGAGCACCCCGCCCGGCCGAAGCTCACGCGCGATCTCGCCGACCCGGGTTCCCGCGTCAAAGAGCGCCTGCTGGGCCGAGTCAGGCGGCGTGCCGAGGTCACGTTGATTACACGCCAGGTATAGCTTCCGAAGACATTGAAGACCCGACATCAAGCGGCTCTTTGACAGCAGCGGAATTGAGTCATGTGTCATATGAGGCATTTTATACGTCAGGAGGGCGGCGAGCAGGTTCGGACGATCGCTCGTCTGCGCTCAAGTGTAGGTGGGTCGGTCAGAGAGGCCACCACCAGCGGCGGTTCGTCTGCGAATGCTGGTCGGCGATTGTCGACTTAACCCACCGGTGACCTGACGGTTCTTCGTCTCACCATTGATCTCGTCCTCAAGTTCTGCATGCCGAACGCCGCGCCGAGGGCCAGCCCAACCTCGAGGACGACGAGGGCGCCTCGCCGAATATCGCATCCTAGCCTTCGATCTCCGCCGGCTCCGCCGATCCGTTCCCTGTAACGACATCCGTTGTCGAGCCCGCTTCGGGAGGCTTCGCATCGATCGAAGGCGGGTATTCGACACGCCGGTGGTAGATGCCGCGTAGCGTCGCCTTGAACGTCTCAGCGATCGTCCGCAGATCACGCATCGTCAGGTCGCAGTCGTCAAGCTGCCCCTCCGCAATCCGTTCCGCCAGCACCTGGTCCACCAACTCATCGATCTTCTCGAACGAGCGCTCTTTACTCGCCCGCACGATCGCCTCGACGGAGTCGGCCAGCATCACGATGCCTGTCTCGCGGCTCTGTGGCCTCGGTCCCGCGTATCGGTAGACCTCGGGATCCGTCGCTGGGTCCGCCGCACACGCCTTTCGGTAGAAGTAGACAACCAGCCTTGTACCGTGGTGCTCCGGCACGAATGCCTGCACGCGCGGCGGGATGCGATGGCGCTTCGTGAGCGCCAACCCCTCCCGAACATGCCCAAAGATCGCCTGGGCGCTGGCCTCCGGCTCAAGTTCATCGTGAGGGTTGATGTCGTCCGACTGGTTTTCGCTGTAATACCTGGGATTGGCAATCTTGCCGATATCGTGGAAATAGGCGCCCACTCGCGCCAGCAGAGAATCGGCATCGACCATGTGCGCCGCCCGTTCAGCCAAAGTTCCCACCATTACGCTATGGTGAAACGTTCCCGGGGCCTCGTCCTGTAGCTGCCTGAGAAGCGGGTGGTTGAGCTGCGACAGCTCCATCAACTGGATGCGAGTGGTGACTCCAAACGCCACACCAAGAATGACCGTTGCCCCGATCGCGAGGATCCCCGCGCCCCCACCTCCCAGAGCCGCCGCCACCATCATCCAGACAACGTCGGCTCCCTCCCTGTTCGGCAACAGCAACCAGAAAGCGAACAGCATCACGAACGTCACCAGCCCGATGGCGATTCCGGCGAAGACGTAACGATTGACTCGCTCCGCTTGGCGGACCGTCAGCACACCAGCCACGCTTCCTAAGAAAAACGTCGACACCATCTGTAGCGGCTCGATCGGATGCGTTGCCACTGCATTTCGCGCATCCGGCATGTAAAACCCGACGAAAGCCGTTAGCACCGCCAGCATCGCCGCGGTGATGATCGCCAGGCCGGAATCGAGAAGGGTTGCCGTAAGCATCGCCGCTGCCGCCACCGGCAGGATGTAGGCCAGGAACAACCGGTCCTCATCCGGCAGCGTGATCGAAAGGAATATCTTCGCCGCTGCCACCCACACGATGATGAGAGTTCCGTACATCGCCAGCCGGCGGACCGTATCCACCTGCTTCGGCTGGGCCGCCGAGAGATAGATCGCCAGCAGGCCAGCGCTCAAGACAGCGATGACGATCGCTGAGACCGCCTCGGTAACCCCAAGACGATTGTCGAGCAGCCCCGCCTCTTCGATGCGCTGTAGATCGATCGCGGTGACGACATCACCTTGTTCAGCGATGACGTTCCCGCCGTCCTCGAAGGTCCTGAACGCAATGTCGCCCACATCGAGCGGCACTTCACCCGGGAGGACCGGAACGAGAACCGCGATCAGCGCTCCACTCAGGGCAAGCCCGAACAGAAACGCCCTCAGCGGGGGGATCGGAATCTTCTTACGTCGTGCGGCTGTCGTCATAGCCGAGACCTCAAGAGGTACGCATAATAATAACAGTCACCAATACAAGTAACGAATAGGGGTATTCAGAGATCCTGCCAAGCGAGCGCTAGGACGCCAGAAGCTCGGTGACTATCTCGTTGATCTCGCGGCCCTCGGCACGGCCCGCAAGCTTCGGCATGAGCGCCTTCATCACCTTGCCCTTATCACTGGGACCAGTCGCCTCCACCTCAGAGATCGTCTCTTTCGCCGCCGCCATGACGTCGTCGCGACTCATCGTCTCCGGCAGATACGCTTCCAGCACCCGAAGCTCGGCGCTCTCTTTGTCGACGAGGTCCTGCCGGTCCGCCTTCTTGAACGCCTCGATGCTATCGCGGCGCTGCTTCGCTTCTTTGGCGAGAACGGCCATCACGCCGTCGTCGTCAAGCTCCGTACGAGCAGCAATTGTAACGGTGGCGCCAGATTCGTCCATCTCCGTACGCACAGTGACTTCAGCGTTCTTGATCGCCGTCATCGCCAGACGCACCGTCGTCTTGCGGACATCGTCCTGCTGACGCATGGCGTCCTTGAGGTCTTCAGACAGCTGATCTTTCAACGACAACGAACGATCGCCTTCAGTCTGGGGATCTCGTCATTGGTTGAGGAGGGAACTAGTTGCCGCGCTGGGCGTTCTTCAGGCTCTTGCGGCGCTTCGCTGCAGCCTTCTTCTTTCGCCGCACGCTCGGCGGCTCGTAGTGCTCTCGACGCCGCGCCTCTGCGAGGATTCCAGTCTGTTGTACGAGTTTATTGAACTTCCTCAGAGCCTGTTCGAAGTTGTCACTATTTGTGATTCGGACTTCCGGCAAACAGATCCCTCCTAACGGTGTCCACCCCCGATAGACTCGGGGTAAGCCGGGACATACTCCGATTATTCTAGGTAGCGCATTCTCGGGGTGTCAAGCTGAACGACGTTCAGAAATCAACCCGCGAAGCGCTATTCCGTTGCGACTCAGGCACTAAACGCGCGATCAAACCGCCCTCGTTTGAATTACCCTGACTTAATTGGGCTCTTGTTCGCCGCCTACGTCGTCCGCTCCTTCTCCAGCGTCCGGGTTCGCGTTGTCCTGACCCTGCTGCGACGCGTTGTCGCTGCCCTGGCCAACGTCGTCCGCGCCTTCTCCTGCGTTCGGGTTCGCGTTGTCCTGACCCTGCTGCGATGCATTGTCCAAGCCCTGGCCGGCGTTGTCCGCGCCCTCTCCTGCATCCGGGTTTGCGTTGTCCTGACCCTGCTGCGATGCATTGTCGCTGCCCTGGCCGGCATTGTCCGCGCCCTCTACAGCGTTCGGATTGGCGTTGTCCTGACCCTGCTGCGACGCGTTGTCGCTGCCCTGACCGGCATTGTCCGCGCCCTCTACAGCGTTCGGATTGGCGTTGTCCTGACCCTGCTGCGACGCGTTGTCGCTGCCCTGACCGGCATTGTCCGCGCCTTCAAACGCATTCGGGTTGGCATGATCCTTGCCGTTCTGCGCTGCTTCCGGCGCACCGTTGATCCCGGTCACGGTCAGAATCTCATCTGCTATGTCGGGTCCACCCAGCGCCGCCGAAGTTCCCGCCACACCCGCTGTGAGCAAGACTACTGCCGCAACAGCTGCTGCGACTTTAACCAGCGCTGGCGCAAAGAACGGAATCATACGCTTACGTCCTCCTCTTTCCGCATCTGCTAGAGCATCCAACGTTCGACGCAGACCATGGTCGTAGCCGTCGGCAACAGGCTCAGCCTTGACTGAATCGTCCAGGTCGCTCCACATTCGAAGAAGTGGCCGCAGCTCATCTGCCTGCTCCGGGTACCGCTGAAGACAAGCCTCAGCATCGGTGCCAGTTTCGATCGCCTCTATGCACTCCGTCAGAGCGTTTCGCAGCTTGCCGTTCATATCCACTCCACCGTGAACGTTGTCTTTCTGATTGGTCTATCGCGTGGGCGACTGAAATTCGTCGCTGCAACGCAATCTTTTGTTAGAGCCGCTATCTGAGACGTTCTCGCAACGACAGGAGCGCACGCGCTTGAAGCGAGTAAACAGCGACAACTCGCTTACCCATGACTTCCGCTACTTCCAGGGCGCTCAGACCAACGAAGAACCGCAGGACTACCACCTCACGCTGATTCTCGGGCAACTCTACGAGCGCACTGTGGAGGTCCAGCCGGTCGACCACCGCCGACGGATCGCCTCCGCCTGGAAGCGGTGAGATTGGATCGACATCTGTTGCCGGCGTTCGGGCCGGCCCCCTCCGCATCAATCGTTGGATCACTCGTCGCGGAAGTCCAAAATCTCTACCCTGCGCGCGCAGCACCTCTCGCTGATGTGTAGCGACCACGTTACGCGCGATCCTATACAACCACGCTAGAAGCGGGCGCCCGCGGTACTTAAACGAGTCGATACTCTTGATAGCGCCAACGAACGTTGCCGAGGCCAGATCCTCGGCAATATCCTGCTCGAACACCCGCGCCCTGACGTAGCGAAAGATCGCCCGGTAGTGCGTAGCATAGATCTTCGTCCAAGCTTCAGGAGAGCCAGCCTTGGCCCGCTCTATCAACTCTTTATCAGAGCCGCTAACTGGCTCGTCCATCACGGAAGTATCTTCGTCCATCCCTTCAGATGATAGGTCGCCTAGGCCGCACGAACCTTACAGCGGCCCAGCAACATATCGAGCTGGGCAAGCCGGTCTCCCTGCTTGCCTGCGCATCCCGCTTCTCATACGCTAGGCCCATACTCACGATTCGTCCGTAAGGAGCAGGCATCATGCCGAAAGAAATCACGTTCGACGACGCTCTGACCCGCGCCAAGCGCATGTCGGAGAAGTACGTGGAGAAGGGATCATACGTCTTCTTCCCCATGCCTGAAATCGTCGAGGAGGTGCAGAACGGGCTGGCCAAGAACCTGGTCAACCACGGCCATCTCTATTGCCCCTGAATGACCCTCTCCGGCGATCCTGATGAGGATCGCAAGAAAATCTGCCCCTGCGAGCGGCACCACGATGACATCGATCGCGACGGGTTCTGCATCTGAATGTTTTTCGTTAGCGAAGAGTATCTTCGCCACTACCAGGAAACGGGAGAGATCGGTGGAAGTACCCTCGGCGAGGTCACTCCTCTCGGTGAGACCCTGTTCCCCGAAGAGGCTGACGCCAAACGTCTTCCCAAATCGAAGCGAGGGCCTAAGAAGAACCCGTAACTGAACCCGATGACGAAAGCCGCCCGACACGGGCGGCTTTTTTTCGTTTTCGCGTAACGGTAGTGCTAGTCGGCGGAAGGAAGAACCTTCGGCTGCAACAGCTCCATAGACTTGTCGCAGCACTCTACCTCGCCGTCGCCGGCCTTGATGCACAGCACCTCGCTGCCACAGTTCTCACACTGAAAACGCTTGCCTAGCTGGTTAGCCACGTTCACTCACCTCCGCGTTATTGCTTCTGCTGCATCGGCTGACCACAGCAGTTAATGTCGCCGTCGCCGCCTTTAGTCACGATCATCTCAGTGGCACACTTCTCGCACTGGTATCGTTTTCCAACCTGATTCGCCACTGGCCTCACCTCTCCAACAGATACGATTTAGGAACGTCCCCCGGTTCTAGGGAACCGGTGCGCAATATAGCGCAACTTTACTCGAATCGTCAAACCTCACGCCGCTACTGGACCACGATAACCCCGCCCATCGTCGTTGGGTGGAAGTCACATTGAAACGTGTACGCCCCGGCAACCGGCGGTGCGAACGTCAGCTCCCCACCATCGCCGACCGCGATGGTACTCGGATCGGTAACAGCATCATCTTCCGTCATGAACTGCCCATCCAGTCCTGCGATGCGAAGGTTATGGACGACGAGATCGCTGTTCGTCACACGAATCAGAATCGGCTCGCCAAGCGGAATCTGGACATTGTTCTGCTGGAAAACCACGTCAGCCATGACGATGTCCACAACTCCGTCAGACGGTGTAATTGCCTCGCTGTCAACGCCCTGCGCCGGAGCCGGCTGATCGAGCAATTGCGGACCGACCGTGGGCTCGGACCCGTTCGGCTCGCCGTTCTCAACATCATCCGAATCGCCACCGCAAGCAAACCCAAGAACAACTACGGCAACCGAAGCCATGACTAGGGCACTCAGCTTTATTGCGAGCAAATCCACTCTCCTGAAAGACGCAGCTACGGGGCGTTCGACGCCTCTATTCTACTCGACGACGGAGATCTGACCGAGCATCTCCGTCTGATGGAAGTCGCACCGATAGTTGAAGGTTCCAGCTTCGTCGAAAGTGAACGTGAGAGTCCCTTTGTCGTCAGCAGCAAAGAAGTCGGGGACGGACACGAAGTCGTCTTCGCTGTCGTACTCGTTATCGACCCCGGCGATACGCATGTTATGGATCGCAACACCGTTGTTCACGACTTCGAACGTGATCGACTCGCCCACGCCAACCTCCAACGTCGGGTTCGTCTCTCCATCGACCTCGAAGAAGTTGTCGCCCATACTCACGTCCGCGCTTCCGGCGACGGCCACCACTGTTGCAGCGTCGCCGTCGCCATTGCCGTCACCACCGGCGCCCGCGGTCTGACCGCACACGAAAACATCGTCGTCCCCCGTCACTGTTGTCCCGGGTGGCACGAAGTTGCCGAACACGTCCGTCCCTTCGGGGTGCTCCATTGCCTTCGTCCCTTCGGCGCCGCGCTCAACGGTCATCTCGCCCAAGCGGCCCAGCACGTGTGTACCCGCGCTGTGCTCGGACACGATAGTCTCCTCAGCGCCACGTTCGACTGTGATTTGGCCTGTCTCTTCGTCGATCGCCTCTACCTCTACTAGTTCGAACTCCAGATTGCCGGGCGCGGAGCCCAAGAGAAGGACATCGCCTCTCCCGATTTGACCGACGTCAGACAGTTTTAGCGTCGTGTCGACCGCGCTGATATCGCTGACCAGTTCGGTGCTGGGATCGAATTCATCGAAGGCGATTGACACGGCGACGAGTTCGTACACCGGCTCCTCGGCGCTGCCTCCTAGACGAAGAATGTCACCGTGTTTGAGTTGGCTGACGTCGTTTAGAGGGATCGCCGTTGCATCCACGCCAATCGCCTCGTCAAGTTCAACACGCGGACTGAACTCGTCAGCGTGGTTGGCTTCCTCCCAAACGATCTCCCACCCGAACTCGCTGACAGCGTTCGGGTCCTCAGACGGATCGAACGCGTCGACTGGCTTGGAGCCGGTGATCAGCGTGACGAGCTGCTCGATCTGGAAAAAGTTGAGCGGGCCGCCTTGGTCTTGCGACCAGGACGGCATCACCGTGCCGATGCGTCCGCACGTGATCGTATCGTTCAATCGCTGCTGGAGCGCGCCCAGCGCGCCGGCGCTACTCTCCCGCATCGCTTCAAGGTTAAGAGGCGCACCGGGCAACCCACCGCGCTCGATCGCACCCTGACCCGTTATCCCGTGACAGGAACGGCAGTTGAGCGCGAACAGTTCTGCGCCTCGCTCGGAATTCGTCATCGTCTGCCGCTCTATCGCCTCTTCTTGGCGCGGCGTGTCCCAGAGAAAGTAGAGCAGCGTCGCCACGGCAAAGACCATGAACAAGCCCAGCATCACGTTGATCTGCTTTCCGGTGTTCATTCAGTCGTTCGCGCCATGCGCCGCCTATGCCGACGCTTCCGGAGTGGTGTTGCCGGGTTCGTTGAGCACGGCACGCGTCGGGTTGGCGGGACTTCCCGTCCCCTCAAAGTCCCGACCGGTCGAGACCGTCAGGCTTCCATCCTCGTTCACCTCGATCGGAAACACGTCCATCGGTCGCGGCGCCGGGCCGAATACCAGCACACCGCCCTCCTTCGTGTACGTCGAGTTGTGGCACGGGCATCGGAACCAGCCCTTGCGCCCCTGGAAGTCGAAGCCAGCGTTGAAAGGAACTGTACAGCCCAGGTGCGGGCACTTCTGGTAGAGCGCCAGCAGCCCGCCCGCTGTCTCTTCACCGTTCGGCGTTGTCCCCGCCTCCAGGTTGATCAGCCAGAACTTACCCTCGACGATCTTCTTCGGGTCTGCGCCGGGTTCCGGGATCCGGTCGGGCGTCACCGCTATCGGGCCGCCGAAACCACGCAGGTTTCGTATCCACATGAAGTTCAGCGGCGAGCCGACGAGCGCCACTACCACAAGGCCCAGGCCACTCCAGAAGCCACCGAGCAGGAACAGCCGCCGCGTGAGTACACTCCGCTTCGGTACTGGCTTCGCTATCGGCGTGTCGACGGCCAGCGCACGTGCCGGCGATGCGGGCGTGCCGACGCCACCAGCCTTCGCTGCGTCAGTTTCCAATCTCAATTACCTTTCGAATTCGATTAACCTTCGTCAACTTTCACTTCCCACGGCCAGATCAGCGCCTGCGCCTCCCCGCGGAAGAAACTGCCGACGAGCGAAAGTGCGAAATAGATGGTGACCACGGCCGTGAACATCACGATGAACACGTCACGTTTTGTCCTCAGCCAGCCAATTCTGAACAGCGCATAGAGTATCAAGATCGTGAAGAAGGCAATAGTCAGCAACGGTAGTACCTGCTCGGCCATGATCGAGGCCAGGTTCAGGTTCATCCCTTCCCATAGGTGGAGGCTCCCGTAACAACAGCTAAAGTTGTTGAACGGCACAGGGATCTTGTCAACATCCTCCGGCCAGTCCAGCCAGCCGTCCTTAGTCAATACTTCGTCCCCAGAGCCCTCCTCGATGTCTCCTGCCGACGTCCCGAAAATCTTCGGGAAGGGGATGCTGAACTGCAGGCGCTTCGATATGTCCTTCATCGTTATGAATCCGGTATGCGCCGCGCCTTCCTGGTCCTTGAGGCACGGCAAACCCGCGTGCTCTGCGGCGTTATCGCAGGACGGGACCCAGCGCGTCGCGTACTCGAACCTGCTGTCTTCCCCGGCGTCGAAGGCCACTAGCAGACCAAGGACGAACACCGTATATACAGCCGCAACCACGGCGAGCCGTACCGAATACTTCGTCCCGAACCACACGCCCTGACCTCCGCGGCTGCGATCGATGTACGGGATCGAGGCGAAGAAACCGAGAGCGATCGTCGGTAGCAGAACACCAGCCCATGCCTTGTCCATGTGGAGCAGCAACTCCTGCAGGTTCAGGAAGTACCACGGCGCCTTGGACGGATTCGGCGTAACGTCTGGGTTGGCACGGTTGAGCAGCGGCGCGTTGATCATCACGGAGAGGATCAAGAACGTGATCGTAAACAGGACTGCGGCGATGAACTCGATGAACACGAGGTCGGGCCAGACCAGAACCTCTTCCTCGCGCTCGCGTTTCGGGCGAGGCCGAGAGGTCGTGGCCGCCCGCGCTGTCGGTCGCTGCGCGTCTACAGCCATTTAAACCAGGTGATCCCTACAGCGGCCTGGCCATGCCACCGTCACGGCGGATTCTCCAGAAGTGGACTGCCATGAATATCGCAGCGATCAGCGGCAGCGCGATCACGTGCAACGTGTAGAAGCGAATCAACGCGTTCGGACCGATCTCGAAGCCGCCGAAGACGATCAACTGTGTCTCGTCGCCGAAGTACGGCGCCGACCCACCGATGCCGTGACCGACAGTGACCGCCCAAAGAGCGAGCTGATCCCAAGGCAGGAGGTAACCAGTGAAGCTCAGGACCAGCGTCAGGACCAGCAGGATCACGCCCACCACCCAGTTGAACTCCCGTGGGGGCTTGTAAGCGCCGGTGTAGAACACACGCATCATGTGCAAGAAGACCAGAATCACCATCGCGTGCGCCGTCCAACGATGCATGTTCCGCATCAGCAACCCGAACTTGACGTTCGTCTCCAAAGCGGCGATGTCCTGATAGGCCCGTTCCACGGACGGCACGTAGTAGAACATGAGCAAAATGCCGGTCACCGTCAGCACCAGGAACATGAAGAACGTCAGGCCGCCCAGACAGTACGTGTGCGTGATCTTTACGTGCGTCTTGTGAATACGCGTGGGGTGAAGGTGTAGGAAGACGTTCGTCGCGACGACGAGCATCTGGTTTCGGGGCGTATTCGGGTAACCCGAACGAAAGACGGACTGCCAGACGTAGTTGTGGAAAATGGCCGAATAGACCCGGTCTTGCAACGCCTGAATCCGTTCCGACCAGTTACGTGGTTTACCTGGTTCTTCGGTGACCGCCATCCACCAACTCTCCTACCGAGACCACCAGGCCCCGAGCAACACCAAGATGCCGAGCGAGCCGATAATCGTAAAAAAGGCGCCGAGCAGCTCGAAGCCTTCCGGCACTTGTCTGAACAGGATGTCAAGAGGCGGCAATACGTCCGTTGTCTCTCTCCCTAGGGACAGTTCGCAAACAGTTTGTGAAGATTATTGCAAACCAAACCTAGCACCGGCCTATATCGGTGTCAAGGTTGGAGCCGAGCGAGCCGGAAGGCCTTTAGCAGGCTAGTGCCGGAACGCCCGCGCGCCCGCAAAGACCAGCGCCACTCCGTACTCGTCACAGACCTCTACGGTCTCGTCGTCTCGCACGGAACCGCTCGGCGCGATGATCGCCGTCACCCCCGCCCGGCAGGCGATCTCCACGGCATCATCTTTCGCGAACGGGAAGAAAGCGTCGGACGCCACCACAGCACCCTTCGCCTCATCACCCGCTAGCTCCAGCGCCAACTCGACAGGCTTCCTGCGATTCTGCTGGCCGGCGCCGATGCCAACCGTCGCCTCGTCTTTCGCGAATACGATAGCGTTCGACTTCACGTACTTGACTGCCGTCCACGCAAAGCGCAGGTCGCGCAGCTCGTTCGCCGTCGGCGCACGCTTGGTAGCCACCCTCAGTTCGAGGTCGCCCGCAAGCAGGTTGTCGGACTCCTGTACCAGCAGACCGCCAAGCACGCTCCGATACTCCCACTGCGCATGGCCAGAGCCTTCGCTGCTCGGCATCTTCAGGATCCTCAGGTCGCGCCTCTTCTTGAGACGTTCGAGCGCACGGTCCTCGTAGTCGGGAGCCACAATAACATCGTAGCGCATACCCTTCATCGCCGCCGTCATCTCCCAGGTCACCGTCTGACTGGCGGCGATGATCCCCCCGAACGGCGACACCGGGTCCGAGTCGAACGCCCGCTCATACGCCTTCGCGATGTCATCGTCGGAGGCAATGCCGCACGGTGTCGCGTGCTTAACGATGACGATCGTTGGCCGCTCGAACTCAACCACCGCTCGCCAGGCCGCGTCGGCGTCAAAGTAGTTCAGGTACGACATGTCGAGACCGTGAAGCCGTTCGCTATCGATAATCCCTTGAGGCGCTCCCGGCCGCGAATCGCGGTATATCGCCCCGCGCAGATGCGGATTCTCCCCGTAACGAAGGTCCTGCACCTTCTCGAGCGCCACCGTCAGCTCATCTGGAAACTCATCGACGTCCCGATCCGCTCGCCCTGAGGCACTCGTAGGGTGAGCGGCGGCGCCACGAAGGAACCCAGCGATCGCCGTGTCGTAGGAAGCGACGTGCTGAAACGCCTTCTGCGCTAGCCGCCGCCGGAACTCGAGCGGAATCTTCTCGTTGCGCAGGCTGTCAAGAACCTCTACGTAATCGCTCGGGTCGACCAATACCAGCACCGACGGATAGTTCTTGGCGGCGGCCCGCAGCATCGTCGGCCCGCCTATGTCGATGTTCTCAAGCGCGTCGTCCTCTGTGACGTCCGGCTTCGCGACCGTCTCACGAAACGGGTAGAGGTTTACACAGACGAGGTCTATCGGCGCTATTTCGGCCTCGCGAAGCTGCTCCATGTGGTCGGCGTTGTCCCGACGCGCAAGGATGCCGCCGTGTACCTTCGGATGCAGCGTCTTGACGCGCCCATCCAGCATTTCGGGAAACCCGGTGAGGTCGGAGATCGGCTGCACCGGCACCCCCGCGTCGGCAATCGCCTTCTGCGTGCCACCCGTCGAATATATCTCGAACCCAAGCTTCGCCAGCGACCCCGCAAATTCGTCGATGCCCGTCTTGTCGTAAACAGCGACGATCGCGATCACGCGAACGTCTCCTCCTCGCCGTCACCGACCGCTACTGCAAATTCGTCGGCCGTCGCTTCGTCGATCTCGCCGGCGCCATCGCACAGCGGACAGGAGACCATTCCCGGCGTGCCTTCCTCAACACCCTGTAGCTCCATCAGCTTGTCTTCCTCGATCCAGATATAGGTCTTATCCAGATCCGCCTCACGATCCTCGGCAGCGTGGGAGCGTTGACGGTCGTCGATCCACATCAGCATCCCGCGGGAATCCACGTGCTCGCGGAGGAACGAATCGAGCGCCTCATAGGGATCGCGCGCTTCGATGCTGTCCTCCCAGTGCGTCTCTTCGAGGACCTCGACGTCGTAGTACCCCTCCTTCGGATACTTACCGAACACCCGGTCGCGGTCTCCAGCCGAAATGCTCCGTTCTGCGTAATAGATGCGATATGACGGCATACTAGGCCCAGGCGAACCCGTCGCCAGCAACGACCTCCCCGATGGGAAACGCCTCCGCCAGCTTCTCGCAGAATCCTGTCACATCACCAGGCGCGACGGCCAGAACGGCCCCAACACCCATGTTGAATGTGCCGAACATCTCCTCGTCGGCGACATTCCCGCGCTCCTGTATCAGCTTGAATAACGCCGGTACCTCCCACTTGCTGCGGTCGATCCTGGCTACCAGACCGTCAGGAAAAATGCGCGGGACGTTGCCGGGCAGACCACCGCCGGTAATGTGCGCAAAGCCCCGGATGTCCGAAAGGACCGGCTTCAACGTCTCTAGATAACAGCGATGCGGCAGAAGAAGTGCGTCGCCGAGCGTACCGCCCAACTCCGGGTAGTGCGCCTCGAGCACCGCCCTCTCCACCTCAGGGTCCGCAGGTTGCCCGGGCGCTGACAGCCCCGCACCGAAGATCCGCCGCACCAGCGAATAGCCGTTCGTGTGCAGGCCATTCGACGGCAGCGCGATCAACGCGTCACCCTCTTCGATCCTCGATCCGTCGATCACGTTCCCGCGCTCGCAAATACCAACGATGAATCCGACGAGATCGTAATCACCTTCCGCATACGTACCCGGCATATCGGCCGTCTCACCGCCGATCAGGGCACAGTTGACGGCGCGGCAGGCCTCCGCCACACCGCGCACGAGATCGACTTTCTGGTCGTCGCTGAGACCGAAGTTACCAATGTAATCCAGGAAGAATAGTGGCTCTGCGCCGCTCGTCAGGATGTCGTTCACACAGTGGTTCACAAGGTCGTGCCCCACGCTCTCGTAGCGATCGAGCACGCTCGCCAGCTTGACCTTGGTACCGACGCTGTCCGTACTCGCAACCAGCACTGGGTCGTCGTACGTCCCCAGCCGGAAGAGCCCGGCGAACGGTCCGACGTCAGACAGGACCTCGGGCCGGCGCGCCGTGGCTGCGACGCTGGCTATGCGGGAGATGAGACGGTCCGCGGCGGCGGTATCTACGCCCGCGCCTGCGTACGTCTGCTTAGCTGGTTCTGATGTCATCCCAATTCGAGACATGGGACAGGTGACGGGCGATGCGACGTCTGCGTCGCGTCTCTCATGTCTCGAATCAGCGTCTGTCTGCTTCCCAGTCGTATGTTGCGCCGACCGGGACCTTCTTCCCGCCACGGCCCTTCCGCTCAAAGACCAGCTTATCCATCTGCAACTGGACCGGCATCGGATAGTCGCCCGTAAAGCAAGCCGTGCAGAAACTGTCCTCCGGCTGCTCGACCGCCCGCATCAGGCCGTCGAGCGACAGATAGTGGAGACTGTCGGCGCCAATATGCTTTCGGATGTCCTCAACGCTCTGCCTCGACGCTATCAATTCCCATTGCGTAGCCATGTCGATGCCGAAGTGACAGGGGTGCTTGATCGGCGGCGCACAGACCCGCATGTGCACCTCTTTCGCCCCCGCCTTCCGCAACATCTCAAGGACCTTCGGCGTAGTCGTACCACGTACGATCGAGTCATCCACGACGATCAGCCTCTGGCCTTCGATCACCTGGCGCAGCGGGTTGAACTTCAGATAGACACCCTGGTCCCGCATCCGCTGGTCCGGCTGAATAAACGTACGGCCAACATAGCGATTCTTGACCAACCCCTCGGCGTACTGGATACCCGATTCGTGCGAGTAGCCGATCGCCGCAGCGGTCGCAGAGTCTGGCACACCGATGACTAGGTCCGCATCTACCCCAGCCTCACGTGCCAACTCGCGACCCATGTTCATACGGGCTGGGTGGAGAAGCTTGTCACGAATGATCGTGTCCGGCCTTGCGAAGTAGATGTACTCGAAAACGCACAGTGCATCCCGCTGCCTGTCGACAGCCTGGATCGAATGCAAACCATCTTCATCGATTACGATAGCCTCACCCGGATCGACTTCCCGTACGAACTCAGCGCCAAGGTGGTCCAGCGCGCAGGTCTCGGAAGCGATAATCCAGCCACTGCCGTTCATCCGGCCGATGCAGAGGGGCCGGATACCGAACGGATCGCGCATAGCGATCAGGCTGTCGGTCGTCAGTGCAACGAGACAATACGCCCCGTTGATCGCCTTCATTACGTTGGCGCAACGCTCCAACCAGTTTTCACCCGACGCCGAGGCCAACATCTCCGCTATAACTTCGGTGTCTGTCGTCGACGTAAACTCGGTACCTTCGTCCTCAAGCGCGGCGCGCAGCACCTCCGCGTTGATCAGATTACCGTTATGCCCAATCGCGATCGGCCCGTTCGGGCCCTCCTTGTAAACGGGTTGGCAATTCTCGGTACGGCTGGAACCAGTCGTGGAATAGCGAGTGTGACCTATCGCGATTTGTCCGGGCAGGTGACCGAGATCGTGCTCCGCGAAGACCTGAGAGACAAGCCCCATCTCCGCGTGCATGTAGATCCGGGTTCCGTCGGCGGTTGCTATTCCGGCGCTCTCCTGGCCTCGATGCTGAAGCGCGTAGATACCGTAAAACGTTATACGAGCTACCTCTTCGCCCGGCGCGTAAACGCCGAAGACGCCGCACTTTTCCTGCCAGGAACTACTATGCAAAGAACCCCCCTGCCAGAGCGACAGGATAGTAAGGCTGAGATCGGTGGCGAGCTACCACAAAAGCATAGTGGGTACTAACTCTTCTAGACAGCCGAATTGTAGCACGCCGCCTACGCGCGAGCCAACAGTAAGAGCGCTTGCTCTAATCGTCCTCGGAAACGATCTCAATCGCCCGCTCGGGGCAGTTCTCGATGGCCAGCCGCGCTTGGTCCTCTAGATCAGGCGACACCTTACCCTCGTCTGTTGCCGTTGCGTAGCCATACTCGTCCAGCTCGAAAAGCTCGGCAGCCAGCACAAAGCAGCGGTTGTGCCCCTGACACTTCTCACTATCAACCTTGATGCGCATTATCCGAACACCACCGGCATTGATCGTGGCCCGCGGACTTGGCCGCCGGCCCAGGTGACGGATTCGGGATCCACCAGCTTGAAGTCCGGGATACGAGCGAGCCACTCCTGGATCGCCACTCGCATCTCCATCCGGGCAAGGTTCGAGCCCGCGCAGCGATGGATGCCCGCGCCGAACGCGATGTGCGGATTGTTCTCACGATCGATGATTACCTCATCGGGATTCTCAAACTTCTCGGGATCGCGATTAGCCGCCGGGAAAGACATCAGTACCTTATCACCGGCCTTCATCGGGCAGCCTCCGTACTCAATATCCTCCTTCACGACACGAGCCATCGTAACCGGTGCATACGCCCGCAGCAGCTCCTCCACGGCTGTGTTGAGAAGCTCGGGTTCGTTGATCAAACGCTGGCAGTCCTCGGGGTGCTGGGCAAGGTGCCAGATCGCGGAGCCGATCGAACTCCACGTCGTGTCGATGCCTGCCACCAGAATCAGGAAGCAGGTACCGAGCACGTGCTGGTCCGGCACCGGCTCACCGTCGACCTCCGCCTGTACTAGGTAAGTGATCAGGTCGTCGCCCGGCTTCTCCTTCTTTTCCGTTATCTGTTGCCAGAGGAAGGTAAGGATCTTGTTCCTGGCTTCTGCTGCCATCTCGAAGTTCTGCAGGCCGTACTCCAAAAACTCGCGGACCCACTGCGTGAACGTATCCGATTGATCCGACGGAATTCCAAGCATATTCGCGATCACGTACCCCGGGATCTGCTGTGCGTAGTCCGCAGCCCCATCGCAGCGTCCCTTGTCTATGAACCCATCAACGAGCGAGCGGCAGTGTTCCCGCGTTAGCGGCTCCCACTTCTGGACCGACTTCACTGAGAACGGCGGGAGCAGGAGCCGACGTGTCCATGTGTGCAGCGGTGGGTCAGCCGAGATCGGTGGCGCCCCAACCTCCTGGAATTGAGCGCTCCCTTCGAGTTCCTCGTACCCTTCCGGCGGCTCAATCGGCACAACCAGCACGCTCTCGGAAGAGAAGTGCTCAATGTCCTGGGCCAGCGCGAAAAGGTCCTCATACTTCGTCGGCATCCAGGAGCCCCCCCAGCGATCCGTGTGCGGGATCGGACACTTCTCGCGAAGCTCGTCCCAGGCCGGGTAGGGGTTCTTTATATACTCAGGATCGAAAATGTCGTAGTCGGTAGCCAGGTCTTTGACTGGTTCAGTTGTCACGTGCAGTTTCCTTCCTTTAGTGAACGCTAAATTATCTATTTCGCACGCATCTGTCAAGCGCCTGCCCAACGACCCACCTCACGCCCCC
Organism: Chloroflexota bacterium; assembly: GCA_022574655.1. GTDB lineage: Bacteria > Chloroflexota > Dehalococcoidia > SM23-28-2 > RBG-16-64-32 > JACZRQ01. The sequence goes on from JACZRQ010000024.1 coordinate 23,013, forward strand.
GCAGCCAGCCTCCTGTGTTCCGTCCTGATGCAAGTATCCATCACCACGGACAAGCCCGCTTCCTCAGCGCTCTTCGCCGCCTCCTCGTGGGCTATTCCTTCCTGCATCCAGATCGCCTTCGCCCCAACCGTGATCGCCTCCACCACCACGTCCGGGACGTACTCCGGCCGCCGGAAGATGTTAACGATCTCAATCGGCTCCGGCACCGATGATAGGTCTGGATAAGCCTTCTCACCCAAAACGTCGCTCTCGCCTGGATTGACCGGGATGATCCGGTACCCTTGCTTCTTCATATAACTAGCGATGGAGTACGCCGGACGTTGGGGCTCCGAGGAAAGGCCGACAACGGCTATCGTCCGGTAGTCTTTTAGGATCTTCGCCTCCGGCGTCATCTCCATCAGCCCGTGGTCGCCTTGTTCTGACTCGACGCCGGTTCTGCGATGCTCTGCGCAGCGTCGGCTCGTTCCGTAGCCTCCACTGTCTCTGCCTCCTCCTCCACCTCCGCCGTAATCATCACCTCACTGCCCACCATCTCCGCGATCGCCTCTGCGGCGTCCAGCGCCCGGTCGAAGCCCTCGTCAAGCAGGTCCGGCGTCGTTGCCGAGACTACCTGTCCGATCGAGAGCCGCTTGCCGCTCTTCTTCACCAGGACGATGTCCCAGGCGCGAAACTCCAACGGCGGCCGCGGCGTGCTCAGCGCCACCTCCCCAAGCTCGAAGTCCGCCACCTCGATCTTCTCCACCTTCCAGAACGGGACCAGTTCGTACGTCCCTAAGCCGAGACCGAGCACGCCCTGCTGAAACCGTATCGAATGCTTCTTTGTTTCGACGATCACAGCCGCCCCGACCAACGAATAGAGGAGACCCATCGCCGAAAGCGGCGCGATGATGATCCCGGGGATCAACATCAGCGTCAGGACAGCCACCGAAAGATCGCTCGCGAATAGCGACACCGCCGCGAATAGCGACAGTCCAATGAGCAGCCCGACCAGCGGGATAATAGTCGCGCCACGTTCCGGTCGGAGATCGATACGGTGCTCTTGAACCACCAGCACGCGCCGGTCGAGCGGTATCCTTCGGATCGCTTTAGCCACGAATCCATTGTATCGCGGAGCACATCCCGCCGGACGGGTAGTGGGTCAGTTTGACGAAGCGAAGGCGGTCTTAATGCTATGCCTTAGCCAAGGCGTTCATCGTAGCCTTAAGCCTCTCATCAACTTGGTTGCACCGCTCTAGCGCTTCTTCACGGATCGGCGGTCTCAAGGGTGGCAAGGCCCGCGCTGAGAAGTTGACGCCAAAGCGCTGGAAAGAGATCGCGAAAGGCCGCAGCGGCTCGGTGGGGGAATCGCGAGTCCTCTTGATTCTTAAGCGACATCTGCCGCTTCAAGCTCGGCTAGATCAGCCGTAAAGTCGAAGCACATCTGAATCGGCTCCCCCTGGCTCAGATTCTCGTTGAAACTATCGACGTCCATCTTGAGTTGGCGACAATCGCCAACGATCTGTTGTCGCCGCTGCTGGAAGGCTACCGCCATATGCGAACGAGGTGCTGTTCTAATGTCGTCCCAGAGAACGGTTTGGCGCCCATCAATCTTGAGGCGGACAGCGTGCTTCGCTCGAACCTTGCGACCTTGGCGATCTAAGATGTGCTCCTCGCGCATTGCATCGGAGACTTCCTCGGCGCACTTGGAGATCAGTAGCGTGAGTTGTGGCTGCCACAATCCCTGCCCGATCGCCCATGCCGCAATGTGCCGTGACGTCGTCGGCCACTCCTCGTCTGAGTTCCTGTACTTCCGAACAATCGCTTGCATCTGTTCGTGGTAGGTGATGGACATAGTAACCTCCTAAACACCTGCTGGAAACAGACCCCATCCATCAGTTAATGCGGCTAAGGTCACGATCTGGCGAATTGGGACAAGTAAGCTTCGCGAATGGGCGTAACTGATCTTGTCTCGATAATGAAGTTGCCCAACGACGATGCCCGGATGGACGCCATTGATCTTGGCGAAGCCCTGAATCTTGGTCGTATAGATCAACGGGTAGTTGCGATTGATGAACTGCTCCAACTCCATCTGATCTACTAGCGTTTCCGCAGCGAATTGACTCGCAGCTTCCTCTGCCGGCGGACGCTTGGTCTTGCGCTCAAGATCAACATCGATTGCTGGCTGTTTGTTATCGAGCGCGTCGCGGTTTTTCGTGTGTCCTAGTTCGTGCATCAAGATGAACCAAAAATTATCGATTCTGTTGAAGCGAAGGGATAACGCTATGACGGGGCTGGACGAATCCAGCCAGAATGAAGCGCCATCGATCTTCGATCCTTTGAATGGCTCAATGAGAACAAGCCGAATGCCTGCGTCAGCCAGCATACGGGGAACGCGGCGTACCTCCTCCGGCTCAGCAAGCAGTGTCTTGAGCTCGCCAACGAGGTCATCGAAAGACTCAGGGGAATACTTGCCACTGACTGGCGCGGCCAACGCTAGCTGCCGCGCCCTCGCAAGCCACGCTGACTGAACGGGCGTGGCAATTTCGTCATAAGAGGTTGATTTGCGGGCGGCCAGTGTCCAGGGCAATTCCTCATCGAACGATTCCTTGCCAAGGAACTCTAAGACACGGAGTTCCAAAACCTCGATGTTGGGCGAATCCTCAATCCAATGACGGCGTATCATGTCGCGGATGGGCGCAACCGAGTAGAGACGCGCCCGTCGGCTGACTGCGGTGTCCTGTCCAGATGGCCCTTGGCGAACCTTGTGTAGTTGCCAAGCCGATTCGAGGTTCAGCCAATACTGAGCATGGCCACCAAGCGCATCGGCAATGCCCTGCGCAGTTTCAGGAGTGATCGCTCTCTTACTGTTTAGAATCTCGTTGACTACCCGGACAGGCCTCTTCAAGATGTCTGCAAAGTCTGTCTGACTCCATGCTCGCTCGTCTAGTTCTTCCTTGAGGAAGTCCCCAGGCGGGAACACCTCGACCGGCGCGTCCTTCATGGCTCTTGTCCTTCCATCAGTGGTAGTCCTCGACCGCCACGACTTTCAGAATCTTTTCGCTCCCCTTTCCAACTAGCTCAACGATCAAGCGATACTGATCGTTGAGGCGCATCGAATGTTGATGTTTCCGTTTCCCTTCAAGCTTTTCAAAGCGCATCCCTCGGTTTGCGTAGAACTGCCGCTCATCCGGCGCAGCTCGGATTGACTGCACCCGCCGCCGGAATGCCTTAACCAGCGCCTGCGACATGCCAGCGGTCGCGGTGGCTTCTGTCTCCACGCGGGCGAGGTCATCGTCGGCGAATTCAACGTCCATTCCCTGCCTCCAAGGTATCGCCAACCCTGCGTTCTGTCAATACCGTTATTACACGTGGTGTAATAACGGTATTATTCAGTATTAACTTGCCTAACCGGTCAGACAGCATAGATAGCAATATCTCTTTGTGTCCCGGCTGGATTGACTCGCCCCCAGAGCGGACTTACAATCCGGGCGGAGACGCACCAATGAGAAAAGATCTGGTTGAAATACTTGCCTGCCCAGTCTGCAAAAGCCCGCTCGAACTATCGATCGACGAAGAGAACGGCGACGAAGTCATACAGGGCAAGCTGACTTGCGCCAAGTGCCCCGAGGAATACCCGATCGAGGACCGCATCCCCAACCTGCTGCCGCCGGAGCTGCGCAAGAGCAGCGAGACAAAAGCGTAGGGTCACGTAAGTAATGGAACGATCGCAACAGACCGGCCTCGCCTTGATGATCGGCGCTGCGTTCATGCTCGTCGCCTTCTTCACATCGATGATGCGCCGGAGCTATCTGGCCGTCGCGCTTCCCGTCCTCAGCGCGCTCGCGACGGTATCGGCCATCGCTTTCTGGATCGGTTGGACGATGTTCACCGCTGAAGACGAAGACGAAGACTCCGACGAACCGGCTACGTCCTAAACTCCGGCCCTAACCCTCCTCTGCCTGCTCCCACCCCAAGCCTGCGACTTTCTCGACCCCCTGCACGCCAGTCGCTCGCGCCAGTGAGGCGACCGCTTCGCCAGCGGGATGACGGACCTCAGGCGCTATCTCCGCCAGCGGGACCAGTACGAACGACCTGTTTCGCATTTCAGCGTGGGGGATGGCCAGCCCATCCTCATCAATGACCTCGTCCCCGTACAACAGAATGTCGATATCGATCAGCCGCGGGCCCCAGCGCTCATCGTCGCGCGGACGCCCCATCTCCTGCTCGACCTCTTGAACGCATCGCAGAAGTTCGCGCGGCGGCAGATCCGTTTCGCATTCGCACGCCGCGTTGTAGAACATCGGCTGCTCCGGGCCAACCGGCACGGTCTCGTACAACGACGACACTCTGCGCACCAGTCCCACGCGCTCGAGCAGCCGCAACGCCGTCTGAAGATTAGCCCTGCGGTCACCCAGGTTCGATCCCAACCCCAGGTACACGACCGCCACTTCAGCCGCCGCGATTCGGTACGATGAACGTCAGCCGAGAGACCGCCACCACCTCGTCGTCGGACGCCCTCCGTGCTTCGGCCTCACCGGTAGCGAGCAGGCCCCCGACTTCCGAGACACGCCCCTCCACGATCAATCGCTCGCCCGGCTGGACGGCGCGAATCAAGCTCGCGTTCATCTCGATAGTCGCGTGCGGCGCTTCCGCCGAGACCTCCAGACCTCTTGCCAAACGGATCGCCATCCCCAGCGCGGAGTCCATCATCGTCAGTACGACTCCTTCGTGAACGCCGCCTTCCAACCTCGTGTGACGCTCCGACGTGTCAAGCACCAACCGCACGAAGCCATCACCCATCTCATCCAGTTCTACGCCGAGAAACGCGGTGAACGCGCTGACGACCTCTGGGTCATCCGTCTGCACGTGCTCGCTGTGGAATGACAAACGTTACCCGGCCCTTGCTCACCAGCTTATCTTCACCTCTGCGGCGCGCCTCGGCTTCGCCAAAGAACACCGTCCGGCCCGCTTTCAATACCCTTCCTTCGACAACCAACTCATCGCCCTCTCTCGCCGCCGCGAGGAAGCTCGCGTTCATCTCGATCGCCGTATGCGGCTGAGCGGCGACGGCATCCGCTCCGCGCGTGGCCGCGACCGCCATGGAACTAGGCCTGTTCATTCGGCCGCTCGGCGAAATCCTGTACCTCTGGCCGCCGCTGATCGTCAACAGGGCCGAACTCAGGAACATGTGCGACCTCTTCGAGGAGGCCATCGAGAAAGAAGAGTCGTAGCTTCGGATCGCGTTTCGCGTAATGCTCGTAGAGTGCTATACTTCGAATGGGCGCCTGGTTATCCTTCGATAGACGATTTGGGTCCGGGCTTGTGGGAAGAAAAAGGGAACGGGTTCTTGATTCAACACACGGAAAAGAACGGCCGAATTCGGCACGATTGGACGGCCCCCGAACTACGGGAGATCCACGATCTGCCCCTGACGGAACTGATCTTCCGCGCCCAAACCGAACATCGAAAATACCACGATCCGGCCAAGGTGCAGCTTTGTACACTCATCAGTATCAAGACGGGCGCGTGTCCCGAAGACTGCGCCTACTGTCCCCAGAGCGCCCATTACGAAACGGACGTCGTCGTCGAGGGCTTGCTCGACGTGGAGGATGTCCTCAGCGCGGCGCGGCGAGCCAAGGCCCACGGGGCCACCCGGTTCTGCATGGGGGCCGCGTGGCGGGACGCGCGCCAGGGGGAAGAGTTCGACCGGGTGCTGGACATGGTGCGTGGCGTGCGCGAGTTGGGCATGGAGGCCTGCTGCACCTTGGGGATGCTCACCCAAGAGCAGGCCCGGCGGCTCGGGGACGCAGGGCTGACGGCGTACAACCACAACCTGGACACAAGCCCCGAGTTCTACGGGGAGATCGTTACCACCCGAACCTACGACGAACGGCTACAAACCTTGCAATACGTCCGTGACGCCGGTGTGACCGTCTGTTGCGGCGGCATCTTGGGCATGGGCGAATCCATCGACGACCGCATGGAATTGCTCGCCATCCTGGCAACCCGGGATCCCCATCCGGAAAGCGTGCCCATCAACGCCTTGGTCCGGGTCGCAGGAACGCCGATGGCCGATCGTCCGCCCGTCGACTCCTTTGAAATGGTCCGGATGATCGCCGCGGCGCGCATCGTCATGCCCGCCAGCGTCGTCCGGCTCGCCGCGGGCAGGACCGGCATGTCCCAGGAGACCCAAGCCTTGTGTTTTCTTGCGGGTGCAAACTCGATCTTCACCGGCGACAAACTCCTAACG
>JACZRQ010000119.1 GCA_022574655.1 Chloroflexota bacterium
CCAACTGCACCGCAGTCACACTAACGCCTTCGCCGACACCAACGCCAACGGCCTCGCCCCCGCCGACGGGCGGACCGAAGCTCGCGCAGGGCGATAATGACTGCGACGGTAATATCGAGGCGACGGATGCCCTCGCCGGCCTCCGTCACGTCGCTGGACTCGGCGTCAACCAACAACCGGGCTGCCCCGCGCTCGGCGGCGCCCTACCGGCGGCTGTTCCCGCGGGCGACCTACCAGACATCTTCGGCGACGTGGACTGCGACGATGACGTCGATGCCGTCGACGGGCTGAAGGTACTGCAGTTCATCGCGGCCCTTCCCTTTAGCCAGAACGAGCCGTGCACCGACATTGGACAGGCCCTAGAGTGACCTAGCCTATACAACCGTTGTTCGACGGCCAGGTACGAGTACCTCCCCAGAACAAGGCCCGGACCGAATCGGGGCAAACGGGGCAAAAGACCACACGGGACAGGCACCACGAGCGGGCAGAGAGGTTAGGCGGAGTCGCGTTCGGCGATGAAGTCGCGCCAGCGCTTTTCGAACTGTGAGCGGCCCCAGCGATAGCCGAGTGCGTCGCCGACGCTGTTCGCAAGGTTCGCGGAGCCTATATAGAAGACCAGGAGGAGTCCGAAGAAAGCGACGGCTGTCAGAACGGTCACGTCGCCAAACACGAATGGTAGCAAAGCGACCGTAACTCCGATTGTAAGCCCCACCCAGGCGAAGGTTCTTACTACGAGACCTTCCTTCGAGCGTCGCTGCCGATGCATCTCGATCACCTCTAGCGGGACCGCCTCGACGGTACCGACTTCGGAGGAAGAGATACCGCAGTGCCGACATATCTCTTCCTCACCCGCCACCGGATGGTAGCAGTTGCCGCAGAAGTGGCCAGCGTTGGGGGCTCTGCCCTCTAGAACGTCCTCTAGTAGCTCTCGCAGCCTCTGCGAGAGGATCTCGTCTGATGGACCGCTTGCAGGCAGGTCATTGGTTTCAACTTCGTCGGAACGGTTCATAGCTCGGATATCGATGAAGACAGGGGCCAAATCGTTGCCTCATCAGGTTATCAAACTCTCTTCACTATCTCTTGACAGTACGTAGCAAGATAGCAGGTCTTAGCGTCTAAGTATCGGAGGCTCATCGGCCGGACGCGCCTTGGGTGGGATTCGGGTGGTGCGGTGCGGACCGTCGCGTTCGGCTGTGGGTCTACCTTGGACGACGTCTGCGGTCGCCTCCGACTGCAACATGGACCGCGCCGAGAACTGGTGCTTCCAGAGTCCGCCTCCTGGCGGGCCGAATGCGAATGAAGGGAAGGCCGGATGGGTCTGATTGGACTTCTCCGCCGGAAAAAGAAGAAAGCACAAGAGCCGATCGAGGAGCCTCGAGCCGAGGGTCCTAGCGGACCCGAGCTGTTCGTTCTCGTCCCTGAGATCGCCGGTGCGCCAACGTATCGTGTTAATCGATTCCCCAACGTGGACGAAGGCACGCAGTTTATCGATGGTTCGATTGCGCCGATTTCGCGCCCAGGCGCGCACATCTTCTGGGCACTGCACGAGGGACCCTCCGCCGCCGGGCCGCCTGATGGTGACAAGGGTGAGGCTCTGGTACTTATACGTCCCGCTCGGGACGAGGACACAATCCATATCGTCTCATTCATCGACATCGAATCGGCTCAATCGTTCGCTCGCTTCGAAGTAAAGCGAGGCCTCGACCTCGGCCTGCTGATGATTTACTGGGCAGCGTTCGCTCAGGTTGTCGAGACTCCGTTCGGCCTAAGGCTCAATCCAGCGGAACCGCCCGTGTACGAACGTGTACCTGTGGCTGCAGAAACCGCACCTCCGGTGGAGCCGGCGCGATCTCCTGCACCCACCAACGGCAGCGCCCAGACGGAAGTGGAGTCACCGGCAGGCGGCAACGCCGCCGCTTCAGACGACGACCTTGAGCCTGAACTTCGGATCATGCCCGAACCACAGGTGGAACCCGCCAAGCACTCCGCTCCCGACACACGGCGTGAGCCGATCGAACCAGCACCTGTCGGTTTTAGCGCACCTGAAGAGGCGCCCGAGCCCGTAAACGAGCCTCTCGACACAGCTAGCCTTCCCATCGAGGCTTCGGCGACGCCACATGCGATTGAGGAAGAATCGAATCAGGTTGAACCCATCGAACCTGCCGCAGAGCCAACGGAAATCGAGACTCCAGAGCCATTCACAGAGCCGGAGCCGGTCCAACCCATCGCGAGCGAGCAGCCGCAAGCCGAGGAAGCGAACCCGTTGCCGGCCAACGACGAGTCCGCTGCAATCGAGTCGGGCGAACTGGCCCTAGAGCCAACGGCAATCGAGGATCCACAGCCATCTGCGGAGCCAGAGCCGATCGTGAGCGAACAACCGCCAACCGGTGAGGCGGAACCGCTACCGGTGAACGACGAGTCCGCTGCAGTCGAGCCGGCTGAGCTGGCCGCGGAGCCCACAGCACCCGAGACTCCACAGCCATTCGTGGAGCCCGACCCGGTCGAGCCCACGGCAAGCGGGCAGCCGTCGGCCGAAGAACCCGAACCGTTGCCGACCAACGACGATGGTTCGACGCTCAACGATGGGGAAGCCACGGTTCAATTCACGGAAGAGACGCCTGATCCTAGCAGTAAGGAAGCGAGCGCGCCGATCGAGGAAGCTACTCAGGACTTGGATGAGCCGGTCGTTGCGGAAGCGGGCTCAGACCGCGACGAAGTTGCGCAAGACCTTAACACCGAGCCAGTTGCTGAGCTTGAAACGGGTGCCGAACCGCAAGCCGCGAGCGAAATCGCATCCGAATCGGACGACGACGATGCTCCAGACGGCGATGATGCGAAGGCAGAGATCCAGAAGATCCTCAAGGTGAAGCGCTGGGAGAAGCGCGACAAGCCGTTCAGTGGCTTCGATTCACCGCCTGGGCGCTTCTAAGGCGCTATTCGTGACCGATGCGCCGCTCGGGCGCGAGGCGATCGCGAACCAATCGCTTGACCTCGCTGGTTTCCGGCATTCGCTTCGTCTCGCGGTTCGTAGCTATCGTTTCGCCGTCCAAGGCCACTTCAAAGATTCCGCCGGAGCTCGGCTTGATCGCCACTTCGCTCAGATCTTCCTCGAACGTCGTCAGAAGCTCCTGAGCCAGCCAGGCCGCCCGTAGCATGAACCTGCACTTGCGGCAGTAGGTGATCTCGATGCGTCCGGGCATGCGGCCAACTACCTTTCAGTGAAGGTGTATCCGTGATCGGAGAGGATCATGGCGAACAAGATAACAACGATGCTCAAGAGCAGAGCCGAACCGCTGATGATCATAGACATTCGCCGCAGGCGCGCCGCTTCCGCCTCATCGACATCGGTCTTTTCGTTCAGGGCGAGCTGACGGGGGCCGATAACGAACGTGTGCACCGCAGTAAGCGCCATCATCACGCCGACCAACAGCATCTTGCCGGAGAACCAGTGGAACCAGCGAATGTCGGTGCTTCCGATGTCGACGTTCGGATCGATGTCTTGCACCTGGAAGATGTTCGAGATGCCGGTGAGGATAATGACCGCCATGGCCGCCCACGCGAGCCAGCCGAAGCGAGTCACGATCGTCCGCATCACCTTGGCACGTACCCGCCGATCCTCGATCGTTCTCACGGCCGGGATAGCGGCGACGAACATCATGAACTGTGGGCCGACCCAGACCGTGACCGCCAGGACGTGGATCCAGGGAGTAATCGCGTCTGTTAGCGTGTCGCCGAAGGTCATGTCTACATCACCTCTTTGATGCTGATGCACTGGTCGCGCTCAGGACCAACAGACACCAGACAGATGGGCGCCTCGAGAATTTCTTCAACGAAGCGAACGTACGCTTGCGCCTGGGCTGGCAAGTCCTCGAACCTGCGAACCTCAGAAGTGTCGGCGTTCCAGCCGGGAAGCTCTTCGTAAACGGGCACGGCTGACGCCATCGCTGCGGAGTTGGCGGGCATTGTGTCGACGACCTGACCGTCCACCTGATACGCCGTACACACCTGGATGGACGGGAAGGAATCCAGAACATCGAGCCGCGTTAGTGCAGCGGCGCCTATTCCGTTGATGCGGGCGGTAAATCGCGCCGCGACGCCATCGAACCAGCCACAACGCCGGGGTCTGCCCGTCGTCGAGCCGTACTCGGGCCTCGGTCCGCCCTCACGCAGGAGGTCGCCGATTTCGTCCGTCAGCTCTGTCGGCATCGGGCCGGCGCCAACTCGCGTGTTGTACGCTTTGTAGACACCAAGTACGGTATCGATCTGCGTCGGTCCGATACCCATGCCGAGACACGCGCCAGCCGCCACGGACGAAGGGACGGACGATGTTACGTACTCGTAGGTCCCGAAGTCGAGATCGAGCAGCGAGCCCTGCGCTCCCTCGAGCAGCACAGTGTCGCCAGACTTCAGCGCCTGCTGAACGAGGCTGCTTGTGTCCTGAACATAGGGCCTTAGCTTCGCGCCCAGCTCCGAGTATTCGCTGACGACCGCATCGACTGCCAACGGCTCGGCGCCGTAGAGCTTCTCGAGATACAGGTTCTTGTACGGCACTCGTAGCGCCAGCGTCGCCGCGAGGGCCTCTGGATCGATCAGGTCAGCCATCCGGATGCCGGCGCGACCGACCTTGTCCGCGAACGCAGGCGTCACACCACGACCGGTGGTGCCAATGGCGTGCTTGCCGCGAAGCTTCTCGTCCATCTCCTCGATAATCTTGTGATACGGCATCAGGATGTGGGCACGATCGCTAATGAAGAGGCGGTTCTTGACCTCGACGCCACGCTCCTCCAGCTCCGCGATCTCTTGCAAAAGAACGTAAGGATCGACGACGACGCCGTTGCCGATGACGCAGATCTTGTCAGGATAGAAGATACCGGCAGGCACGAGGTGGAGCTTGAACTCGCCGAGTTCGTTGATGATCGTGTGGCCGGCGTTGTTGGCCGCAGAGTAGCGAGCGACAATCTGGGCCTCTCGGGCCAGCAGGTCGACGATCCTGCCTTTACCCTCATCCCCCCATTGACCACCAATTACGACTATGACAGACATCAGAAGACGGACCGTCAGCCGATTCCTATCGGCGAAAGTCCGCAGGGAGTATACGTGAGCGGCGCTTGACGAGGCAAGGAGGAGACAGCGGACAATCCATCTGCCATCCATACCCACGCCGGGCGATATAATCGCTTGTGTCTAATCGCGTGACAAGCCGCTTAGTCCCAAGACCGATTTGAATCACTCAACCACCTCGCGAGCTCGAACCGCCCAGGGCTCCTTCGTCTCTCGTTTCAGCCGTCGCGATCTTATCGAGGCGGCGCTAGTCGCAATCGCCTTTCTGGCCTATTTCGGCGTGAGAGGGGCTGTGATCGACCGGCCGGAGGATGCCTACTGGAACGCCATCGACGTTATAGACATCCAGCGCAGCCTCGGGATCTTCTGGGAAGCCGATCTCAATCGCTGGGCGGACGATCACGTCTTCGTCGCTCAGAGCATGAACATCATCTACTTCTGGCTCCACTTCCCCCTGATCATCATCTTCGGCATCTGGATGTACTTCTTCCGCCGAGGCAAGTACACATTGGCGCGCGATGCGTTCCTGGCTTCGGGCGCCATCGCGCTAGTCGTCTATTGGGCGTTCCCGGTCGCGCCGCCGCGTGAGCTGCCGGGCCTTGCGGCGGAGTTCGATGCTAACGCACCGGCGTACGTCACGGGGTTCATCGACACGATGCGTGAGTACCTCGGATACGGGTACCAGGCGCAATCGACGCAGGCGTTCGTCAACCCTTACGCCGCCATGCCCAGCCTCCACTTCGGCTGGGATCTACTACTCGGCCTAGCAATTTTCTGGGCGTTCTGGCGCGAACGTTGGTGGTGGCTCATCGCCCCGATCGCCGTGGCGCTCCCGGCGACACAGATATTCGCGATCACGCTGACGGCGAATCACTTCTTCCTAGATGCGGCGGCGGGCGGCGTTGTCGCTCTCATCGGTCTAGCGCTGGCGCTGGGGCTGAGAAGATGGGTCTACCCGGTGCTTGACCATCAGGCGCGGCGTATACCGAATCGGGCGGTGAGGCGTTGGCTAGTAGATGATGACGCCTGCGCAGAGCAAGCAAGCAATGCCGGATAAGAGTTGCCGGGCGAGATGTGTACGGATCGGCGTTGCGAAGGGCGTCGGCGACTCAGACCCCTCGGCTACGCTCGGGGTGACCCTACGGATCAGTTCCAGTGGTGGTACGGCAGTAACGGGCCGAGCCCGGCGTAGATCTCTACGCTCAGTTCGGAGACGTGCGGCATCCAACGCTCCCAGTCCTGGCGGGCGCGCTCTGCCTCGCCACTGGAGAGTGCCCCCTGAACCGCTGCGTCGTCCTTCAGTTCATACAGTGCCGCCCAGTTGATCCCACGGCTGGCGCACCGAGAACGAAACGCCTTGACGATTCCGGGAATCTCCATCACGTGGGGGAGATGGACCTTCTCATACCACTTCACGAACTCGTCCATGACGGACGGTTCGATCTTAGCTCTCACGACAAGATAGGGCTTCGGCACTAGCAGAAGTTCTCCGGGTCGAACCGGCACTCGAACGTATCGATAAACGTCTGGACCCGGACTTCATCGTATTCGTCGAACGTATCGAGATGCCGCCACCCGGTGAGCGCGATGCGGTTCGGCATGTCGTCGTATGGGGTCATGACGATGAATGCGCCATCGGCAACCTGAGGTTCCACCAGCGCCGCGAGGGCGTTGCGGAGGGTGGCACAATCGTCTGCCGAAAGTGGTTCCGGATCACCATCGCAGTTGTACCAGACGATAACGCCGGCGTGCTCCATGTTGTGGACCGCAACTTCCTTCGGCACGGCCTATTCGAAGATACCCCAGGGGCTAAGACTCGAATGGGGGCCGGAGGTTGG
>JACZRQ010000120.1 GCA_022574655.1 Chloroflexota bacterium
CCCACGAAGGTGAAGGAGGTACTCTCTGTATTGAAGAACTCGGACCCGAGCGGCACCCCGCTGGCGAAGCATTGGATCGTAAGGATCAAGTCGTCAGGATTGTTGGTCCGGATCTCAAACGCGATCCGGGTCATCGGCGAGCTCAACAGCATCCTCAGATCGGGACAAGGGTTGGTCGGGCCGCCGGATCCGAAGTTGCCGATGACGATCGGTCCCGGTGGACCGAAGGTGCGCGGAAGATTGTCATTAAAACTTCCTGCCCCCTGCCCGCTGGTCAGGATGAAGTTGACGCCTTCGGCCGCAAACTGATTGGTGACGATTGTGCCGGGCGTGATCGACTCAAAGTCAATGATGGTCTCCGAGCCGCTGAACTGGTTCGGATTGGTCAGGATGGTGGTCTGCGCCGGGCCCTGGGCGCCCGCGACGGCCATAACGCCCTCATAAGCGCCCTGCGCCGGGCGGCCACTGCTGGCGAGCTCCACCGAGTCACCCGACTTGACCCCAAGCCTCTGGAGGTCGCGCACGAGCTGACTCTTCGTGACAATTGGTTGTTCCGTTCGTTCCATCGTTCTGCAGTAAGTGTAACCCGTCGGAGAGCTACTTCCGTATCAAGGGGGGACCCGCGGCCATCCCTGGAGCCCGGCCGGAGAAAATCCCCCAAGCGAGATCACCTGACCGTCGTCCCGGACCAACGGTCCAAGGACTTTGTAGTCGAGTTCCTGACCGAGCTCTCGCCCTCCTATGCTTCCAACCTTGCGCCGCCAAGCGGATGCTAGGTCGCAGATGCTCTGCTCAGAAAGCAGATGGTCACGGTTTGCGGGACGAGAGAGGCCTCGAAGGCATCGTGGAAGCGGGAGACGAGGTTCGAACTCGCGACCCTCTGCTTGGGAAGCGCCGGGTGGGCTGGGTATAAGTGGTAGACCATCTGCCTCCGAGGCAGTGGCTCTACGTAGCGACACGATAACTCCCCCGAAGGCAGCTAGGTGTGCCAGACGAGGAGATCGCGCAGCTGCTGGAAGGTGGCGTGCTGGTGACGCGAGAGCGATTGCTAGAGAAGTCCTAGGCCTCGTTCAGCAAGTCGACGAGCTCCAGCAGGCTGCCGACAACGTGGCCGGCAGTCGTGGCGGGTTCGCTTTGGCGGCACATGTGGACCGTCTGCAGGCCAGCTTGAGCGGCCCAAGCGATGGCGTTCGCATCGTCGTCGACGACGAGGGCGTTGGCGGGGGAGAGGCCGCTGTCCGCCAGGATACGCTCGTAGTAGGTGGGACCGGCCTTGTGCGCCCGCACCAGATCGGGGCCGTAGAGGCGGCCGGCGAAGCAATCTCTGATGCCGAGTGCGACCAGGTAGCCCCCAAGCTCCTCTGAGGTTTCGCCAGAGGCAGTCGCGAGCGTGTATCCCGCTGCGAACAGCGCGCGAACGCCGGGGGCGGCATCTTCAAACCCGGAACGGACGCGTTCCCGCACGTGTCGGTAGGTTGCAATCGAAACCTCCAGGCAATTATCGGGCGTTGTGACACCTACGTGCTCGCACATCTCACTGAGCCAGCGCGAGTCCTCATCGCCTGAGCTAAAGAAGTCGACATACTCGTCGTCCAGCAGATGGAGTTCGCTCCAGGCTTGAAAGCGCTTCCATTGTTCGTCGACCACGATCCGGTTGGCTTCTCCCCAGGCCGGAGGCTCGCCGCCAAGGCGTGGCGAGAGATATTCACCGATCAGACGCCGCCACTCCGCGCCGCGACGTTCGTTGTCGTTGAGCACACCGCCATCGTCGATGAATAATTGCGTGACATCCCGCGTGGCCAGCTTCATTGCTCGAGGTGGCACGTGTCGTTGAGACGGAGCATCTGGCCCTGCTCCTGGCCCTCGCGTACTTCGTAGGTCGAGATCCCAGCGTTCGAGAGTTCGACGGATCCGCGGACCGTGATGCCCATGACGTGGCGGCAGAACCCGCCGATGACGCCGCCGTGTGTGACGACCGCGATGTCCTCATGGGGGTGGTCCGAGATGAGCGCCTCGATGTTGGGGATCACACGCTCGTTGAAGATGTCGTCCTCCTCGTAGCCGGGGCATAGCGCGTCCAACTTTGATGCACACCCCTTAAACCCCGCTCCCTCTAGGCCGTCACGCGCTTCTTTCGACTACGAAGTGTGGCTAGGTTCGGTTGGCAACCAGCCCATCACCGTGAGGTAGACCAATAAGCCTATGAAGTCGGCCGCCGTCCTAAGTGACATGAAACATCTCTTTACAGGTGCCGATAATCGTCGCCGTCAATCCTCGGCTGGGCGGCGAACACGGTGAGTTGTCGTCTGCGCTCAACGTTGGGGTATTGTTCTCGGCCATCGGCTGGCGCAACTGTCGGTACAGTCCCGGCGGTAGCCTCACGGTCTTAGGTACGGTGTTCATGCGTTCGCGCTCCCTCCTCGTCCCGTCGGGTTCGCCGTTGTCGAGTCCATAATGTCACCCGGAGGTTACGAGCAGGTTATGTGGAAGTTTCGTTCGTGTGAACTGTTACCTCATGAGATACCGCGAGGGTGCGAGCGACGCAGGCCCACAAACGTGTGAGTCCTAGCGACAGGCTTTCGATACGACTCGGACTGCACAGCGTGCTACACTCCGTCCACCAAAGCAGGGGATGGCGGCGGCCGTGTCGTTTGGGAGTTGGGAGAGTCGAAAACGGATGAGTGAAAGAGACGAAATCGCTACCGCAAACGAACGGCTCTGGGAGAGAGAGGTGGAGAAAGGGTGCAGCTACACGGTCCCCTGGCTGGACCTTGACCCTGAGATCATTAGGAAATACGCCAGAGGCACACTGGAATCTGCACCAGAACCACTGACGGTGATGTCTCCCCACGAGGTCCTTGCCGACGTTGAAGGCCGGGATGTGTTGTGCCTGGCTTGTGGTGGCGGGCAGCAGTCGGCCGTGTTCTCGCTGCTCGGCGCCTGTGTGACGGTTCTTGACCTAGCCCAAGGGCAACTCCAGCGGGATCGAGAGGCTGCAGCCCACTACGGTTACGAGGTAAGGACGATCCACGGAGACATGCGTGACCTCTCGCCGCTGGATGAGGAGTCATTCGATGTTGTCTATGGAACGGCCCTGGCCTATGTCCCCGATGCGCGGGAGGTCTACCGCCAGGTCGCCAGGGTGTTGAGGCCAGGTGGACTCTACCGTACCGATTGCGAGCAACCTGCGATCCGTTTCCTTACGTGGGACGGAAGCGGCTATCGGATATCGAAGCCATACATCGAGAAGATTGAACGGCGTGAGGACGGAGGAATTGAGTTCAGGCATTACATCGATGACATCTTCAACGGACTCCTGGAGGTCGGCCTCTCGATTCGCCAAGTGGAGGACTTGAGCCGAGACGTGAAACCCGACGCTGAGGCTCCGCCAGGAACTTGGAATCATGTGCGAACGTATGTTGGTGGATACTTCGTTGTGGTGGCTGAAAAGCGTCGGTCGCCATCATGACGTCCGTTCACAGCACATAACTGGTGGTTGGCTTCTCACTCGTGAAGGACAGCGCTTAGCGCGAGATACTTGGGAAGCAGATGCTCTACCAATCGAGATGCTTGCTCAGCCGGACGAGCACGTGAAGGTAATCGTCACGCTAGGCGTCTAGCCTCGCCCCGGAACTCCTAGAACGGCAGCCCCTTCAGGCCTTGGACGCCCTTCAGCGCGGCGATCTCCCCCCAATGCTCCGCGATGTGGGGCACTCCGATGTTCGCAAGAACTGTGATCAACGGCTGCTTCGCGCTGCCGATCTCTTTCGCTAACTGTTCGTCCGTGGCGTTCGTAAGAAACTCATCCGTTGCGGCTCCAACAGCCTTGGCATACTCGCGAAAGACCTCAAGGTCGATCGTCATGTCGGCGAGCTCTTCGTCCACCGAGGGAGCCACGCTGGAAACACCGAGCCTCTCCTTCCAGCCGTCGGTATTGAGCACCGTGTCTCCGCCCTTGCCCATGCCGCCGACCATCATGTCCTCACCCAGAACGACATGCGCGCTGGCGTCAGTCCCGGCGTCTGGCACCTCATGGCGGGTCAGCCATAGCTGCTGCGCATCCTGGGCTTTGGTCTGCTCAATGTGGGGATCGTGTGGCATCCCGTCGCCTAACATCCGTTAGGCAGAGCGTAGCGGGTTAGTTACCCGTCGCGATGAGGAGCGTGGGCATGGCGAGACACGATGTAGCGAGTAAGCCAGGGTATACTCCAGCGCCATGATCGCTAGCGCTTTCGTAGATGTGACTGTCGTCCCGATGGACGAGGAACGTCTGCTTGAAGGCCAGACTGTGGTCGTCCAGGAAGGGAAGATCGCCTCAGTTGGCCCAACGGAGCAATCGAACCTCCCCGAAGAGGTTCAACGCATTGATGGCGGCGGTCGCTATCTCATGCCAGGCCTGGTCGACATGCACGTCCACTACAACGAGCCGAGCTTCGCCGCCCTGTTCATCGCGCACGGCATTACCACGGTGCGCAACATGTGGGGCTCGCCGATCCACCTCCGGGCTCGCGATTTGATCGCGCGGGGCGAGGGCTTTGGCCCGAACATCTACACTTGTGGGCCACTCATGGACGGCGACCCGCCGTGGTGGCCAGGCAGCGCGGTCATCGAGACTGCCGAGGAAGCCGAGCGTTCGGTCGCGGAGCAGAAGGAACAAGGGTATGACTTCCTGAAGGTGTATTCAAACCTGAAGCGGGAGGCCTACGACGCAATCGTTTCGGCGGCGGGCAAGTACGACATACGCTTCGTCGGCCATGTGCCCGAGCGAGTGGGCCTCGCGCACGCTCTGGCGTCAGGACAGGCATCGATCGAGCACCTGCACGGCTATCTGACGGCGATTATGCGCGATGGCGCTCCCGAGATGTCCGGCACGCTCACGGACCGGACCATTGGGTGGACGGAACACGCGGACCAAGATACCCTTGGTAGCGGCAGCAACCCGCGACGCGAACGCCTGGAACTGCGTCACGCTGATCGTGAGCCGAAAAATGGCGGCAGCACGGCTGACGTTCGAGCAGGAGTGTAGCCGTCCGGAGCTGCGCTACTTGTCGCAGGCGTATATCGATCGGTGGGACCCGAAGAATGATGAACGGCAGCAATCCGACATTGAACCCGATCGCGCGGCCGCCGGATTCAGTGGTGCAGGCGAGCTCCGCAGGAAGCTCGTGCGTGCGTTACGTGCGGCGGGCGCGCGCCTTCTGCTTGGGAGCGACACACCCAACCCGTTCGTCATCCCAGGTGTCTCCATCCACGATGAACTATCGCTGCTAGTGGAAGCCGGGCTGAGCCCTTACGAAGCGCTGCGCGCTGGTACACGAGATGCAGCAGAGTTCCTCGGCGCGCTGGATGAGTTTGGTACCGTGGCGCCGGGGCTTCGTGCAGATCTGATCTTGGTAGACGAAAACCCGCTCGAGAACGTGGGCAGCGTCGGTAGTAGGTCCGGTGTCATGGTTCGTGGGCAGTGGTTCCCTGAAGCCGAACTGCAATCGATGCTAGAGGACGTCGCGACAGCTGCGCATGACGCGCCAGGCGACCCTGGAAGTGTGACGACGCATAGCGCGTTGCGGGCGCCGTGACGACGTGGGGGCCGACGTGCAGCTAGGGCTGAGCGGTCGACCGGGTGGCTGGCTCGGATTGGCCCCTGGTCGAGACTGATGAGGAGATCATGGTCATCTGCTCGCACAGCGAGACGCTTCCGCCCAGCGGCCTAGCTCAGCAGACAGAGGCCACGAGCTATGACTAGATCAGAGCTAGAGCATGTAACAAGGACGTACGATCGCATCGGCAAGCGCTGGGCGTGGAACCTTGTCTCGCTCGCGGGCTTTCAGGGCTGGGAGTCCTCCATCCGCAGGCGTGCCGTCGAGGACCTGCGGCTCCGGTCCGGAGACGCCGTGCTCGATGTGGCTTGCGGGCGCGGCTCGAACTTCCCCTACCTGGAGGACGCGGTGGGTCGTGACGGACGGATCGTTGGCGTCGACTACTCGGCGCAGATGCTCGGCGGCGCCGAGGAGCGCGTGGCCAAGGGTCGCTGGACAAACGTGGAGTTGGTACAGAAAGATGCGGCGGAGATCGACTACAGCGCCTCCTTTGACGGCGCTCTCTGCACCATCGCCATGACGGTCATCCCCGACTGGCAGCGCGCCCTGGAGGCGATGATCGCCGCAGTAGGCCGCGGCAAGCGCATCGTTGTGATGGACGGCTGTCGTCCATCCGGCCTAGCTCGGCTCGGAACACCCTACGCAAAGTTTTTCTCTCGCATCGTCGCCGGCAATCTCGACCGAGACGTGATAGGAGAGTGCCGCAGGCTTCTTACGAATATAGAGGAGGAGAGGCGCATGTTTGGCACGTACTTCATCATCTCCGGCGAAGAGATCGAAAGTGTTGAATTACCCTGAGCTGAGAGCCCTTCCAGACCCAGAGATCCACCGTGTCTTTGTCAATGCCCTTGCTGCCACATCCAACGAGGATGAGCGCAACCGCTGCGAGGCCAACGCCCATAACAGCCTTACGAAGGAGAAGCCAAAGCCCTCATGGGCGTGAGCAAGAAGCGGGCCTTCTATTGGTTATAATGGCCCCGCCATGGAGCCAGGCGTCCCGCAGGCCTAGACCGATGCCAGCTGAATCGTCATCGATACAAGTCGAGGCGCTCACACGCGTCTTCAAGAACGGTCCTCGCGCTGTCGACGGAATCAACTTGCAGGTCGCGCCAAGCGAGATATACGGGTTCCTGGGGCCGAACGGCGCGGGCAAATCGACTACGATCCTCATGCTTACCACGTTGCTTCCACCGACATCCGGGACCGCGAGTG
>JACZRQ010000025.1 GCA_022574655.1 Chloroflexota bacterium
AAGACAAGATTCCGCTTCGTCTCGGGATCGTCTGGAGCTCCCCGTTTCGTGCGAATACCCGTAATGAACACCTCATGGATCTCGTATTCACCGGGGTTGCTGATGATCACCGGCTTACCGGCTACCGCCTTGACGTACCTATTGTTTTCGTCGGTGTCGCTGATGGTCACGATATCTGCCGTTGGCTTGCCGATGTTATAGCCCGTCGAAGGCGGGCACGGGTTGACGACGACCGTCGCCTCGCGACCTCTAATGCGGAAGCATGAATGCCCCAGCCAGGTGATATCCAACGTTAGAAGCTCCTGTAACTAAGGCAGCGCGTAATTAGGTGATTTTGGCGTGAAGAGTGCAGTTCGTTAGAAGTCCTCGTCGAATTCGTCGTCGCCTTGCCGCTTACGCCAGAACATCAGCCCAGCGATCAAACCGGCGACCAGTGCGACGAGGAAGAACCGCTTCCTTTTTCCGCCACCCTTCTTCTCTTCCTGGACTTCATCTTCTTCAGCCATAATTTGACTCCTTCTGAATTCGACCCAAACACGACCCGTTTGGCGTTGAGGGACGGACCGAAAATCGCCGCGAGTATAACAACCGTGACCGTGGCAGGTCAAGGTTGGAGTCCGTGCTTATCGCAAATACGGCAGCCGCTCCGAAAGGCGTCGTTTTCCTTGACTACCTCGGCCCATGAATGGTATTCTGATGGAGCGATTAGCACTCTCACCACGAGAGTGCTAATCGATGCGAGAGACTATGCTTACCGAACGTCGACAGCAGCTTCTCCAATACATCATCGATGAGTACGTAGGTACCGCGCAACCGGTCGGCTCCGGCGCCCTCGTCGAGAAGTACCACCTGCCGTTGTCTTCCGCCACCATCCGCAGCGAGATGGCCAAGCTGGAGGAGGAAGGCTTCATCGGCCAGCCCCACACCTCCGCCGGCCGCGTACCGACTGTGCGTGGCTATCGCTACTACGTCGAAGCGTTGATGCAAGAGCATATCGTGCCGGACGACCTCAAGCAGACGATTCGGCACCAATTCCACCAGGCAGCCCTCGAACTCGAAGAATGGGCCCGGCTCGCCGCTGCCGTCATGGCGTCCAGCCTCCACAACGCCGCGGTCGTCACCACTCCGCACTCACTGCAGCCGCGATTGCGCTTGATGGAGATCGTCGGCGTTCACGACTCGCTGGCGCTTCTCGTCGTCGTTTTGCAGGAGGCCCGCGTCCTTCAACAGACGCTCACGCTGGAACGCCCGTTGAGCCAGGAAGAGCTGACGTCTATCGCTCGCAAGCTGAACGATCTTCTGGCAGCGAAGTCGGCTGCAGAGATCCGGCGGGCCGGTCCAAAGCTGGATGAGGTCGAAGCCCCGTTCGTAGACGCGGCCGCTGACCTGATCGAGAGCGCTGAGGGACACGATACCGAGCCCTCGTATCTCGAAGGCCTGCGCGACCTGCTCTCGCAGCCTGAGTTCACCGACGGCGGCCGCCAGCTCGAGATACTCGAAGCGTTCGACGACAGGCACATCAGTCAGGCGATCCCCATTCGCGATGGCGAAGATCGTCCGGAACGGGCCCGTCCCGGTGAGGTGACGATCCTCATCGGAGACGAGCATCCGGTCGATGCCATGCGCATCTGCAGCGTCATCTCGACTAGCTACGTAGGCCCGTCCGGTCTGCACGGCACGCTCAGCGTCGTCGGACCGACCCGTATGCACTACCCTCGTGCCGTCTCGATGGTCCGCTACATGTCGGCGCTCATGGAAGAGCTTCTGGGCGTCTACTTCGCCTAGCCCAACCCCCTTTATTTCGGAGGAGATATGGACAACGAACAGCCCGCAGACGCGTCCCCAGCCGAATCCGAGTCGGCCAAGGAGCCGGAGGCCGCCGATCTGACGGTCGAAGAGCAACTGGCGAAGGCCAAGGAGGACGCCGAAAAGTACCAGCAGAACTGGACCCGCGCTGCCGCCGACCTTCAGAACTACAGACGGCGCACCGATCAGGAGCGTGACGAGGCCCGCCGCTTCGCCAGCGTCGCCCTCATCATCAACCTCTTGCCGGTGCTCGATGACTTCGAGCGCGCGTTCGTTTCGCTGGATGCCCGGCTCGCTGGGCTAACCTGGTGCGATGGCATGCGCCTGATCCACCGTAAGCTGGAGATGCTTCTGGACAACGCCGGCGTCACGCCGATCCAGGCGGATGGCAAAAAGTTTGATCCCAAGTACCACGAGGCCGTCCAGCACGTCGAAGGCGAAGAAGACGGCAAGGTAGTCGCCGAAGTGCAGCGCGGCTACATGCTCCACGACCGCGTCCTTCGCCCGGCGATGGTGGTGGTCGGAAGCGGTAAGAAGGACGAAGCGAAGAAGGAAGAAGCAAGCGACGACAATGACGAATCCGCCCTTACAGACGAGCAGGCTCAGGCATGACAGTGGATTCTCCGACTCAGACGACCTCAGCCGAGGCACAGGAAGTTCTCGACGGTCTCATCCAGCGATTGGCAACTGGAGGCGCTGACCTCCCGTCCGCGCTCCGAGATTCTCTCCATGCCTGTAACCTCATGGGTTGGTTGGATGCAGCTGAGTGGATCCGGAAGGAAATTAAGGGATACGACGCAACCTCGCCTGTTCCGCCTTATCGAGTGGTTGGTGCGTATGTCACCTGGCGTCCGTATGCGATGGACGACATCATTGAGCAAGTCGTGGTCGGCAGACGTCAGCCTGAACAGCGAGACCTTACTAGCTGGACGCTGCTTCCAGGAATCGAGCGGATTGTTGAGTACGCTCAGAAGGGTGTGATCGTTCGTGAAGAAGCTGATGAAGAGCGATGGTTCGATGTCAGCAAGAAAATGACTAAAGGTCGAAGTGTCACGATGGTCGAAGCCCCGCAGGCGAAGCGATGCTTGGATCGTTTGCAGAACGAGCTGTTCGATTGGGCCTCTAAGGCAAGCGTAGCGCTCAGGACCGGCGATCTAACAGCTGACCTATGGTCGGAGTATCGGCGCCGCGTCGATGAGGCGCTAGGACAACTTGGCCTTGCTCCCCACCTTGAGGCGATCGTGACTGGGATGACATCAGAAAACCCCCAGGATTGGCGTCAGGCGATGTACGGCGTGCGCGACGTTCTTCACGATGTTGCGAAGTATCTGTGGCGTGACGGACGAGACACCTATGAATACTTGAAAAACGACAAGGGTAAGCCCTTTCGCGTAACCGAGAGTGACTACGTGAACCGACTATGCTGCTACTTGCATCAAAAGGGCGTCACGGGGACGGATGGTGCTTACTTACGCTCCGAGGTTAGTCGCTTGCATGCACTCAACGGGCTGGCGAGTAAAGCCCACGACGAGGTGACGCTCGAAGAAGCACGTGCTGGTGCTGTGGCGCTGTACACGGTGTTGGGAATATTCACGATTCACACTGACATGATACCCATCGAGAAATATGGGCCACTTGAGAACGAAGCAGACGCTCACGCCGAGGCAGAGAGTCCCGATGCTGAAGTCCACTGACGTCGATGCAGGCCAGGATGACGTGATGGCGCAGCGACTCCACGAACAAGCGCTCGACCTTTGGGTGGAGCCCGAGCTTGCCCGGAGGCGAAGTGGCGGACTCATGGGATCAGAGTTCGAGCTTCGCGCACTTCAGGTCGTCATGATACCGCCGCCAAACGAGCGAATAATCATCCGACTCAACGAAGAAGTCGCACCGATTGCTAGATACCGTGTTGATGGCCCAGTCAAGGAGGGCCAACGGATCGAAATTGACCCCAGTCGAGTGCAAGGATTTTCCCTTGGCCCCGAAGACGATCCGAACGCCGGTCATTTCACTATGATGAGATTAGCCGAGTCGTGGTTGATCCACTTTGACTTCACGTACAACCGCCAACGCGCACAGGAATACCTCAAGGCGGCACGTGAGTACCTTAGATCTGCAGGGTTAGTCTTGAGGGACGAGGGCGCACTGCGGTCGGCCTCAGAGTTGCTCTTTGCTGCCATCGAGCTGTCGGTTCAAGCGGAACTCATGCACACTCCAAGGGGAGAGACCAAGAGGCATCGCGAACGGCTAAAGCGATTCGTCAACTGGTCCGAGCTCGGCAACGCGCCCGACGCCAGCCGGGAGGCTCTGACCAAGCTCACCAACCTGAGACCGGCGTCGCGGTATCTTGAAGCACCGCTGGAAATCGACCCGCAGACACTCGAATACTACGCCTCGGCGATCGAAGAGCAGATCGCGCATGTAGACGCGCGTTTGGGCTTCGTCCCGGCTGTTAACGATCAGAAGAAGGAGTAACGAAAATGGCTAAGGCAATAGGAATCGACCTCGGAACCACCAACTCGGCGATGGCCGTGATGGAGGGCGGCGAACCCGTCGTCATCCCCAACGCCGAAGGTGGACGCACGACCCCGTCCGTAGTCGCCATCGCCAAGGGTGGCGAGCGCCTTTCCGGCCAGGTCGCGAAGCGGCAGGGCGTCACGAACGCCGAGAACACGATCTTCTCGATCAAGCGCCTCATGGGCCGCCGCCTCGATGACGACGAGGTCCAGCGCGACATCAAGATCATGCCCTACAAGATCGACGGCGCCAAAAACGGCGACGCCCGCGTCTGGATGGGCGAGAAATCGTACGCTCCGCCGGAGATCTCGGCGATGATCCTCCAGAAGCTGAAGGCGGACGCTGAGGCGTATCTCGGCGAGGAGGTCACCGAGGCCGTGATCACCGTCCCGGCCTACTTCAACGACTCCCAGCGCCAGGCGACGAAGGCCGCTGGGGAGATCGCCGGCCTCGACGTCCTGCGCATCATCAACGAGCCGACCGCCGCCGCCCTCGCCTACGGGCTCGACAAAGAAGGCGAGAAGATCATCGCCGTCTATGACCTCGGCGGCGGTACGTTCGACATCTCGATCCTCGAGATCGGCGATGGCACGTTCCACGTCAAGTCCACGAACGGCAACACGCACCTCGGCGGCGACGACTTCGACCAGCGGATCATCGATTGGCTGATCGAGGAGTTTAAGAAGGACCAGGGCATCGACCTCATGCAGGATGTTCAGGCGCTCCAGCGTCTGAGGGAAGGTGCTGAGAAGGCGAAGGTCGAGCTCTCCACCACGCAGCAGACCGAAGTTAACCTGCCGTTCATCACGGCGGACGCCTCCGGCCCCAAGCACCTGGCGATCCCGCTCAACCGCGCGAAGCTCGAGCAGCTCGTCGGTGAACTCGTCGAAGGCACGATAGAGCCCGTACGAAAGGCGCTCGACGACGCCAAGGTCAAGCCGGACGACGTCGGCGAGGTGATCCTTGTCGGTGGCCAGACGCGCATGCCGATGGTGCAGGAGGCGGTCGAGAAGTTCTTCGGCCGCGAGCCGCACAAGGGCGTCAACCCGGACGAGGTCGTCGCCGTCGGTGCGGCCATCCAGGCTGGCGTCCTGAAGGGCGACGTTAGCGAAGTGCTTCTTCTCGACGTCACCCCTCTCTCGCTGGCGATCGAGACCTTGGGTGGAGTCGCCGACCCGATCATCCCGCGTAACACCACCATCCCGACAAGCAAGAGCAAGATCTACTCTACCGCCGCGGATAACCAGACGTCGGTGGAGATCCACGTCCTCCAGGGCGAACGCCAGATGGCCGCCGACGACAAGTCGCTGGGTCGTTTCATCCTCGACGGCATCCTTCCGGCGCAACGTGGTATGCCACAGATCGATGTCGCGTTCGATATCGACGCCAACGGCATCCTCCACGTCTCGGCGACCGACAAGGGCACCGGTCGCGAGCAGAAGATCACGATCCAGGCAGGCACCGGCCTCTCGGACGATGAGATCGAGCAGATGAAGAAGGACGCCGAGGCGCACGCCGACGAGGATCGCCAGCGCCGGGAAGCGGTCGAGGTCAAGAACCAGGCCGACTCACTCGCCTACGCCGCCGAAAAGACGGTGCGCGAGTCCGGTGAGAAGATCCCCGCCGACGTCCGCGCGGAGATCGAGTCCGGGATTAAGGACGTCCGTGACGCCCTCACCGCCGACGCGCCAGCCGACACGATCCGCAGCGCCATGGACGGCTTGAGTGAGGTCATGCAGAAGGCAGGTTCCGCCGTCTACGGCGAAGAGGGTGCAGCACCAGAAATGGGCTCCGACTCGCCTGGCCCCGATGGCAACGGCGCAACCGAAGGCGAAGAAGAAAGCACCGCCGAAGAAGGCACCGTCGAGGGCGAGTACCGAGAGGTCTAGTCTAGTGTAGAGGAGGTCTTCAGACCTTCAATATGGGCGGAATAGCCGTTGCGCCGCTATCGATTCCGCGCCGTGCGTGCGCGACCCTTTGACAGCCCCCTATCTTCTATACGACCATTACCCTTACGCAAGAGGGAGGTCTCATTGCGCTGCCCATCATGTGATCACGACAACCCGCAGGAAGCCGCTTTCTGCATGGCCTGCGGTTCGAAGATCGAAAGCGCCTGCCCGAGCTGCGGCAAACCTCTTCCCGTTGACGCTGCCTTCTGCATATCGTGCGGGTCGTCAATTGCGGACAAACGACCCCCGACGCCCGAACCGGCACCCGCGCTCCCCTCCTCGTTCGCCGCTGGCCGCTACGACGTTAAACGCTTCTTGGGCGAAGGCGGCCGCAAGCGCGTCTACTTAGCGCACGACGATCGCTTGGACCGTGATGTGGCGATCGCCGTCATCAAGACCGAGGGCCTCGACGAGGCCGGTCTCACCCGCGTGCGTCGGGAGGCCCAGTCGATGGGTCGTCTCGGCGATCATCCGAATATCGTCACGATTCACGATATCGGCGAGGATGGCGCCCAGCCGTACATCGTCTCCCAGTACATGAGCGGCGGTGATGTCGATGGCTTGCTCCAGCGATCGGAGGATCACCAGCTCGACATCGAGACCGTGCTGCGCATCGGTGACCAGATATGCGGCGCTCTGGAGCACGCACACGCCCGTGGCGTCATCCACCGCGACCTGAAACCCGGAAACATCTGGCTCACCGAGGACGGCACCGCGAAGCTCGGCGATTTCGGCCTCGCGCTAGCGCTGGACCGCTCGCGGGTGACGATGGAAGGGATGATGATCGGCACCGTGGCCTACATGCCGCCGGAGCAGGCGCTGGGGCGGCAGGCGGACGCCCGTAGCGATCTTTACGCCTTGGGCTGCGTGTTGTACGAGTGCCTCACGGGACACCCACCGTTCGCGGGGGATGATCCGACGGCGATCATCAGCCAACACATCAACACGACACCGGTGGCGCCATCGTGGCACACGGAGCACTGCCCGCCCGATCTCGAAGAGATCATCCTCGGTCTCTTGGCCAAAAACCCCGACGACCGGCCCGCCTCGGCGTCAGACGTTGCTGCTGCCCTCAGCAAGATAGACCCGGAGCAGAAGAGCGCCACGCACTCCGACTCCAACGTGCTCGACCGCCTGGCGCGCGGCGTATTCGTCGGTCGAGAGCAAGAACTCGATCGCCTGCGTAAAGCCGCCGACGCATCCTTCGCCGGCCATGGCGAGCTCGTGATGCTGGTTGGTGAACCGGGCATCGGCAAGACCAGAACGACGCGGGAGGTCGAGACGTACGCTCGCATGCGTGGAGCGGCCGTCCTCTGGGGGATGGGTCACGAGAGCGCGGGAGCGCCCTCGTACTGGCCGTGGATACAGGTGGGGCGCTCATACGGACAAGCCTATGATCTGGCCGAACTGACCCCGGACATGGATGGCAAGGGTGCGGAGCTAGTTCGCATCTTTCCTGAGCTTGCGGGACAGCCGAACATCGGAGAGCCGGAGGAAGCCAGCGACCCCGAGGCGGCACAGTTCCGTCTCTTCGACGCCTACACCACCTTCGTCCGGGCGATGTCGATAAAGATGCCGCTGGTGATCGTGCTCGACGACCTGCACTGGGCGGACAAGCCGTCCCTCCTCCTCCTTCGCCACCTGGCACGCGAGCTCTCTCGAATGCGCGTCCTGATCGTAGGGACGTTCCGCGACACGGAACTGGCCCGGACGCACCCGCTGTCCGAAGCGCTGGCGGAGCTGAATCGGGAGTCCGGGTTCCAGCGAATCGTCCTGCGCGGGCTGTCGCGAGAAGAGGTTCTCGGTTATATCCGAGCGGCGGCGAACGTCGAACCGCAGCGACAGCTGGTCGACCGTATCTTCGAGGAGACCGAAGGCAACCCCTTCTTCCTGTCGGAGGTCGTCAACCTCCTCACACAGGAAGGAGCGTTCTCCAAGAAGTCCATCTCCGACATCGCCGTGCCGGATGGCGTCCGCGAGGCGCTGGGCAGGCGACTCGACCTCCTCTCCGAGGAGGCCAACGAGCTGCTCGCGATAGCGGCGATCGCCGGTCGTGAGTTTACGTACGAGACGTTGTCGCTCCTCGGCGAGGGCGACGAGGAGACCGTCCTGCGTCTCATCGAAGAATCACTCGAGGCGCGGGTGATCGAGGAGCTACCGCAAGCGGGTCGCTACCGCTTCACCCATGCGCTGATGCAAGAGACGCTTCTCGCTGAGCTTTCGACGACTCGGCGCGTTCGTATCCACGGCCAGGTCGCTGAGGCGCTGGAGAAGCGCTGGGGCGACCGCGCTGACGAGCGTGCAACGCGGCTGGCGCAGCACTTCGTCGAAGCTGCGATGCTAACGCCCCGTCACGCCGAGAAGGCGACACATTACTCGAGGCTCGCCGCGGAGCAGGCGGAGGCGCAGTACGGCTGGGACGAGGCAGCGCGGCACTACGAAGCCTGCCTGACGCTCGCGGGCGCTGCGGACGAGTCGCAATCAGAACAAGACGCGAGCTTGCTCCTCGCCCTCGGCATCTGCGCCCGCAACGCCGGTGACTACAGGAAATCGTGGCGATCGCTCATGCGCGCCATGGACATCGCCCGCGAGCGAGAGGATGCCACGGGCATGGCCAAGGCCGCCCTCGAAGCGCAGCTCATGCTTGCGCCTCCCAAGCGCCAGATAGCGCTCGTCGAAGAGGCGCTGAGCGCACTTGGCGACGGCCATCCCTACCTCGAGGCTCAACTGCTGACGCGTTTGCTCGTGCCAAGGGTCGCCGGTAAAATCGCCGAAGGCGACTTCAGCACAGCGCGGTCGCGCGTTATGGCGCTGGTCGAAGAGCACGGCTTTGAGGACGTGCGGGCGGGCGTAATATTCGTGGATGGCCTGCGCGCCAATGCGGCCGGCGATACAGAACGGGCGGCTGATCTGCACGATCAGTCGTTCGAGATTCGCTCACGGCTTGGGCTGGCACGCGAGGCCGCGGACGACCTGTACTTCCAGGCCACCAACGTGTTCTTAAGTGGTCGACTTGATGCGGCTCGGGAGGTAGCGGAGAAGGGATTCGAGTACGCTCGCCGGCATCATCTGCGGTACCAGGAGGAGAACTGTGCCGGATTTATCGGCGCCATCATGTTCTCGCGATGTGAGTTCGATCGTTTCGATGCGTTCGTCGAAGAACGTGCCTCCGACGCCAGCTTTATCCTGCCGATGCTCTCTGCTGCCCGTGCCGAGATGGCTGGTGATCTAGACCGCGCTGTGGCGCTTCTACCCGATCCCGCCTCGGTCGGCGGCTACGCACGGTTCCAGGGAATAATCAACTCCACGAGGGCGCGGGTGTTCCTCAACGCCGGTAGGGCCGAAGACGCACGGTCCGAGATGGACCAGGTATTGGCGGTGGCGAAAGCAGATCCTGGAACACCACTGATCGATGGCATCGCCTTCCACCCGATCTGGGCCAGCATTCTCGACGAAGCCCTCCTAGAGCTAGCCGACGAAGCGTTGCTGAAGGGGCTCGAGAAGGGTTGGCGGCTTGGGTGGCTGTTCGATGGCATCGGGCGCTGCCGCGTCCGTACACGCGGCAGTATTGCGCTCTCCATCGGCGACATCGATGGCGCAGAGCGAGAGTTCAGCGAAGCGCTGGACCTGTGCGAACGTGAGCGATGCCCGATAGAGGCTGGCCGCTGCCACTACGGGCTGGCGGAAGTGGCGGAACAGCGTGGCGAGACCTCGGAAGCGCTCCAACACCTGGACAAGGCCGCAGCGCTCTTCCAGGAGCACGGCGCAAAGCTGTACCTCGACCGCGCGATCGGGAAGAAGGTGAAGCTCCAGGGCATCGAAAGCGGCGACATCAAGACCTCCATCGATGCCGTCGCAGCCGTCGTCGAGAGCCAGCAGCCGGACTTGCGGAAGCATGCAGCGCCGGATGGCACCGTCACGCTGCTGTTCAGCGATATCGAGGGGTCGACGGCGAAGACTGAGGAGCTGGGGGACCAGCGGTGGATGCAGGTGCTCAGGGAGCACAACACCATCATCCGCGAACAGCTCGCGGCGCACGATGGCTTCGAGGTGAAGAGCGAGGGCGACGGCTTCATGCTGGCGTTCCAGAGCGCGCGCAAGGCCCTGCAGTGTGCGATCGAGACACAGAAGGCGTTCGCCAAGCGAGCGGAGTCGTCGGAGGTGCCGATCAACGTGAGAATCGGCCTGCACACCGGCGAGGTGATCAAGGAAGGCGACGACTTCTTCGGGAAGCACGTGAATCTGGCGGCACGGATCGCGTCGCAGGCCAATGGTGGCGAGATCCTGGTGTCGTCGCTGCTGAAGGAGTTGACAGCGAGCGGCGGGGACATTGAGTTCGGCGATGTCCGTGAGGTGGAGTTGAAGGGGCTGTCGGGCGTCCGACATGTGCATCTCGTGAACTGGAGCTAAGTAGCGGAGGCCTGCCCGGCTCCCCCGTCTGGGTCCGGGTCTCCAGACCTCCACAGGGGAGGCTTTTCTTGACGTTTCCCGTAGCCCCTGCTAGCTTGAGCAGCAGTCCAACACAGAAGCGCTCAAACAGGATCCGAGGACAAAAGATCATGTCGACAGAAGTCCGCCCCGCCGCAGTTGACACCAACGAACTACGAGCCCAGATCAGCGAGAAGTACACGGAAGTCGCGCTGACTCCGGAGAAGGGGTTCCATTTCCACACGGGACGTCCGCTCGCCCGCATGCACGAGTATGACGATGCTGTCGTCGATGCCCTTCCACTGGGCGTCGTCGAGTCATTCGCTGGTACCGGCAATCCGTTTTCACTGGGCGATCTCAAGCCCGGAGAAACCGTGCTCGACATCGGCTGTGGCGCCGGGTTCGATACGCTGATCGCGGCGCAGCAAGTCGGCCCCGGTGGCCGTGTGGTCGCCGTTGACATGACGCCTGAGATGCTGGAGAAGGCGGAACGTGGCGCCCGTGAAATGGGTTTAACGAACGTCGAGTGTCGCAAGGGTTACGCCGAAGAGCTGCCCGCCGAAGACGAGACTGTCGATGTCGTTATCAGCAACGGAGTCATCAACCTCTGTCCGGATAAGATCGCCGTCATGGCGGAAGTCCATCGCGTCTTGAAGCCCGGCGCTCGGTTTCAGATTGCAGATATCATCGTCCACAAAGAAGTGCCGCAGGGCGCCAAGGACGACATCGATCTCTGGTCTGGGTGAATCGCCGGTGCTCTGCTGGAGGCAGAGTGGAATTACGTGCTGAAGAACACGGGCTTCACCAACGTTCGCTGGGGTGAGCAGGTGGACGTCTTCTCCGGTTCGAAGCACGAATCCGCCGCCGCTGAGTTCGATACGCGCGGCGTGACGTTCTCGGCCGTTAAAGTCTAGGAACGTGCCGGTCGGGGAGGTCTCGTCTCCAGAATCTACGTTTGTCCCCGCTGTTACGTGTGACTCGTGCGGTCGAGCCCTGGGACGTCACCTCTACGACGTCAGGACAGAGGACGGCGCCTCCCGCTCGATGTCTCTTCTGCGCCCTCCGTCACGGGCGGCTCGTGGTCCGCTCACTAACGGTCACAGCACTCATTGGCACGCTACTGATTGCGATTAATCACGGGAACGTAATCGTCGAAGGAAACGTCCCCGATTCGCTCGTCTGGAAGGTCCCCTTGACCTATTCTGTTCCTTACTGCGTGGCGACGTTCGGCGCCATCATGAACGCTAGGCGGCAGACCGTCGGTGAATAGTCGGGGCGGGCGCGTACCAGTTCACGCCGCTCAAGTACCATTGCCTCGACAAGTGTCGCTCGCCCTACAGCTTCATCACCGGCCACTGGCGCGGCGATCGAGAGAAGACGCGATCATTCATCCTTGGCGCCCATCACGGCGTCTTCTGCGTCGGCTGCTGCTGGTCGCTGATGCTGCTCATGTTCGTCGTCGGCATCGGCAACATCGGCTGGATGCTCGCCCTCGGCGCAGTCATGGCGATCGAGAAGAACATGCCGTGGGGGCGTCGCATCAGCGCTCCACTTGGAGCTGCTCTCATCGCGGCCGGCGTCGGTGTGCTCGTCTTCACCGCAGGAGACGCCTGCGCCGTGTATCTCGGCTGCTAGACCGCGGCCGCGCTAAGCCCCGAGTTGTTCGCCTCTCACCCTGCCTGGGTCTGCGGCGCGGTGAAACGGCCATCCCGAAGACGAAGGATCCTGTCAGCCACTTCGCTGATGCCCTGATCGTGGGATACGATGATAACGGTCCGGCCCTGCTCCTTGGCTATCCTCCGCAGTAGCGCCACCACCTCGTGGCCTTGATCGGAGTCGAGGTTGCCAGTGGGTTCGTCGGCCAGGATAAGGCTAGGGTCATTGGCCAGGGCGCGGGCGATGGAAACTCGCTGTCTCTCGCCGCCAGAAAGCTCGTCGGGCTTGAAGTTCAGCCGGCTCTCCATGCCCAGATTGACGAGAAGGCCGGTCGCCCTCTCGCTCGCGGCGCTGCCGGATACACCGGCGAAGTTCAGGGGCACCTGAACGTTCTCGAGTGCGCTGAGAGATTCCAGCAGGTTGAAGGTCTGGAAGATGAATCCTACCTCGTGCCGGCGTACGTCGGTCAAGTCTGACTCGGTCATTGAGGTGATCTCGCGACCGAGGATACGGACGGAGCCAGAGGTTGGTCTAAGAGCCCCGCCTATCATCGCGAGCAGCGTCGTCTTGCCGGCACCAGATGGTCCCATGATCAGGACGATCTCGCCTCTTCTTGCGGAGAGATCGACCTGATCTACTGCGGTGACCGTCGTTGGGCCAACCTGAAACACTTTTGTCAGCCCGCGTAGCTCCAGAACCGGGCCGCCGTCCGGGCTGTCAGCCCCGGTTGAGCTTGGACTGCCTGTCAAGAGGCCTTAGGCCCGGAAGATGCTTGCGGGCTCAACTCGTGCTACGCGGTTTATGGGAAGGAAAGAGGCGACGATCCCCATCACGGCGACGATGCCAAACGTGAGCAGTACATCCTGCCAGCGGATGAACGTTACGAACTCCGGGACGAAATCTTCAGCCGTATAGTTGAAGACGTAGGCGAAGCCGACTCCTATGGCGAACCCCAGCCCGGTGATGATGGCGCTCTGCCCCAGGACGATGCCGTAGAGACGGGCGGGCGAGGCCCCGAGGACCTTCATGACGGCGTACTCGCGAGAGCGCTCAATCGTCGCCGAGTAGATGGTCAGACTGAGGAGCGCCAGTCCAACGATGAATGAGATTACCGTCACAACCCGAATGAGCGGTAAGAAGATGCGCGTGGCCTCCTCGGCGACCTCCACGAACTGCTCAGTGGTGAACGCGTCGACGCCATCAATCTCGCCGGTTATTTCTTCGATGACGTTCAACGTCTTATCGTCGCGTGCGTCCACAAGAAAGAAGTTTGCGGCGCCGATCACTCCAAGAAGGCGATTGTAGTCGTCGGGGTGGATGAAGGCAAACTGAGCGATTAGTACGTTACCCATGTTGCCGATCTCCGTGACGGTAAACGGCGTCCCGTCGTATACCAGCTGATCCCCTCGATTCAACCCGTCTCCCTTCGCCAATGCGCGGTCAACGAATATGGTGCCCGGCTGCGGCAGGAAGCGCTGCTCTCCCGGGTCGGGATCTGCGCCGGTCGTTAAGGCCCACACATAGGTCCGAACACTTCTCCCGTTGAAGTTGAATTCCGTCAGCCGGCCGTCCAGACGGTGAACTGCGTTGACTCCATCGATTGAACTGATGGTTGCTGCGTGGTCTTCGGTGAGGAAGGAGTTGGAGAACGTCAACCCCGCCACCCCCTGTTGGGCCACCCAGACGTTCCCCGGGAGGGAGCGGATGAACGACGCCGACTCGCGCTGGACTCCCGCATACAGGCTCTGGACGACCAGAATAAGCAGAACGGCTAGGGTGACGCCCCCCAGAGCCAGAACGAACTTGACTTTATCAGCCAGGATGTTCCGCCGGCCAATGGGTACTTGAGATCCCATCCCAGCGGACGCGACGCCACCCCTTCGCCAGGAAGGCTCTAGGGGATCAGCCGCCTTCTCAAGTACCAGCCGCCCGTAGCCAGCGCCACAACCGAAACGAACGCTGCGCTCAGAAGAAGCAGTGTAATCGCGCTGGCTGACGAGGACGATTCAGAGGCACGCAGGCTTCCATCTTCGGCGGATATCCCAACGATGCCACCAACCGCTGGCGGTCCCGGCGGTACCGGAGGAGCGGCCGGACTGGCGTTGCCGCTAAACGAGCTTTGGTCGCCGACAAGGCCGAGGGGACTGTTTTGGGGATCGCACAGCTGGAACGACGCGGGACTAGTTACTTGGCCAACTGGGGCAAAGCTTACTTGAGATGTGATCGGAACACCCGGGAGCGTGCTCCCGAAGACTATCGGGATGCCGTCGCAGTTCTCCGCGTCGACGCTACCGTCGTTGTGTAGGTCAACCTCGAGAAATACGTCCGCAAGAAAGTCAAACAATACAGAGGTAGGGACCACTACTTGTTCCGTTATGGTGCAGAAGCTCGGGCTGATCCCGTTTTGGCTGCCGGCTGTCACAGTGAGGGGGATTCCCGCATACGTACCAGAGAGTTGCATTGCAACTATTTCGCACTGTATGGTGTCGGTTCCGGTCTGGGCTTGTCGATCTACTGTCATCACCCCGGTCAGCACCACTTGGCTGCCGAGGAAGTCTGTCGTCAGTTCGACGATAAGCACGTCTGTGCCCGCCGGGATGTCATCGGCACTGGCCTGGTTTCCCGAATTGATCGCAAACAGCGACACGGCAACCACCGCCAACAGGACAAAGATCTTTGTAGTAAGCCGCATGACTCACCCCCTACGAACATTACACAGAGGGCTGGAGAGATAGAAGAACCACCCCCCGCGTTGGTGGGTACACTACACCAAGGTGCGTAACTTGTCAAGCCCGTATGCTGCGGTAGTGGCTCAGTCTGGGCCACTACCTGCTGGGTCAAGACGCATGAGAAACTCGCCGGTTAGTGGGCCGTATCAGCGCTCCGTTGGGAGCCGCCCTCATCACCGCCGGTGCCGTTGGCGGAGTCCGATTCGACCCGCCCGTAGTTTAGGCTGACGACTCGGTTCGCCTTCCCCGCGATTCTCTCGTTATGCGTGACCACGACGACGGACAAACCTGTGTTATTCGCCATCTGGCGCAGAAGGTCTATCACGTGATCCGCGTTCTTCTTGTCCAGATTCCCCGTCGGCTCATCCGCGAACAGAATTGGTGGTGTGTTCGCAAGCGCTCGCGCAATTGCCACGCGCTGTTGCTCGCCGCCGCTGAGCCGCAACGGGCGGTGTCCGAACCGCTCCTCCGGGATACCGACTGACAATAGCAGTTCCGTCGCCCGGCCTTTGCGCTCTGATCTCGGCACTCCCGCCAGTTCCATTGGCAGGATCACGTTCTCTATCGCGGTGAAGTGGGAGACCAGGTTGTATCCCTGGAAGACGAACCCCACCTCCTCGCGTCGATAGTCGCTAAGATCGCGAAAACGCTGGCTGATCGGCTCGTCCTCGATGAATATCTCGCCCGAAGACGGGCGTTCCAGACCGCCCAGCATGCTCAGAAGCGTGGTCTTGCCGCTCCCGGACGGCCCAATGATTGCGGTGAACTCCCCTTTGCGAATATCGAGATCGATGTCCTTTACTGCCTCCACGAGGCCGGCTCCCGTGTCGTAAGACTTACTGAGCGAACGGCAACTGAGTACTGCTGTCATCCCTTAACCCTCCATCCTCAGCACTTCGGCGGGCCTCAGCCGTAGCACCGCAAACATCGTGACGAGGCTGCCGACCAGGCCGAGCCCGATCGCCGCCGCCGCGCCAACCGCGATGACCTCAACGCTGACACTGGCGTCGATCTCGTTCAGAGCCGCTTCGATATCCTCCGTTCGGACCGGATCGTCCACTGCCTGTCCGCCAACGAGTCGTCCGAACCCCCCGCCACCTCGTCCACCGCCGGGACCGCCACCCTGGAATCCACCCACCGCCTCTTCTTCAGCGGCGGCCTCGGCCGCGGGCCGGATGAGGTCGGGAAGGAACGTGTTTATAACGAACACAGATGGGATGGCGATGACGACGGCTACCATCGCCACGCCTATCGTCTCAAGTGCGAACTGTGATATCACCTGCCGGCTTTTCGCCCCGATCGCCTTGAGGACACCGATCTCGCGTAGGCGGCTACGCATCACTAGCACCATCAGCATCACCATGATCAATCCCACGACACCGAGCCCCGCGACCATAACTACAACGCTCGTGTTACGCATCGTCTCGATTGGGTCTGAGATCGCTGCGAAGCTGTCTTCAGACGTGGTCAGCGCGAACAACTCTGGATCGATGATCTCTTCGAGGTCCACCCGAAGTCGATCGAAGTCATCGACTGAGCCGACAACTAGCGAGATCGAGCTCAGGTTCTCGTCCTCGCTGTCGTTAAGCTGACGCACCACTTCGAGCGGCGCGTACCATTGCTCGATCGAGAAGCCGAACCCGCCCTGCTCCGATGTCTCTAGGTCTTGGTAGATACCGATGATCTCGGCCTCGATCTCGGGAGCGGCGACCTCGTCCTCATCGTCTTCCTGCGCCTGGCCGCGACCGAAGCTCACGGCGGTTAGCGTGATCGTGTCGCCGATCGAGAATCCTTCGAGCGTCGCGGTGTTCTGATCGATAATTACGTTCGATGCGGTTTCGCCCTTGGCGAAGAATACGCCCTCTGCAAGGACCTTGGTCCCTTCCTGAAAATCGCTGAGGAACGCCGGGTCATCGACACCGGTAATCGTGGCATCAGGCAGCGTGAAATTGAATCCGCCGCCCGGGCCACCCTGGCCTTGGGGATCCTCGCCGTCTTGGCCACCCTGGCCCTGGGGGTCCTCACCGTCTGGGCCGGGCTCTGTGGTCACCGGTTCCTCAGTGGCGTCAACTTCCTCGTCTTCTTGGCCGGGTATTCCATAGTTAACCGAAGACGTTGCGAAGCCTTCGGCGTTTCGAACGTATGGCAGGGCCTCGATCTCATCGACGTCGCTGGATGTGAGGGACTCGATCTGCGCCCCGATTTCGTCAAAGTCGACCTCGACATCTGTCTCTTCGGCTGCTTCCAACTGCTCTTGGATCGCCGCCTGAAACTGGCCGGGGTTGATGCTGATAGACGCCTCGACGCCCGTCGTTGCCTTCACCTTGTCCAGCTCGTCTTGGGCCGCCAGCGCTAGCGCCACCGACGTCAGCGCAAAACTAAGGCCGACCGCCAGCAGGGCGATGACGAGGGTAGTACGTAGTGGGCTTCTCACGGCGCCCTTCCAAGCTCGTATTATCGTGTCGATCAAACAGTGCCCCCTGTTCTGGCTAGGCTATCAGATACGATCGTACGCCGGACCCATTAAGGAACTATGAGAACGAGATTAGAGTTCTCTAATGGTCGTACGCGTCCTTGTAACGGATTTCACAAGGCTGATAGAATGGCGCTTGGATACCACCAATGGCCACGACGACTGACTCGCTCAACGGACCCAGACTCTGGCTGCACGCCCTCTACACCGTGCCGCAGATTGACCCGGCAACCGTAGACCCTATCAGCCGCTGGCTAATCCTCGGCCGTGTTTCCGTTGTCGTGATGAGCGCGATCTCGGCCGTCATCGGTGGGCTCCTCGCCGCTCGCGACGACGTATTCGATTGGCCGCTGATGATCCTGGTGGCGGCTGGTCTGATCCTCGCTCATACCGGCAGCAACCTTGTGAATGACTTCTGGGACTACCGTCACGGCCTCGATACGGAAGATTCGCCACGCGTGAACTACGGCCCGCACCCGCTCGCCACGAAAGGCACGGGGTTCCGCGAATTCGTGCTCGTCACCATCGCCATGCTCGCAGCCGCGACCGGCATCGGTGTCTACTTGACGGTCGAGTCCGGGCCGGAGGTGCTGATCTTCGCCCTGACAGGTGCGGCGCTCTTGATGTTCTACTCGGGCGGGCCGTTCCCGCTGAAATACATCGGCCTCGGCGAGATAGCGGTCTTCTTCATCTGGGGTCCGCTAATGATCGGCGGCACCTACTACGTGCTCGCCGAAGAGCTGCCTGGCTGGGTCCTGCTCGCGTCCGTGCCGTATGGGCTCGGTGTCACTTCGGTTCTGTTCGGAAAGCACCTCGACAAGCTCGACTTCGACTCCAGCAAGGGAATCCGCACCGCGCCCATCGTCTTGGGCCAAAAACTGGCCCGGTACGCGACTATCGTCATCTCTGTGGCAATGTACGCCACCGTCGGCGCCCTCGCCGTGTGGCAGGAGATGTGGGCCCTCGCGATCGTAGTGGCGGCGCTTCCCATGCTCTGGCAGCTCATAAAGTTTTTCAACACGCCCAAGCCCGACGAGCCTCCGGAGTGGTATCGAGGTGGCTGGCCGCTGTGGTTCGTTGGCATGGCCTTCATACACAACCGCCGCTTCGGTATGCTCTTCATCGGCGGCCTCGCCCTTCAGCTCATCGGCGAAGCGGCCTTTTAACTGCTCTTTGCGGCTCGGGCGGCCGCAACCTCTCTTGATCGATTGACCTGCGGCCCGTTACTAATTCTGCGGAGGATGTCATGAACATGGCGAGCGAACTCTGGAAGTCAGAGGCACTGGTCCACCAGTATTTGACCGGTGTCCGTGGTGCCATCCCTCTGGCCGCCGAGCAGATCGATGTCATGCTGCGGGTCGTCGATTCAGCGGTCGAAGACCTCAGGAGCATCGCCGACCTCGGCTGCGGTGGAGGCGTCCTCTCTGCTGCGCTTCTCGAACGGCACCCGCAGGCGCGCGCAACGCTCGTCGACTTCTCGGAGCCGATGATCGCCGAAGCGAAGAGCTCTCGCCTCGTACGGTGACACCTGCCGGTTCTTTGTCGCCGACCTATCGTCGCCCACGTGGATGGACTCCATTGAAGATCGTGTGCCCTTCGATGTCGTTGTCTCCGGTTACGCGATCCACCACCTGACCGATGACCGAAAACGCGAGCTGTACGGCGAGGTCTTCGGGCTCCTGCGTGCCGGCGGCGTCTTCGTCAACATCGAACATGTGAAGTCACCCTCCGGCCGGCTCGAGAAACTGTGGGAGGAGATGATGCTCGACTCGCTCTTCGCCTACGACACCGAGCGAGGTTCACGACGCTCTCGCGAAGAAGTGGCAGACGAGTTTCTGCACCGCCCGGACAAGGCCGCGAACATCCTGGCGCCCGTGGAAGACCAGTGCGGCTGGCTTCGGGAGCTGGGCTTCGTTGACGTCGACTGCTACTTCAAGGTTCTGGAGCTGGCGGTGTTCGGCGGCCGCAAGCCGCCGGCGTAGATTTTCGGATCATCAACACGGTGTTTAGTTCAGGGGAGTGAGTACAATGGTGTACGGATGTGATAATGAGAGGTATTTGGGTGGTATGCCCTAGCAACATCGACATACGCCCCTAGACGCGGCATCTGCCACAACCTGTCTGTACCCGTGAGTTGTCTAGACAGGGAGATGATCGTAGGTACAATGGATTTACAGTCAAATAAGGCCGAATCCCCATCCGGGGGAGCGGGGGACCCAACCAACGGGGTGAATCTCTGAGCGATCAGAGTAGGCAATCTCCTTCTGCCGAACCCGACAGCTAACCTCGTAGGCACTAGGGAGAGGCTAGTCCGGAGCATTAAAGAGCCCGAGGCATGCCTCGGGCTCTTCCTTGTGTCCGAATCCGGCGAGGTCTCGTCCGGGAAAGGACGGGCTATGATAAACGATCGCATTGAAAGGAGACCGACGCGCTTGAACTACGCGCCCCGTAACGGGAGCCGTTTCAACGGGTCCCCAGTCGCAGTCCGAGTCGTGAACGGCAACGGCAAAAGCAACGGTAACGGTCCCGCCCCCGCACAGCCGGACCGCTACAAGTCTTACGCGCTCAACAACTACCGGGACCTGCCGCAGGTGCAGAAATATCTCACGGAGGAGCAGCGCTTCGCAATCGAGGTCGTCGCTCGCGTGCTTCCGTTCAAAACGAACAGCTACGTCGTTAACGAGCTGATCAACTGGGAGGACGTCCCCAACGATCCCATCTTCATCCTCAACTTTCCGCAGCGGGACATGCTGCTCCCCCATCACTTCGACAAGATGGCCGCGCTGGTTCGCCGCGGCGCCGAGAAGCACGAGATCGACGCAGCTGCCCACCAGATACGTCTCGATCTGAACCCGCATCCTGCCGGACAGCTCGACCACAACGTTCCCACCCTCGGGGACACGCGCCTGACCGGGATGCAGCACAAGTACCGCGAGACGGTGCTGTTCTTCCCGAGCAACGGTCAGACCTGTCACGCTTACTGCACTTTCTGCTTCCGCTGGCCCCAGTTCGTCGGTATGGACGAACTGAAGTTCGCGATGCGCGAGTCAGAGCTGCTGGTCGAGTATCTGAAGGAACACGACGAAGTAACCAACCTGCTGATCACCGGCGGCGATCCGATGATCATGCGCGCCAAGAACCTGAAGCGCTACATCGAACCGATCCTCAACGACCGGCCCGCTGGCCTGACGACGATCCGGCTCGGCACCAAAGCGCTCGCCTACTGGCCCTACCGCTGGACCACGGACGACGACGCCGGTGAGGTGCTCGACCTGTTCCGGCGCATCACCGCCTCGGGACTACACTTGGCCGTGATGGCGCACTTCAACCACCCGCGAGAGCTGAGCACGGACGCCGTGAAGACGGCGATCGCCAGGATTCGCGAGACCGGCGCCCAGATTCGCACGCAGTCCCCGCTCATGCGCAACATCAACGATGATCCCAAAGTCTGGTCCGACATGTGGCGCCAGCAGGTCCAGCTCGGCTGCATCCCCTACTACATGTTCGTGGCGCGAGACACCGGCGCACAGCACTACTTCAGCGTTCCCTTGGTGCGCGCGCACGAGATCTACCGCGACGCCTACAAGGCGGTCAGTGGCCTGGCGCGCACCGTGCGAGGCCCCAGCATGTCCGCGGACCCCGGTAAGGTGGAAGTTCTCGGCCCCGCCGAGGTCGCCGGCCGCAAGGTCCTCGCGTTGAGGATGCTCCAGGGTCGCAACCCGGACTGGGTGGCCCGCCCGTTCTTCGCTGAGTACGACGAGGCCGCCATCTGGCTCGACGACCTGCGCCCCGCCTTCGGTGAGGAGAAGTTCTTCTTCGAAGATGAGCTAGAGCAGATGTACGCTGACGACGGTCGGCGCGAGTTCGACATCGAGCCCGTCTCAGTAACCTAGCGGCCTTCACAAGACAAGCGAACGGCGGCTCCGTTTAGCGCGGAGCCGCCGTGTCTATCTACAGAACTCGGCTCCTCAGCCCGTGGCTGGCGAGCCCCACGCCTCTAGGCCTTCGCCGACGCGTCTCAGGGCCCGTCCCGCTCGTCGCGCTACCGGTCCCACTATTGGTTTAGGCTTTCGCTTCGGCTCTCGATAGAAGCGCTCGCGTTTATCCTTTTCAAATTCACGTAGTTTTTCGCTTACGTACTGATGCTGCCATGACATGTCGGCCCTCCCTTAGTCCTCCCGCTCCGGCACCGGCGCTTTGAATAGATCGGTTGTCTGCGTTAGCGTTTCGCGCATCTCCGGGTTGATTGAGAAGAACTTCATATTGCCTTCGCGTCGCGCGCTCAGCAGCCCTACCGCCGCCATGAACGACAAGTGCCGTGAAACTGCCGACTGATGAAGGCCCGTGCGCTCTACGATCTCCTGCGCGTACATCTCCTTATCGTGGAGCATGTGCAGAATGCGCAGCCGTTGTTCGTCACCCAGCGCCTTGTAGACGCTGGCCAGCCGTCGTCTATCCGGCGTCAGGTCTGGCGCCTCCTCGTCAAACTCGGGCTCGCAAGGGTACACAAGTCCGTGGATACTCCCCAGGTTGGAACACGAGACGTAGGGGCCAACGTCGAGCGATGGTGCGAAGTACAGCTTTTCAAATCCGTCTGCACAGACGTCGGCTAGGCAGGGAATCGACCGTCCAGACAGCTTTTTCGCCAGCTCTAGCGGATCGGAGACCTGCTCGTTCCGGTGAGCGTTGTAGCTACGCTCCAGGATCGGCAGGCGTCGCGGCAGGTCCTCCTTGTAGTGCCGCTCGTAGAATCGCTCGATAAGGGTGATCATGCGTGACCGCAGTTGTTCTGGGTCATCGAAGAGCGCCAGCGACGCTTCAACATCGGCCTCGATAGTCCGGAGTTCGCTGATGAGCGTGTCACGCGGCGACCCACCCGTTGTACCGTCAGACTGCAAACCATAGGGGTCGATGCAGACAGAGTAGAACGCTAACCCTTGGATGCCGGGGTTTAGCGCAGACTTTTCCACGCCCGGCGGCATCTTGCGTACGTAACTGATCAGCGAATTCAAGTCGCTCCACGTCTCGGGGTGGGCCCAGAGGTGATCGCCGAACTGGCCCATCACGCCCGGCTGCCCCCTTGGGAACGTGAACAGCAAGTCCAGCTCCTCAAGCAGGTCCGGTTCCATCCTCTTACGGGTCTCCGCCGGCCAGCCTTCGATCCCATCAGCCTCGCCGACCAGGTGTGTGAAGTACATCGCGTTCATGAGATCGAGGGGCACTGAAAGCACGAACTCGACCTTGGCCGTCTGCTTCTCCGGTAAACTTAATCTCGGCATCTCGTTATCCTACATTCGTATATGTACAAATGAGCATATACGCTACAAAGATGCTTGTCAACCTCTCCTCGGCCATAGATACGCTTTACAGATGCAGGTAGCGAGCGAGTCTTGTGGAGCTAGCTAACGGGCTTCTCGGGAACGTACACCTTGCGAAGCGGCAACAGGAGCTTCGCGTCGGTTGGCAGCGCTTCGTAGTGCTCAAGAATAAGGTCGAGAAGCCGGTTTCCGTCCACGAGGACAACGCTCCCGCTTGTGACAAAGGGCGCGTTCTTTGCGTCTTTCGTGAATCCGCCAGTGCAGACGAAGAGCCCACGTTCGGCGGCGGCAAGGACTCCATTCAGATAACCGACATCCTGCACGCCGGCCGAACTCTTCTGGTTCTTCACCTGAATCTTGATCCGAGGGGCGGCCAAGCCGAATGTGTCGGGATAGGCGAGCACGTCGACGCCGCCATCAGCGCCCTTCTTGCCAACGCTGGTCTTGTATTCCAGTGCCACCAAGAGGCCTGCAACGAATGTCTGGAAGTCGTAGTGCTCGATGTTGTCGAGGGCTTCGAGTATTTGTCCTCGTGCTTGTCCGTCTATGTCATCAGCCCACACACCCGCCTCGATCGGGCCCTCGATGTCGCCGGTAGGGAGGGCTGGAGCCTGACCGAGAAAGGCTTCGATATAGGGCAAGGCGATGTCGGCGCGAAAAACTGTCAGCGTACTTCCGAGCGTGTTACGCACGGTCTGGGTGAAGTATTCGCGGGGTGCAGCCTTCAGATGCTCGACGGGTCGGATGTGCGGATAGTCCGAACTGAACACCGACGAATCGTACTTGTAGGGTCCGGTGCACCTGCTCACCTGGATCTCACCCGTGATCTTCTCGGGGGTGAGCACATAGTCGCCCGTGTTGATTTCCTTCGCGAATCGGTACAGTTGGCCGACAGCTGACGGTGTCCCACTCCCTGGTTCCGAAGCCTCCATAGCGCCGCGAAGTTCATCCCGAGACGAGATATTGCTGACGTCACCTACAGGTGACCAACCGACGGCGACTGCATGCTTCGCATTCACTTGGCTGGCAAGTTCGTTATTGCTTCCGCCTCTGACAACCCAGACTGCAATCTGTTCCACCGTCTAAATCTCCTCCTTGAAGGCTTTGTCGACTATCGATGGTGACGGGGCGGCCTGCTGCCGAGCCTCAGCGAAGGGCGAGCGCGGGAAGACCAGCCCTATCCCCGGTCCAGTTCGCCTTCACTCCGTCCGGATCGCCGTCCGGCAGGAAGATGCGAACCGAGAAACCGCGACTATCTACCACGAGCACATAACGTCCAAACTTTGACAACACCTGCTGACTACAGGACTATTGGCATACCTTACACCAGATCGGGAGGAATAGCCCCATGAACCAGAGCGAAATCGTTAGCTTCATCTGGGGCGTCGCAGACCTTATCCGCGACACCTTCAAGCGCGGCAAGTATCAGGACGTCATACTGCCGCTCACCGTGCTCCGCCGTCTCGACTGCGTCCTCGCGCCGACGAAGGCGACGGTGCTCGAACGGCAGGCGAAGCTCAAGGGTGCTGGGCTCGAAGATCCGCACGAGCAGCTTTGCATCGCCTCCGGATTCCGCTTCTACAACACCTCCAAGTTCGACTTCGAGAAACTGCACGGCGATGCACCCAGCGTCGCGGCGAACCTCCGCAACTACCTCGCCGGCTTCAGCCCGAACATGCGCGACGTCCTGGAGAAGTTCGACTTCGACAACACGATTAGCAAGCTCCATGAGTCCGGTCTCCTCTTTCAAGTCATCGGGCGGTTCAAGGACCTCGATCTGCACCCCGACAAGGTCGATAACCCGGCGATGGGGACGATCTTCGAGGAGCTGATCCGCAAGTTCAACGAAGCTCTCAACGAAAACCCCGGAGAGCACTTCACGCCTCGCGA
The DNA here is from genome assembly GCA_022574655.1 of Chloroflexota bacterium. GTDB lineage: Bacteria > Chloroflexota > Dehalococcoidia > SM23-28-2 > RBG-16-64-32 > JACZRQ01. The sequence continues at coordinate 24,767 of JACZRQ010000025.1, forward strand.
CGTCGTCCACCTGATGGTCGATCTCATGCTGGCGGGTGACAAGGACCGCATCGCCGCGAAGGGCGTCGTGCGGACGGTTTATGACCCCTGCTGCGGCTCCGGTGGCATGCTCATGATCACCAAGGAGCACATCACTACTGGCGTTCGCCGAAACGACGAAATCGTCCGTCCGCCCATCAACGCAGACGCGGGCATCCATCTGTTCGGGCAGGAGGTGAACCCGGAGACCTGGGCGGTGTCGAAGGCCGATCTCTTCATGAAGGACCCCTCCGGTCGCGACGCCGACCGCATAGGCTACGGCAGCACGCTCTCGAACGACGTCCACGCCAGCAGCGACTTCGACTACCTGATCGCCAATCCACCGTACGGCAAGGACTGGAAGCGCGACGAAGAGGCCGTGCGCGCCGAACACGAACGCGGTACCGCGGGCCGCTTCGCTCCCGGCCTTCCCCGCATCAGTGACGGCCAGCTCCTCTTCCTCCTCCACATGCTCGGGCGCCGCAAGGAGCCGAAGGACGGTGGCTCGCGTATCGCCATCATCATGAACGGCTCGCCTCTGTTCACAGGAGACGCCGGGAGCGGCGAGAGCGAGATCCGCAGGTGGGTGCTCGAGAACGACTGGCTCGAAGCACTCATCGCCCTGCCCGAGCAGATGTTCTACAACACCGGCATCGCCACCTACGTCTGGGTCCTCACCAACCGCAAGGCCCCCGAGCGAAAAGGGAAGGTCCAGCTCATCGACGCCACCTCGTTCTGGGTGCCGATGCGCAAGAGCCTCGGCGACAAGCGCCGCGAAATCCCGCCGGACAAGCGCGACGAGATCATGGCCCTCCTGCGCGGGTTCGAGGAAGGTGAGCACGTCAAGATCTACCCCACGACCCACTTCGGATTTCGCAAGATCACTGTTGAGCGGCCGCTGAAGCTCAACTTCCAGGCCTCGCCGGAGCGCGTCGCTCTCCTTGAAGAGGAGAAGGCATTCCAAAGCCTCGCGAAGTCCAAAAAGAAGGGCGAGGCGGGAGCCAAAGCAGAGGCGGAGGGCCGCGAGCAACAAGATGCGATCCGCCGACTCCTCAGCGGCCTCCCCGACACTCGGTACAATGACCGCACCGAGTTCGATACCGTTCTAAAGACAACCGCCCGCGACGCAGGTGTCAAGCTCCCCGCCGCGATCACCAAAGCGATCCTCTCCGCCCTCTCCGAGCGCGACGAAACTGCGACTGTCTGCACCGACAAAGACGGCAACCCCGAGCCCGACCCCGACCTGCGCGACACCGAAAGCGTCCCGCTGAGCGAGACCGTCGAGGAGTTCTTTAAGCGCGAGGTGCTGCCGCACGTACCGGACGCCTGGATCGACACGTCGAAGCGCGACCACAAGGACGGCGAGGTCGGTCTCATTGGCTACGAGATCAACTTCAACCGTTACTTCTACCAGTACACGCCACCCCGGCCGCTCGAGGAGATCGAGGCCGACATCCGCGACATCGAGACGGACATCGTCAGGATGCTCGCGGAGGTGACTGGGAGCAGCGCGATTGAGAAGTGAACGTTGGCAGGGCGTGAGCGAGTGATACAAACTGTCGGGGGTTGCCAATATTCCCCGACGTTTTGTATCGTTCAGATATGACCCGAATCGCCGATCAAGAGGCTCTGAGGATAATCGAACGCCTCGGCGTCGTCCGTCCACGCGATCTGGAGGCGCACGGCATGCCACGCGCCCGTATATACCGAATGCTTCGCAAAGGCCTGGTTAGACGCGAAGGCCGTGGCCTGTACGTAGCAGCAGAACACCCGTACACGTCGGAGTACACGCTCGCTCAGGTGGCGAAGCGCGTACCCCAGGCCGTGGTGTGTCTTCTGAGCGCTCTCCAGTTCCATCAGATTACCACTCAGGTTCCCCACGAGGTCTGGATCGCCCTTCCTGAGAAGGCACGCATACCTCGTCTTGATTATCCAAAGGTGCGGGTCGTGCGCTTCTCAGAAGCAATGCTGAACTATGGCGTCGTTGATCACGAAATAGCGGGGGTGCTCGTGCGGATTACCTCGCCAGCGCGCACGGTCGTCGATTGCTTCCGCTACCGCAACAAGGTCGGTCTCGACGTTGCCATTGAAGCCCTGCGCGACGCTGTACAGTCTCGGAAGGCAAAGGTGGACGAGATACTCCGTGCCGCCGAGGTGGGGCGCGCGCGCAATGTAATTCGCCCCTACCTGGAGGCGCTTACATCTTGAGTCCGGAGGTACGGAATCTGGCGGCGTCGGTCAGGGACCGGCTGCTCAATGGTGCGAAGCAACGAGGCGAGGTGTTCCACTTCGTGTTAGTCCGCTACGCGTCCGAGAGATTCCTCTACCGTCTGGGTGAGTCTCGCTATCGCGATCGTTTCATTTTGAAAGGCGCAATGCTCTATGCCCTCTGGGGAGGCACAGAGTATCGGCCTACCCGCGATCTCGACTTCACCGCGTACGGAGACAGCGAGTCAAGGGCCGTCTTGGAATGTATCCGCGAAGTCTGCGTCCTGCCAGTCGAAGATGATGCCCTTGTGTTTCACAGCGATACTCTGAGCGGTGAGCCCATCCGTGAAACGGAAGAGTATGACGGTATTCGGATCAAGTTCACCGCCGGGCTAGGCGACGCCGTGATTCCGCTGCAGATCGACGTAGGATTCGGCAACGCCATCATGCCCGCTGCCAACGACGTCGAGTACCCAACGCTGCTCGACTCGCCCTCGCCGCGCATCCGCGCATACCCGCAGGAAGCCGTAGTCGCCGAGAAGTTTCATGCGATGGTGGTCTTGGGCGAGATCAACAGCCGTATCAAGGACTTTTACGATATGTTCGTCCTCGCCAACGGGTTCGAGTTCGGCGGTCAACCGCTTGCCGCGTCAGTTGCTGCGACCTTCGAGCGCCGCCAGACCCCGGTCGACGCCCCGCTACCCGTGGCGCTCACGCCGCGCTTCTATGCAGACGAGGCGAGATCGGCAAGATGGCGGACCTATATACATAGAAGCAGCCTACCGGGCGCACCAGCCGATTTCGCCGCCGTCGGCGAACTGCTCGGTGCGTTCCTGACCCCGGTCTGGAACGCCCTGGCCGCGAACAGGCCGTTTGAGCAGCGCTGGCCGCCTCGTGGGCCGTGGAGCGCGTCGCAATGACGGAACTCCAACTCAAGCCGAAGGCCCGCCGCTTCCGCCTGTATCCGGAGTACAAGGACTCCGGCGTCGAATGGTTGGGTAAGATCCCGGTCCATTGGGACATCGCGCCACTGAAACGTCGCTTTCGAGTTGTGAATGGTGCGACTCCGAAGAGCGGGGAACCCGACTATTGGGATGGCGACATTGTTTGGGTTACGCCCGATGATCTCGGTAGCCTTTCGTCGCCTATCCTTGGCGATTCCGCTCGGAAGATCACGCACGAAGGCCACCTAAGCTGTGGGACCACGCTCGTGCCCGCAGGTAGCCTAGTACTTTCGACGCGTGCTCCGATTGGCCACTTAGCAATGACGGCTGTCGACTTCTGTACGAACCAAGGATGCCGATCCCTGCTATTCCGGCGACCGGGGTCGGAGCGATTTTCGTACTACCAGATGACCGGCGCCAAACGTGAGCTTCAATCCTGGGGACAAGGAAGTACGTTCAAGGAACTCGCGAAGAACAAACTGGAAGCTATCCCGCTCGCCGAGCCACCTGCTAACGAACAACGCACCATCGCCACCTTCCTCGACCGCGAGACGGCGAAGATCGATGCGCTGGTGGCGAAGAAGGAGCGACTGATCGAGCTGCTGGAAGAGAAGCGCACGGCGCTGATCACTTACGCTGTCACCAAGGGCCTCGACCCGGACGTGCCGATGAGGGACCCTAGCGTCGAGTCGTTCGGGAAAGTGCCTTCGCATTGGGAGGTCGGCTCGCTTGTCCGGTGGTGGCAGGTGATCGATTGCAAGCATCGAACTGTACCCTTTCTAGACGAAGGAGTGCCCGTGGCGAGTATCGGCGAAGTGCATGGACTCGACCTCGATCTATCTCACGCAAATCGGACATCTGTCGAAGAATACCAGCAGATGATTGAGGGAGGCCGCAAG
>JACZRQ010000121.1 GCA_022574655.1 Chloroflexota bacterium
GGGCTGGGCGGCAAGCGCGTCGCGTTTGAAGCCGCGCACATCTCCTATCAGAGCCATCGTACGTTGCGCAAGGCGATCCAGAACCTGCCGGAAGCAGAGCGGCCGAAGCTGGTCGCGACGACGAACCTGGTTGAGGGCCTGCGCGTGGTCAAGGAGCCGGAGGAGCTGGCCGCGATCCAGGCCGCGATCGACATCGGCGACGCCGCCTTCCAGGATGTCGCGGAGCGGGTCGAGCCGGGCTGGACGGAAAAGCAGGTGGCCTGGGAGATCGAGAAGTACGTCCGCGAGCACGGCGGCGACGGCGTTTCGTTCCCGACGATCGTCGGCGGCGGGCCGTGGGGAGCGATGGCGCACTGCTACCCGCGCGACTACGCGCTGAAGAAGGGCGAAGGCATCGTCATCGATATGGGCGTCACGCTCGATGGCTACGTCTCCGACCTCACGCGCACGATCGTTCTCGGCGAGCCTGACGACCAGTTCAAGAAGGTCTACGACATCGTCCTCGCTGCCCAGCAGACCGCGACCGAACTGGTGGAGGAGGGGATGACCGGCGAGCAGGCGCACATGCTGGCCCACACCGTGATCGGGGAGGCCGGCTACGGCGAGAACTTCGGCCACGGACTCGGCCACGGCGTCGGCATGCTCGTCCACGAAGCTCCGCGCCTCGCCAGGACCGCCAGAGACGAACTCAAAGACGGCATGGTCGCAACCATTGAGCCGGGGATCTACATCACAGGCTGGGGCGGCGTCCGCATCGAAGACATGGTCGTCTTCGAGAACGGCAAAGCCCGCGTCATGAGCCACGCCCCCAAGCTCTCCCCGTCATCCTGAGCACCTACCACACCCGCCCACGGCACCCCCACCCAACGCGAAGCGTTCCCCGAGCCCGCCGGACGGGACACCCGGCGCCACTCGCAAAACCACCACAGCATCCCGTATGATATTCGAGGCTGAGAAATCGCCGATTTCAAAGCCTATGTAGCCGGGCGTCATCAGGCGCACCGCAGCGAATCCCGCACTCCCCAAAACCCAACGCGAAAGGCAACCCATGATCGAAACCGGCCAAATCAAGAAAGGGTCAACGCTTGAGATCGACGGCACCCTTTATCAGGTGCTCGAAATCGAGCACATCAAGATCGGCCGCGGCTCCGCGCAAGTCCGCATGAAGCTCCGCGACGTCCGCGGCGGACACATCATCGACAAGTCCGCACAGGCCGGCACCCGCTACCAGAAAGCCCGCATCGAGCGACAGGAAGCCCAGTTCCTCTACCCCGAAGGCGACTTCTACAACTTCATGAACACGGAGACTTTCGACCAGTTTCCCGTTCCGAAAGACCGCATCGAAGAAGCGCTGCCGTTCCTCATCGAGAACGCCACCTGCAACCTGCTCATGTACAACGATGAGGCCGTCGGCATCGAACTTCCAACCGCTGTCGCACTAAAAGTCGTCGAGACCGACCCCGGGATCAAGGGCGACACCGCACAAGGTGCCACCAAGTCCGCCAAACTCGAGACCGGCCACACCGTCACCGTCCCCCTCTTCATCAACACCGGCGACGTCCTCAAGGTCGACACCCGCAGCGGCGAATACCTCGAACGCGCCAAGTAGACCGTTCTTCGTTCGTCCTGAGCCTCCGAAGGACCGCTCCACTAACCCGACCCCCCGAACTAGTGCTGAGGCCGGACGCGCCGGATACTACCCCATCAACGAGACGCCTTGACATTACAGGCGACTGGAAGGTTTAAGCTACCCTGTAGATATGACGAACGGCCAACGAACAAGGCAGGTAGGCATGCCGAAGAAAATGAAGATCGGAGAACTAGCGCAGCGGACCGGGTTCACCACCAAGACGATTCGGTACTACGAGCAGATCGGACTGCTCGCACCACCCGAGCGCTCTGACGCCGGTTATCGGCTGTACGGGCCGGAGGACGTGGAACGCTTGGCGTTCGTCGACAAAGCCAAGCGCCTGGGCTTCTCGCTGGACGACATCCGCGACGTGCTGCTCCTACACGAGCAGCATGAAACGCCTTGCGTACACGTCCTGGCCCTCCTGGAACAGAAACTAACGCAGGTGGATGGTGTCCTCAAAGACCTGCGCAGCTTTCGCCGCGAGCTGGCCAGCCTACATCAAGAAGCGACAGACCGCCTGGACCAGTTGCCAGACGGTGCCCGCGTCTGCGGCATCATCGAGCAGGGCGTCCACGCGAAAGGCGAGGCGGCGCTTGCTTGGCTGGAGTTCCGCCAGCCCGGCGGGCGGGGCGGACGCCGAATAAACGATCGCGCTGCGGGGTCTTAGGCCACATCGCGGACGAATTTCGAAAACAGGTCTTGACTTTGACCTCGACTGGAAGCTTTAAGGTTGAGAAAACAGGTAGAAAGGGGTTGCAGCCATGGCAAACGAAACCACCCTCAAGGTTCCCGCTATCCACTGCGATAGCTGTGTAACGACGATTACGAAGACTCTGCAGGCGTTACCAACAGTCGTGATAGCGGACGCCGATCCGAAAACCAAACTCGTGCTCGTGCGGTTTGATGACTCCGCTGTAACCCTCGACCAGATCCGGGAGGCCTTGGACGAAATCGGATTCAGCCCGGATTAGCCGTGCCCGTTGAAGCGATAGGAAATCGAGCATGACCAACTTCACAGCAATTGCCGAACGGACCCGATCCCTGTGGGATCGCGGCGGCCAGACGAGCCAGTTCCTGACGGCGCTGGCCATCGGCGCGGCGCTGGCCCTCATCAGCTGGCAGGCCGGCGTGCTGGATACCGAAATCTTCGGCTTCGCCTCGGGTGCAGCCGTCTCTGCGGGCGGCCCCGGCGGTCTCGTGGCCATCGGGGCGGCGTTCGTCATCGGCGCGACCATGATCGTGCTGCCCTGCGGATACCCCTCGGTGTTCGTCATGCCGTCGATCCTGGGCTCCCGCAAGGGGCTGGCCCAGCGAGGCACATTGTCGCTGCTCTTCCTCGCCGCAAGTGCGCTGCCCCTCGCGGCAGTCGGCCTCGGTCTCGGCTTCGCCGGCCAGGGCATTCTCGACCTGCTGGAACCGATGTCGGCTAAGATGAGCCTCGCCGTCGGTCTGTACTCCGGCTTGGGCGTGCTGGCGATCGCCTACGCGCTCAGCGAAATGGGAGCCTTTCACCTGCCGAGCCTATTCGGCAGAGTGACCGGACCGAACTTGCCTGAGCGGGACCGGCCCTACCAGCGAGCGCTTGTGCTTGGCGGCACGTTCGGCGCTGGGCTCGGCATCGGCTGTCCAATGCCTCAGTACTACATCATCCTCGGCTGGGCGGTGGCGGCGGCCAATCCCCTGTTTGGGACCGTTCTACTGGGCGTCTACGGACTGGGCCGCGTCGTACCGGCCGTCGTCCTTGGTGGCCTCATCGTCGCCGGAACGGACCGCCGTGACGTCTCGCGCGGGATGACCTCGTTCCGCGAGAGGACGAACTGGCTGACCAACGGCGTGCTGGCGGCCATGGGATCATATCTGATCGTGCTCTTTGGCGGCGTCTTGCTGTACCGGACGATTACGCTGTAGCCTCACCCAGATATCGTTCCGCATCTTCTCTGTAGACGACGCCCAGCAACCTCCCCTCCGGTGTCGTGATGATCATGCTTTGCACATCGGCGTTATGAAGGCGCTCCACGAGGCCTGCCAGCTCGTCGTCCGCTCGCGTCGTCGTCGGACCCGACTCCATCACTTCATGCACAGCCTTCCCGCGATCGCCGGCCAGCGCTCGACGGCGTAGCCTCCCAAGGACGATCCCCTCGTCGTTGGTAACGATGCAGACGTCATCACGCGCCGCCTCGACCTGATCGCTAACGTCTCCGACCCGGTCGAACGGACTGCATGTCGGTACGTCCCGCTTGACCACGTCGATGGCACGCGGGACCTTCGCCAGCGCACCCTCGACCGGAAGCCCTCCGGCGATCCAGTCGGTCTTGCCACCGACGTAGTCATATACCTTCGTGAAACCCAGACTCTCGAGCCGCCACGCGGCCCTCGGACTCATGTCTCAGAGCCCGTCCATTCAGTAGACAACTACCGGCTTGTCTTTGGACAACCGTTCCGTACTGCTGGCGTCCAAATCCTTAAGCGGGATGCTGAGCGCTCCCGGCAGATGGTACTCCGCGAACTCGCCGGGAGGCAGAACGTCGACGATCTGCGCCCCGGCACGAATCAGCTCCTGTAGCTCGTCTCTAGTGATGCTCGTTGGCATATCAACACCCCAAGTCTCTCGATTAGTCGTTCTTCGACAGAAACCGAATACCCACCGTGCCATACATCGCCCAGCGCACGGTCATGGCGGTGGCCAGAGCGAAGAGCGTCGCGGCCGCCGAGCTTGCCGCCACAAGAAGTGCGTTGTCACTAAAGAACGAACCGATGGCGCTAGCGCCACCTCCGGCTAGCAGCGCTATCACTAGCAATGGCAGCAAGCAAGGCAGACAGATCCCCAAAGCCAGAAGCAGTCCGATTCCGCCTTTTCTTGGCGAACTCATGAACCGTCCGGGTCGGGGCGCCGGTCGATCACGCCGCAGAGATCAACAGAGTCAGCGTTATCAGCCAGAAACTCTTCCGCCAGCGAGAGGAGCATGGGTACGCGGTCGTCGGCCAAGCGGTAGTAGATGCGTCGACCTTCCCGTCTTGTCGAGACGAAGCCGCACCAGCGCAGGCAGGCCAAATGGCTCGATAGCCGACCCTGCAAAACACCCGTCTCCTCAACGAGGTCGCCAACGGTGCGCTCGCCATCCATCAGTAGTTGCAGAATCCCAACCCTGGTCGGATCGCCCAGTCCGCGGAAGAACTTGGCGGTCACTCCGGCTGGCGAGGCTGCAGCCGGAACAAGCGGAGTGGCTTGGCTAATCATCTTGACAAATAGTATACGCCTTGCCGTATATTAGTGCCGTGGCTACCAATGACGTTCTAGCATTCCTCGACGAGCGCTGGAAGAAGCCGCTCGACATCACCACTATCGGTCAAGCTCAGGCGGCGATGGGGCTGCCTCATGACGATGACCTGCGCTGGCGGCTCTACGAGCACCTGGAGCCGGACCCGGGCCGGCTTGCGGAGAAGGTTCGTTTCGGCGTCTCGGCCGCTACGGTGACGCTGACGAATCGGGAAAAGCTTGCCGGACGAGCGCTGCTGCTAGGCAGAAGCGAAGACGAAGCGCGTGACCACGCCCAGGTCCGCCCCGAGGAGTGGGAGGCGGCCAGGCGGATGCTGATTCGCATCGGCCTGCTGGCCCCAGACGCCTGGCAACCCGCGGCAGGACACGAACGGCTGCTTGACGGAGTTGGATTGCTTTTCCATACCGTGCGGACGGGCGGCGAAGTCTTCAACGTCCCGTGAGCAGTGGACTTCATGCTGCTGGTCAGCAGCGTCTACGGGAATGACAGGCTCGACATCGAGGACTCTTGCCCGCACTGCCTCGATCGCCTCACGCTGACGATCGAAAACTCGAAGCTAACGCGCACAGAGCCGGAGTCGATCTATTCGTTCTACGGCGGTGGGTGAGGCGTCAACAACCTCTTCAGTTCCGAAGAGCACTGGCAGGAGTGGATAAGGCAGAATCCGGACTACGAGGGCACCGTAGGCGCCCCTGTCGGTGAGTTCCTGAGGCGAGTCGTCGAGGGAGAGTTCGAGCTCTAGCCCGATTGCGCACCGCCCTTGGGCACAGGGTAGGAGCTTGAAGAGATTGGTGGGGAAACGGTGGTTTCCGGGCGTGAAGCGGTCGTGCGCCAACTCGACGAGCGGCCTGACTCGTATCTAGAATGGTTAGGAGCCCCCGTAGCTCAGTGGAAAGAGCATCGGTTTCCTAAACCGTGTGTCGCAGGTTCGAGTCCTGCCGGGGGCACCACTCATTGACAGCCAAATTGACAGCCTAGAGCTCCCTTAGATGGCCATCTTCTTCGCGGCGCATCCTAAACTTGCCAGGCGACCAGTGCAGATTCCAGAACTTCGGCCTCGGATGTCTGCCGGCGGCGACGACCTCTGGTGCAGCTTCAACGATTGCGTATCTCCGTGATCCGCAGGGGCTCCACCTGTTGAGGCCCCGGCCGGTAGAGCCGGCGGATCGGCGTCGGTCGCATCTCGTACATGTTGGTGCGCTCCGCTGCGTTCAGGAGGATCGGCATGAAGTCCTCGCCACGAATGTGGCCCAGCACGCCGCCCGACGCCGCCCTCTCGCCGAACTGGGCCACGGAGTCCACACGCACGTTCCCGCCCCGGATGACGATGGGCACGCTCTCGCCGCCGTGCTGATCCGAGAACTCGCCCCGCGCGTGATTCGCCCATACGGAGGGGGTGGTGTGATCCGTTGTGACGACGGTGATGAGGTCGGGGTCGCCCGCGATCTCCTGCCAGTAGTACTCCATGCCCCTGTCCAGCGCCTCTATCGCCTCCCGCACGCGCAGCGGCTCGTTGTCGTGCGACATTGGGTCCGGATACTTGGAGTGCAGGTGAACGAACTCGAAGCCCTCCGAAAGAAGCTCGCGGGCGCGCCCTAAGCGGTGCCGCAGGTCGCCCTCGGGGTCCTCTTCCACGATCTGCTCCAGGCGAAACCCTATCTCGATCATCAGGCCGGACACGACCTCTTCGTCGGGGAGGCTGGCGGCGCGCATACCCCAGCGC
>JACZRQ010000122.1 GCA_022574655.1 Chloroflexota bacterium
GATACAGATTCGAACTGCCCTCCGGGGCTCGACGTGAGGTCCGGAGACCGTTGAGCGACCGAAACGGTGGACGAGAAAGCGGCCGCAAGGTGGTCGGGCGGAATCGAAAGGCCCGGCACGAATACGAGATCCTGGATACCTATGAGGCTGGGATCGTGCTCAAGGGACCTGAGGTGAAGTCGCTTCGGGCCGGGCAGTTGGCCTTCCGGGATGCCTTCGCCCGGGTGGAGAGTGGGGAAGTCTGGCTCTACAACCTCCACATTTCACCCTACGAAGAGGCGAACCGGGCCAACCAGGACCCTGATCGTGTACGAAAGCTACTCCTGCACCGCGAGGAGATTCGCCGTCTGGTGAAAAAGACCGAGGAGAAGGGACTCACGTTGATCCCCCTCGAGATCTATTTCCGGAAGGGGAACGCGAAGGTGCTTCTTGGGGTGGCGAGGGGACGCCGTCTTTACGACAAGCGCGAAAAGCTGAAGAAGCAGACTCAGGATAGGGAGGCCAAACGCGCCATGAGCAAACACCGATGATCAGTGTTCCTGCGTACTCGTTCATCGCTGGTTTCTTCCGTGTATGTCGCGGATCCAGATTATCGAGCGTTCTCGGCATTCCGGCCTTTTTGGTTATGGCCCTCCCCGGGCCCGCTCCCGGTGCCGCTCAAACGCGCGATTCTCTCGTCGTACACGGCCCGGGTGACTCCTCTTTCTCGTTACCCGTCGGGCGGTTGCGCGGGTATGCGACAGTGTCTCTTGGGGCATTAAGTCAGCTGGGTTGGGCGATCGAGGTGGATCCACCTAAGCTCCGCGCCCAGCTCGGCTCCGATGGGCCTGTGGTCGAGTTTTCGTTGGGCAGCCCGCTCTTCCACTGGGACGACGAACTGCTCCAACTGGTTCAATGGCTGTACACTTCGATTGAACTTCCGATGGTCATCGATGCGGATGGCCTCAACAACCTGGCGGGCGTAGACGAGTGGTGGAAAACGCTGGGTGTTTCCTGCGTCGTCACCCCACACCCAGGAGAGCTGTCGCGTCTGGGCCATGTGACCGTCGACGAGATTCAGTCGGACCGATTGGGGACGGCGCGTCGTTTGGCTGCGGAATGGAGCGTCACGCTGGTGCTGAAGGGTGCGAACACGATCGTTGCTCATCCGGACGGTCGCGTCGCAATCAGCCCTTTCGCTAATCCGGGGTTGGCGTCCGGCGGCACTGGAGACGTGCTTGCAGGGATGATCGCCGGGTTAATTGCGCAGGGAGTCGAGCCATTTGACGCTGCCAGCCTGGGCGTTTATCTGCATGGACGAGCGGCCGAGCACGTGAGCGGCGACTTAGGTGACGCTGGCATGCTCGCAAGTGACCTGCTACCGACGGTTCCGCGTGTGATCAAGGAGTTGAAAGGCGGATCAGCTTGAAAGCCGCAGCCAAGCGATGGCGGCTCAGGGGAAGGTTTCCCGACGGGGAGTTACAGGGTCTTCCGTACCCCGCGTTGGTGCGTCACCTGCTATGGCATCGGGGCATTCGATCTGAAGCTGAAGCGACCGACTTCATGACCGGTGCGTCTATCGACAATGATCCGATGCTGTTGCCGGACGCTGGCCATGCCATCGAACGGTTGCGTAAAGCGATACGCGAAGATGAGTTGATCGCGGTCTACGGCGACTTTGACGTCGACGGTGTGACCGCGTCTGCGATTCTGATCGAGTGTCTCCGCGAACTTGGCGGACGAGTCGAGCCGTACATACCGGACCGATTTTCAGAGGGCTACGGCGTAAATGTGGCTGCTATCGATCTACTTGGCCAGAAAGGCGTTCGAGTTATCGTGACCGCCGATTGTGGGACGAGTTCAGTCGACGAGGTGGAACATGCTGGTGGACTGGGAATCGACACGATCATCGTCGATCACCACACGGTGCCGCCACGCCTGCCTGAGGCTGTCGCTATCGTCAACCCAAAACGCGCGGACAATCGATATCCTGAGACTGAGCTGGCGTCCGGGGGCCTCGCGTTCAGATTGATGGAGGCCCTGTACGAGGCGGAAGGGCGGAATTGGCGATCGGAGCGTTATCTGGATCTAGTTGCGTTGAGTACCGTCTGCGACATGGCGCCGTTACGAGGAGAGAACCGGAGCCTCGTAAGGAAGGGTTTGGAGGCGATCTCCAACACTACGCGTCCGGGCTTGCAGGCGCTAATGGAGGCGTCAGGTGTTGATCCAGCCGGGGTAGATGCAGACTCAATAGGGTACTCACTGGGGCCACGTCTCAACGCGGCGGGCCGGCTTGCGCACGCCCGGCTATCGCTGGACCTGCTCATGGAAACTGATGTCGACGCGGCCAGGCGTCGGGCGCAGGAGTTGACCGCTCTAAACAAGCAGCGTCAAGATGCGACAACCCGCGCTCTAAACCTCGCGCGTGAGCTTCTGACTGAGGTAGATGATTCGGAGCGGCTGATCTTTGTTGGGCATCCGGACATTCCTTCGGGAATCGTTGGACTGGTGGCGGGGAGGCTGACACAGGAACACTACCTGCCGTCGATAGTCTACGAGCGGGGCGAATCGACGAGTCGTGCCAGCTGTCGGAGCATTCCCGAATTTGACATCACGGAGGCGCTACGACGTCATAGTGAGCTGATGATTCGCTTTGGTGGTCATCGCGCTGCTGCCGGCTTCACGGCTGAAAACGGTAAGCTCAATGCCTTGAAGGAGGCGATCAGCGCGGAGGCGAGTGAAGCGTTAGGGGGGATCGACTTAACTCCGGTGATCGATGTCGACGCGGCGATCCCTTTGCATCGAGTGGACGGCGGTCTGATTCGATTGATAGCCCAGATGGCGCCGTTCGGACAGGAGAATCCCATGCCAACATTCTTGAGCCGCGACCTCGAAGTTGTCGACGTTCGCGTACTAGGACAGGATGGCGATCACCTGCGGTTGAAGTTACGTGATCGCAGCGGAAGCAAGAGAGGAGTCACGTGGCCCGCAATTGCGTTTAGCGTTGGGGCGGATCGCATAGCGGAACTGGATCTGAAGACCGGGCAGCGATACGACGTGGTATATAGCTTCTCTGCGGATCGCGGAAGTAATGGTGGGCTCGAACTGATGGTTCGCGACCTCGCGCCAACGAGCGTTGCCGTGCCCGCAGTCGAGGTAGGTACAGGAGGGAGCTTGTAGTGTATCTGAAGCCTGGTGCTCTAGTTCGAGTGATGAACGGGTTCATTGGCCGGATGGCCGCATTTGGCGTCGGCCCATCCAAGACGGTACTGCTAGAAGTACGAGGGCGGTGCTCCGGTGAACTCCGCATCGCCGTGGTTAACACGTTAGACCATGAAGGAGAGCGTTATCTGGTGGCACCGCGTGGTGAAACAGAATGGGTCCGAAACGTCCGCGCCGCAAGCGGAGACGTATCCATTCGACGTGGTGGGCGCGAGAAGGTGAGGCTCGAGGAGCTGCCAGTCGATCAACGTGCGACCGTCATCAAGGCATATCTCGCCGAGAACGCGATGGCGACCAAGAGTAGCTTTGGAGTAGAACCGGACGACGCGATCGAGGAGTTCGAGCGCATCGCTCTGAATCATCCGGTCTTCAGGGTCATCGCGGCTCATGCCGAATGACTCCCCCTCAGTCCTCCTTGAGTGATTCTCCGTAGTCGGCGAACGGGGCGTCGCGATGTCGCACTGCCTCTCTAAAGCCCTCTCTCATCGCCATGTCTCGCCACTCCACACCTTCGGGCGTATGGCGCGCGATGCCGTCGAACACCGTCCCGATCATCTGGGTGGTGCGAAGGCCCATGTTCTCGAACGCCTGATTGACCAGTAGCTTGCTCATCGCCAACTGGTTGGACGGAATTGTCGCAAGCTTGCGTGCCATCTCATCCACGGTTTCAGAGAGGCTGTCCTCGGGTACAGCCTTCGATGCTAGGCCAAGACGTTCGGCCTCGACTCCCGTCAGCGATTCGCCCGAGAGCATCAGGCGTTTCGCATGTTCGAGCCCGAGTCGATATATCCACATCACGGTCGTGGGCTCGCCCCAGATTCGCGCTGGGGGGTAGCCGATCTGGGCGTCTTCCGCCATGTAGATGAGGTCGCTGCAGAGAGCCATGTCCGTGCCGCCACCGACGCACCAGCCATGGACTTGAGCGATCACCGGTTTAGGGCACTCCCAGAGCGACATGAACGCCCGAACGTTACGGGACATGCCCAGGTAGTCGCGTACCGGATCCCAGTTGCCAGACATCGCGCGCTGAGTGGCGTCCTCCGCCTTCGTACCCCAGTCCAGGTCGTACCCAGCGCAGAAGGCTCGGCCAGCACCACTGAGAACGATGATTTTGGTCGACCGGTCATCTGTCGCAAGCCGGACCGCATCCTGGAGGTCTGTAGTCATCTGAGCGTTGATCGCGTTGAGTCGTTTAGGCCGGTTTAGCACGATTCGGCCAATTGCGTTGTCACTGCTGTAGTCGATCGTCTCGAAGGTCATGGCAAGTCCTTACTCGTCCTGATTCGTAGAGTATAGGTCGAACGGGGAGCGTGGTGGGAACTTCGGAAGTCATGAAGTTCGCGATGTTCGTGCGCCTGGTGTTGTTGTGGCGGGCGAGTTCACTGACACCTGATCCTCTATGACCGCGGTCTTCGATGAGAGTCGGGCTATATACTCTTGGCGTGTACGTCCGGCGGCTGAATCGATGGGACATTCCACCGCGTGAAGCGATGTCTCTTCAAACAGAACTTGCGCCACTAGTCGTTTGCGAGGGCAGGGTGCCGGATGTCAGATATGTCGCGGCTGCAGATGTGGCGTTCGTGGATCGACCTCAGCGTGCGCGGCCCAGGGTCGCACGAGCGGCGGTCGTTGTCCTCTCATACCCGTCGCTAGACGTTATAGAGCAGCAGGTCGTTGAGGCCGTGACGGAGTTTCCGTATGTGCCTGGGTTGCTGTCCTTCCGCGAGGTACCGGTGCTCTCCCTGGCATTCGAAAAGTTGGAACATAGGCCAGACCTGTTGTTTGTGGATGGACACGGTCGCGCGCATCCGCGCCGGTTTGGTATTGCCTGTCATCTGGGTCTTTCTCTCGACGTGCCGACGATCGGTGTGGGAAAGAGCAGGCTGTGTGGAGAGCACTCAGAGCCAGCGCCCGAGAAAGGCGCGACCACAACGCTGGTTCACGGGGACGAAGTAATTGGCCACGTCGTCCGGTCGCGGGAGGGCGTCAAGCCGTTATACGTTTCCGTGGGACATCGGATCGGACTGACCGAGGCGAGTGAATGGGCTCTGCGACTTTGCCAGGGCTTCCGCCTGCCGGAGCCGATTCGCATTGCCGACCGAATTTCTAAGGGCGGCTCGGCTTCGCAGTAAGATGTGCCCACCGGTATAATTGAGGCAGCGGAGGAGCGAAATGCAGGAAACGACCATTCGGGAGCTACAAGAGCGCATATCGCACGTCCTCCGCCGTCTTTGACGTCCCTAAGTTAGAAGAAGAGATCGCTAAGTTAGAGAAGCGGTCTGCGGAACCCGGCTTCTGGGATGACAGCCAACCTGCGCAGAAAATAATGCGTCGAATTGCCGAGCTGCGGGAGCAAGTTGACGTATGGCGTACGATCGAGTTGCGGATAGGCGAGCTGTCAGAGCTGTCCGACCTCGCCTCGGCTGAATCCGACGATGAACTGGCTGCGGACGTTGAGAAGGATGTTTCGCGGCTCGTCGACGAATTCGACGAAAGGGAACTGGATCTTGCTCTCTCGGGTGAGTACGATCGCCGCGATGCTATTCTGGCGATTCATGCAGGGGCTGGTGGGACCGATTCGCAGGACTGGGCGGAGATGCTTTTGCGAATGTATCTACGTTGGGCCGACAAACGTGGATACAAGACCAACGTAATTGATCTAATGGCGGGTGAAGAGGCCGGAATAAAAAGTGCGACCGTCGAGATCCATGGCAAGAACGCCTATGGATATCTTCGCGGGGAGCGCGGAGTTCACAGGCTCGTCCGGATATCACCTTTCGATTCGTCCAGGTCGCGCCACACGTCATTTGCGCTCGCTGAAGTGATGCCGGAAGTCGAGAACAATACTGAGATCGAGATCGATCCGGATGATCTAAGGATCGATGTCTTCAAGGCGAGCGGCCACGGAGGCCAGAGCGTCCAGAAGAACTCTACCGCCGTGCGGATTACGCATCTGCCGACGGGGATAGTGGTTTCGTGTCAGAACGAGCGGTCGCAAGGCAGGAATAAGGATCTAGCGATGAAGGTGCTCGAATCGCGGCTGCTTGAACTCGAGCTTGAGCGCCAGGCGGAGGAGCAGGCGAAGCTCAAGGGAGAGCACGTATCTCCTGGATGGGGAAATCAGATCCGATCGTATGTCCTGCATCCGTACAAGATGGTGAAGGACCATCGAACTGACTTTGAGACCAGTGATGCGGAAGAAGTGCTAGATGGAGATCTCGATCCACTGCTTCGTGCCTATCAGAAGGCGACTCTTGGTGATTAGGGCGCTCGCTCTGCTCATGGCGCTCGTTGTCGTGAGCGTGGCTGGCGGGGAGTCGGTGTCCGCCCAGTCGGCACCGATGCTTCGTGATGACGGGGTGCAAAATATGTTCCCC
>JACZRQ010000123.1 GCA_022574655.1 Chloroflexota bacterium
GTGCTCACCGGGGCGGGAGGACGTGCGTTCTGCGCCGGCGGCGACGTCGAGTGGATCGGCGGCGAGGCGGACCGTCCCATCCCCGGGCTCTCCGACAAACCGATCCCGCGCTATCAGCGCAAGACGCCAGCCGGTCCGTTCGCCGAGTTCACGCGCATGATCGTCGCGGTCGACAAACCCGTGATCGCCGCCATCCCCGGCATCGCCGTTGGCGCCGGATTGGCCTTCGCTCTCGCCTGCGATCGAAGGTTCGCCGACACCACGACGCGCATGGCGGCGATCTTCGTCACGCGCGGCCTCAGTCCGGACTCCGGCATCACCTACTTCCTGCCCCGGATCGTTGGTATCCCCAAGGCATTGAAGATGGTCGAGACCGGCGAGATGCTCGACGCGGAAGCAGCGAAGGAAGCGGGTCTGATCGACGAACTGGTGCCCGAAGGTGAAGCTCTCTCGGCGGCGCTCGACTACGCGAAGACGCTCTCGAAGGGCGCCAGCGTAGCCATCGACTTTGGCCGGCGCTTCATCCACAAGTCGTTGAACTCGACGCTGGACGAGATGCTCGACTACGAAGCGGTAGCGTCGGTCGTCAACATCTTCACGGAGGATGCCCAGGAGGGCACCAAGTCGTTCATGGAGAAGCGAAAGCCTGAGTTCAAGGGCCAGTAACGCGGTCTAGCGTTTGAGGATGACGGCCGATGCGTTGCTGCCGAGGCCCAACGTCTGACCGAGACCGATCTTCGCGTCAGGCACCTGTCGCGCACCGGCTTGCCCGCGAAGCTGCCACGTCAGTTCACAGACCTGGAACATCCCCATCGCGGTCGTCGCCTCGCCGAAGCAGAGGAAGCCGCCGCTGGGGTTGATCGGCAGCTTGCCGGTCGGCAGGGTCTCGCCCCGCTCCAGTAGCGACTCCGCCTCGCCGGGCTCGCAAAGCCCCCACTCCTCCGGGAAGGCAAGCTCGTAGTAGACGGTGTTGTCCTGTAGCTCGACGAGGTCAACGTCCTTCGGCGACACGCCCGCCTTCTCGTAGCAACTCTCGACCGCCAGCAGCGCCTCGCTGTGGTACGCGTGGCCGTCCGCGGGTGCGGGGCTGGCGAGACCTCTGGGGATTCCGTCGTCGAACTGCGCCGTAGCGACAGCGCTGGCCGCGACCCAGATCGGATCCGTCGTCCTCTTTCGGGCCTCTTCCGCGGAGCAGAGGATCGCCGCTGCCGCGCCATCGCTGACGGGACAGATCTCGTACAGATGCAGCGGGTCGCTGACGAGAGCCGAGTTCAGCACGTCCTCCTGGGTGAACTCTTTCCGGAACCTCGCGTTTTGGTTGTGTACGGAGATCTGGTGCGCCTTCACCGCGATGTCGGCGAGCTGTTCCTCAGTCGTACCGTGTTCGGCCATTCGTCTCCGGCAGAGCAGCGCCCAGAAGGCGGGACCGGGCATGCCGACCGCGATCTGGCGAAGGTACTCGGGGTCGGTTTCCTCGTCGACGCCGGAGAGCTGGATCATCCCCTTCGGCATCTTCTCGCCGCCGACGACCAGCACCATGTTGTACATTCCACTGGAGACGAGCATGTGACCGATGTCGAAGGCGTTGCCGCCCGCCGCGCATCCGGCCGAGAGGTTGTACACGGGGACGCCCGTCGGTCCCATGTCCTCGACGACATCGTTGCCGTTCAGGCCCCAGCCCTTGCCGCCAGAGAAGCGAGAGCTGCCGGCCGAGACCGCCTGCACGTCCGGCCACTCCGCGCCCGCGTCTTCCAGCGCGGCCTCCACCGCTTGGCGGCACATCTGCGTGATCGACGAATCCGGGAACTTGCCCCACGGGTGCATCCCCACTCCGATGACTGCAACGTCTCTCATCCCTGAGTCCCTTTCACGCTGGCCTCTATGCCGGCCTGAACATCCAGCTCACGACGTCGTTGCCGTCGTCATCGCCGTGGATACGTTCGATCACTAACTCAACGTTCATTCCGACCTCGAGCGAATTCGGGTTGTCCGTGCTCATCCTGCCCAGGACTCGCAACCCCTCCGGAAGGTCGACGAGACCCAACGTGTACGGCTCGTACGGCTCATCGAATTTGGCGGGTGGAGGCGGTGCGTAGTGCTGTACGGAGTAGCTCCAGAGTTTCCCAAGCGGGCCGAAAGAGGCGTCTTCAACGGCGCTGCCGTTGCATTTCGGGTTGTGGCAGACCGGTGACTTCGGAAAGTAGGTCGAATTGCAGGTGGCGCATCTGGATCCGAGTAGGCGGGCGCCCCCGGCTGTCTCTTCGAACAGTCCCTCAGTCACGGGGACGCGTTTTGTAGTCGTCATCAGGAGAGGTCCTTTCGCCGCAGCGCATCGGTGGAGGCAGGGAGGATGCCGCGAAAAGCATATAGTCGGCTCTCAGAAAGTGTCAACGAACGGCCCTATCGTTCCTGGACCGCGCGTGTCAGCTCGGGGAGCAGCTCGAGACAGTCGCCGACGATCCCGTAGCGCGCGTACCGGAAGATCGCGGCGTCCGGATCGCTGTTGATCGCCACGATCGTCTTCGATGCCGCGCAGCCCGCCATATGCTGGCTCGCTCCCGAGATACCGGCGGCGATGTAGAGCGCGGGCCGTGCGATCTTGCCGGTCAGCCCGACCTGTCGCGACGGATCGGTCCAGCCATCGTCCACGATCGGTCGGCTCGCCGCGGGCATGCCGCCCAACGCCTCCGCCAACTCTTCGACCAGCCGGAAGTTCTCCGGCGATCCCAGTCCGCGCCCTCCGGCGACGATCGTCTGAGCATCTTCGAGTCGCGGCCCTTCGGCGTGTGCCGGCTCGAGGACGCGTATCCTCTCCTCGACGCCGCTTAGATCCGGCTCGAATACGTCCACTGCTGGCGATGTCTGGGCTGTTGATTTCTGTGGTTCGACCGCGCTAGGCATTAACGCTGCGATCGGCATTGCGTCACCCTGGATCTCGTACACGACCTGCGTATCTCCGCCATAGGCGGACGCTGTGACCCGGAGGAGCTTCCCCGATTCGGCGTCGATACCGGTCGCATTCATCACGACCGGTGAGCCCAAGCGCCCGCCGAGCCGAGGTGCGATCAGCCGTACGTTGAACGTTTGACTGAAGAGGAGCATTCGCGGCGATCGTTTTGAGCAGTTCTGTGAGAGCGCCTCCACGGTCGCGTCCGGCTCGCTGGCGGCTACGCGGTTGTTGTCGATCTGGTCGATGCTCGTAGCCCCGTAGCGCTTCGCAGTCTCCGCGGCGTCGTCAGCAGTCACGCCGATCACTAGCCACACAAGGTCCGTCCCCAGCGCCTCGCTGACCGTGCGGCCAAGCGTAAGAAGCTCGGCCGCCTCGCCTTCTCCCGCCCACGTGCAGACTACGACTGGTCCCGTCACGACAGGATCCCGTCCTCGTGTAGCCGCCGAACCAGATCGCGCGCGATCACCGATGGACTCTCGCCGTCAATGACCTCACAGTTGCCCTGTACGATCGGCACAGACTGCTCGACGAGCGTCACCCTGGCGGCAAGATCGACGTCGCCGAGGTCGCTCATGGTGACAACCGTTGCGGGCGTTCGCCGCGCCCGGATAGTCATCGAAGCGGTCGGGTAGCGCGGCTCGCCGAACTCGTTGCTGATCGTGACGACTGCAGGGCAGTCCGCTTCGACGATTTCGTTGCCGTCCGGCGTAACCCGGGTCACTCGCACCGTTCCCCCGGCCGAAAGCGCAACGGCCCTTGCGATAGAAATCAGCGGCATGTCCAGCGACTCGGCGATCAGTGCTGGGACCACGCCTTGGTCATCATCGGACGCTTGCCGGCCGCAGAGAATCAGGCCTGCCCCTTCGCTCGACCGGACATAGGCCGCTAGTAGGTTCGCGACCACGTGATAGTCGATGCCGGCGTCCTCGATCGGGATCGAGACGATCTCGTCTGCGCCGAGTGCTACGGCGTGCTTGAGTATCGCCGCCGGGTCGGGGCCCGCTGAGACGACGGTGACCGTATGATCGGCGCCTGCTTCTTTGATGCGCAGAGCGGCCTCGATGGCCTGCTCGTCGTAGGCGTTCATCAGACGTGGAATCGCCGACGATGTGATCGTTCGGCCGTCGTCGCCGATCGCCAAGCCGCCCGATAGGGCGTAGTTGTTTACGGCGTCCGGATCGAGAACTTCCTTAGCGCAGACGACAATTCGCATCGTTAATCCTCACGCATGATAGCAAGGCGGTGCGCTGGGCTCGATCAGTCTGTCTTCGTGTACAGGCTGCCGGACTCGCACCAGACCGTGTCTCCCGGATACCCGTCTGGTTTGAGCGTCAGGTCTGCGACGAGATACCAGCGCCAGGGTGGGTCGCCGTGGTCTATGTATTCGCCCGTGGCTCTACCGACGAACTCCTGGCGGCCCGCCAACTTCGTGCCCGGTATCGGCCCGCCGCCGTCGCATTCGACGATCTTCTCCGCCATCTCGGCGTCGAACCCCTTCTCGGACTGCTGCGCTTCGGGCATGTCGGTGGTCGCGAGTCAGCCTGTTGCGACGGGAGACTCGCTGGTCAGCCTGTCGAAAGTGTCGAGCGCCTCTTCTACGAGATCGATGACGATCTGCTTTGCGGGCTTCATCGACGTCACGAACGAGACGCCTTGCCCCGCGGCCTCGAACATCAGGTCCTCGCGCCGGTGGTCGTTGGCGGCCTGAATGTAGTCTGAGCTGAGGAGCATCTGGTACGGCGCGGAAAGTGTTTTCGGTGCGTCGGGCGCGGCCCACTCCGTCGTCCACGGGCACTTCAGCGTTCGCATCGGCATCCCCGATACGGATCGCGAGTAGACGGTGTCGTCGGAAGTGGCTGCGATCAGCTTCTCTTTGATGATCATATCGGAGTCCGACTCGCGACAGGCGAGCCAGAGCGTGCCGGTCCACACGCCTGATGCTCCGAGGCACAGCGCTGCGGCCAGGTGTTGTCCGGTGGTCACGCCGCCGGCGGCGATGATTGGCGTGTCACCGGCGATCGCCGCAACCTCTGGCACGATCGAGAACGTGCCGACCGGTCCCGTGTGCCCGGCCGCGTCGGTTCCTTGCGCGATGATCGCGTCCACACCGTCTTCGATCTCGCGAGCAGCCTGTCGTGTCTTGCCGATGAGGCCGAACACCTTGATGCCGCGCGAGTGCGCAGCCTCCAGAATGAAGGCTGGGTTGCCGAGCCCCGATGTGAACACGGGCACGCGCTCCTCCAGCACGACGTCGAGCTGGGCGCGGGCCATCTCCTGGTTGAGCCCGCCCCACTGGTGCAACGCTTGCTCCCCTTTGGGCTCCGGGACGTTGTGCTTCTTCTTGATCTCGTTGGCGAACTGGCGGTGGCTCTCCGGTATCTCCTTCTCCAGCTCCTTCAAGGCGCCAGCCGGGGGCGCCGATGCCGGTAGCACTAGGTCGATCCCGAACGGCTTCCCGTCCACCTTGTCGCGGATCCATTTGATGTCGGCGGCGATCTCGTCCGGCTTATGCATGGCCTCACCGAGAACGGCGAAGGCACCGGCGTTGACGACGGCGGCGACAACGTCCTTGCAGTGGGTGAAGGCGACGATGGGGAACTCGATCCCCAGCATGTCGCAAAGCTTGGTATGTAGTGGGTCTTTCGGCATAATTACCTCCCGAGTCGTGCGCGGAATCTAATTTTCGCACAAGGATCGCTAGCTTGTCTGCCGAGCGGGCTCTCTATACATTGAGGCCAGCGGAGGCCAGCGATTTTCGCGGGAGGTACGAATGCCGGAAGGCGCGCTTGAAGGCACCAAGATCGTCGAACTCGGCCAGCTCGTCTCCGCGCCCTACTGCGCCAAGCTCTTCGCCGACTACGGCGCTGACGTCATCAAGGTCGAGCCACCCGGCAGCGGCGACCTCGCGCGGCACTGGGGCCCCTTCCCAGGCGATGAGCCGCATCTGGAGAAGAGTGGCCTCTTCTTCTACCTCAACACGAACAAGCGCGGCGCTACGCTGGACGTCTCCAGCTCCGAAGGTCGTGACGTCTTTCTCAAGCTCATTGCGGATGTCGACGTCCTCATTGAGAACAACGCTCCGCAGCAGATGCGTGACTGGGGACTGGACTACACGGCGCTCGAGAAAGCGAACTCCGATCTCGTCATGATCTCGATCACTCCGTTCGGGCAGACCGGCCCGTACGCCGGCTGGAACGGTTACGACCTCAACGCCTTCCACCTCTCGGGCACAAGCAGCCGCTATTGTGGTCGGCCCGGCGAGATGCCGCTAGAGCACGGTACCTTTGCCGCCGAGTTCTTCGGCGCTACCGCCGGCGCCGCATGGGGTCTCGCGGCCGTAGTAGGCCGTGACCTCGTTGGCGGCGGGCAGCACGTTG
>JACZRQ010000026.1 GCA_022574655.1 Chloroflexota bacterium
GGTGGCAGGGGGCATGGTCGAGAAGTCGGCCGTGCCTGTCACTGGTTCGGACGTGTAAGTGTAGAGCAGCCCGTTGCTTGCGTAGCTGGGATGGAAAGCGACACCGAGCAACCCGCGCTCATCGAAGGTGCCGGGGCCAAAGATGCCGAGAGACGTGATCTGACCGCTTACGTCCAGGAAGACCGACTTGGCGCCAGTCGCCAGCTCGATCGACCAGAGGATACCGTCCTGGTCTGTGACGAATAGACGCCCCGGGAGGCCGGGGGCGGATGTGCCCCAGTTGGGCGCGGTGAGACCGGTGGCAACGGTTTCCAGACTAACGATCTCGCCCGTGGCCGGGATTGGCTGGGGTATGGGATCAGCAAGCTGCGCCGATGCCGATCCGCTTGGCACGATGGCGAGGATCAGACCGAATAAGAGAAGGAAACCAAAAACAAATCTTAAGCGAAGCATTTCGCACCCCCTTCATCACGAGCGCTCGTTGGTAGGGCGTTGAGAACTCGGTTGATGCGTCTACGTTCCAGAGAAGAGATTAGATTCCTATAAATGAATCTAAAACTGGAAAAGTTTCGTTACGTGAGCAGGGAATCTACTCGATTCGCCCCAAGGAGGTTCCATATGCCGAGCGAGAGAGCGCTCCAAGAACACCCGAGACAATGGCTTATTTTCGCTGTCGCGCTCACGGCAGTCTTGATCGCCGTCTTGATCGCGGTTGCGCCTTTCCAGGGCGGCACGAGACAGGCTGAGGCGGCAACCCTCGGTGTTGATATCGGAGACGTCTGGTTCTGCAATATCTCGTTCCAGGCGGGAACATGCACCAATGACGGCCTAGGAACGAGCATCATCCAAGGGGATACGGTCCAGTGGACGCAGACCGGTGTTCTTCCCCACACAGTGAGCCAGTGCACGGACGGCACTTTCACAAGCTGCGCTGCCGGGTTCCAGTCTCCGATTCTAGGCGGAGGCTCAGGGGCGCAGTTCTCGGAGACGTTCAACACGCCTGGCACCTTCTTTTACCGCTGCAACATCCATACTACGACCATGTTCGGCCAGTTGGTCGTGGACCCAGCCGCACCAGATAACGACGGTGACACGATTCCGGACAACATCGACCCGGACGACGATAACGATGGAATGCCGGACACGTATGAGCAACTTCGCGGCTGCTTGGACCAGTTCACGGACGACGCGGGGGTGGATTCCGATAACGACGGTCTGACGAACTTCGAGGAGTTCCTCCTGGGGACCGACCCGTGCGATCCGGATACGGACGGCGACGGGTTCGACGACGGCGAAGATGCGTTCCCGCTGGACCCGACTGAGAACTTCGACACCGACAACGACGGCACCGGAGATAACGCCGATCCAGACGTGGATGGAGACGGTACGCCGAACGGAAGTGACGCCGACATCGATGGCAACGGGGTCGCCAACGCAGACGAGACCGCGTGCGGGGCAGACGCTGGATCTGCCCGAACCAGGCCGGAGCGAGTGGATGACGCGTTTGCGGGAGTGAGCGAGGACGGCGACGCTCAGGTCGATGAGCCGCTACCGCCGGGGGTGGGGGCGTTCGACTGCGATGGAGATGGATATTCCGGGGCCGCGGAGGATAACGTGTTTTCGTATCTGGCGCAGACGGACGGGGACCAGAAGACGTGCCAGGAGTATGATACGAACTTCACGGCGGTGGACCCGAACCAGACGGCGGCGACACCGAGCCTGCGTTGGCCTTCAGACTTCAACAGCTCGGCGTCGCCGATTGACAGCTTTAACCGGATCAACATCCTCGACATTGTCAGCTTCCTGGCGCCGGTGAGGTACTTCGGCACGGACCTCGGGACGAATCCGGGGGATGTAAGGTGGGACCTGACGCCGGGCAAAGGAGTGTTCACGACCGACCTTAACATCCAGGACATCACGGCGATGATCGCGGGATCGAGCGGATCACCACCGATGCTAGGGTTCGTAAAGACGTTCGGCGGGCCGACTTGCCCATAATCATCACTGAACCGGCGACCCGCCTGTCATATGATGATGGCCATGCGAATTGGCCTGATTTCCGACACGCATATTCCCGTGGCCGCGAAGGAGCTTTGGCCCCAGATATACGAGGCGTTTCGCGGCGTCGACCTGATCATGCACGGGGGTGACCTGAGTATCCCGGACGTGATCGACTGGCTGGAAGAGATCGCGCCGGTGATGGCGGTGGAGGGTAACGGCGACTATACAGGCTGGGAGCGGACGGTTGCTCCGACCGACCCACGGCTCTCCGAAGCGAAGGTGTTCAAGGTCGGCGGGCTGCGAATCGGTCTGGTACACGATTTCCAGTTACCGGAGGCGCCACCGCTACGGACGATGGAGGGCCTGATGCAGCACCACTTCGGCGGTCCCGTTGACGTGATCGTGCGCGGTAGCACGCACGTCGCGGAGATGACGACTGTGAAGGGCGTGCTGATCGTGAACCCGGGCAGTTCGGGATTCCCGAATCATCAGACCGCGCGACTGGGGACGATCGGCTTTCTGGATATCGAGGACGGGCGGGTTAGCCCTTCGATCGTCGATTTAGCGGAGGTCTAGGCGCTGGGCGGGCCGAAGGGCGCAGCATCCGCACCCCTGCGCGGGATTAAGGAACTTTTCTGACTTCGTATCCGTCACGCCTACAACACCACGAAAGGGGTGAGGATATGAGGAAGACAACTCTCGCTATAGGTTCTGTTCTCGGTATCCTGCTGCTCGCCCTGATGGTCGCGTGTAGCGGGGAATTGGACGGTGTTGGAAGCATCGCTGCTCCAGAGGGCACTGGAGCGCCGCTCGAGTCTCGTTCAGTCGACAATGACAGCGAAACAGCGTTCGCCGGGCTCGACAGAGCGACCGATCTTGGGGGAGCTCCAGCTAGTCAGGGCGTCGCTAATTTGGCCGTCGGCGGAGCCGAACAGGCAGCGCCTCCGATCCCGCAACAGTTTGGCGGTTCGCCGGATACCGGCGGCGGGGCGGGCTCGCAACTGTCGGGGTTGCTTGACCGCAAGATCATCCGCACGGCGACGCTCGATCTGACGGTCGAGGACGTCGCGGGTGGGATGCAGGAGGTCGAACGAATCGCGAACACCGCCGGCGGGTTCGTTTCCGGGTCGAGCCTCTCGGTGATCAACCCGGGAAGCGAAGACGAAGAACGCCGACAGACGGGAACCGTGACGATCCGGGTGCCTTCGGCGGCGTACGCTTCGGTGATGAACCAGCTACGGGGCATCGCCACCGAGATCGAGTCGGAGTCGAGCGACACGTCGGAGGTAACGGCGGAGTACACGGACCTGGAGTCACGGCTGCGGACGCTAGAAGCGACTGAGGAACGCTACCTGGAACTGCTTACGCGGGCAGATACGATCCCAGACATCCTGACGATGGAAGACCGGCTGAACAGCGTACGATTCGAGATCGAGCAGGTGCTGGGCAGGCTGAACCTGCTGGACGACCTCTCAGACCTGTCGACGATTACGGTGCGCCTTGACCTGCCTCCGCTGATTCCGGAAACGCCGCCCACCGAGAACAAAGGCTGGGCGCAGAAGGCGTGGGACGAGTCGTGGGCGACATCCGGGGACACATTCGAGATAGTAGGGACGATCGGCATCGCCGCCGCCGTGACGCTACTTTGGCTGGCGATCCCGGGCGCGCTGGCGTTCGCCGCCTGGCGGGCATACGAGCGCTGGCGGCCTGACAAGGGAACAGCTTAGAAGCTCGCTCGTCGATCCCCCTATCGATTGGAACCGGCCCCGGTGCAATATCCATCGGGGCCGGTTGAACCGTAGGTAGGGCGTGCATACAATGGTGTGGTTATCGAGTAAGGCTTGAGATCGACTATTTGGGTAACACGCAGCTTTCAGTAAGAAACACACTGGTTCGCATCGATGGCACCGCCGCCAGCCTGGACGCGCTGGCTCTAGCGGTCCAGCTCTCGAAAAAGAACAAGGGGACCGTGTACGCCGTCTACGTGATAGAGGTGGCGCGGACGATGGCGCTGGACGCGGAGCTTCCGCCAGAGGCAGCGCAGGGCGAAGAGATGCTTCGAAGGGCGGAAGACGCGGCGGAGAAGCTGGACTTCAAGGTGTCGGGTGAGCTGCTTCAGGCGAGAGACGCCGGGCACGCGATCGTCGACGAGGCGATCGAGCGATCGGTGGATGCGATCATCCTCGGCGTCGACTACACGATGCCTCTGGGTGAGCTGGAGCTGGACGCAAACGCTCTCTACGTTCTGACTCACGCACCGTGCCGCGTCATTTTGTGGCGTTCGGCTATCGAAGGGGGAGCCGGATGAAGGTTCTGATCATGGGCTGCGGCCGAGTCGGCTCGCGGCTGGCGACGATGCTGGACAAAGAAGGCCATGAGGTTATCATCCTGGACACCAACGCTCACGCGTTCCGCCGGCTGCCGTCTGACTTCGGCGGGAAAAAACACGTTGGCAACGGCATCGACGTGGATGTCCTGGAACGCGTCGGCGCGAGGGGTGCGGATGCGTTCGTGGCATCGACCCAGGGCGATAACCGCAACGTCATGGCCACGCAGATGGCGAAACATCTCTTCAACATCCCACGGACGCTCTGCCGCATATACGATCCGATCCGCGAAGAGATCTACAACGGGCTGGGGCTGGAGACGATAAGTCCGACGGTGGCGGGGGCGGATATGTTTAAGGAGCGTCTGGATTCAGCTCCGGGCAAGAGTTCATGATTCGCGATTGTCGAGGGTGATCCGATGTACATGATCGTAGTCGGCGGTGGAAAGGTCGGGTACTACCTGGCGAAGGAGTTGGTTGAGGAAGGACACGAGGTGCTCGTGATCGAACAGGACCCGGCGAAGTGCGAACGCATCGACGAAGAGCTGGGAGACATCGCGCTACAGGGAGACGGTTGCGAGGCGGCGACGATGGAAGCGGCCGGGTTCGGGCGGGCCGATATGGTGCTGGCGGTGACGGGCGACGACGAGGACAACCTGGTCTCGTGCCAGGTGGCGAAGGCTAAGTTCAACGTCCCGCGGACGATCGCGCGGATCAATAACCCGAAGAATGAGGAGATCTTCCGCAAGCTCGGCATCGACGTGACGATTAGTGCGACGTCGGCGATCCTGGCGCGGATCGAGCAACAGTTGCCGACGCACCCGCTAATCCCGCTGCTGACGTTAAAGGGCGGCGGGTTGGAGCTTGTAGAGCTGCAGGTGCCGCCGGGGGCGGAAGCGGTGGGAAGGCGGATCGGCGACCTTCTGCTACCGCAGGAGTCGTTGATCATCCTGACCGTAGACGAAGGCGGATCGCCCAGAGTACCCACGCCCGATACCACGATCCAAGCGGGCGATGAAATCGTCGCCGTGACTCCGCTGGAGCACGAAGACTCGCTGCGAACGATCCTCACGTCTTCTCCGAAAGCTGCAGCAGGAGAGCCGAGCACGGGCTGATGAGCCACAGGCTCGCGTTCTTCGGCCCCGCCGGCACGTACACTGAAGAAGCGGCGCTAAAGTACAGCGCCAGAGAGGATCTGGACTCTTCTCTGACGTCGATGTCCACGATCACGGGCGTTTACACGTCGGTCCAGTCGGGGATGGCGGATGAAGGCGTGGTGCCGATCGAGAACAGCCTCGAGGGGTCGGTGCCAGAGACGCTGGATGTACTTGTCCATAGCGACAACCCGCTGTTCATCCGAGACGAGATCACGATTCCGATCGACCATTGTCTGCTGGTGAAGCCCGGCACCAAAACGAACGAAGTTGAGGCGATCTACGCGCACCCGCAAGCGCTGGGCCAATGCCGGGCGTTCATCGAAAAGTGTTTCCCGAAGGCGTTGGTGAGCGCGGCGCTGTCGAATGCAGCGGCGGTCGAGGAGATGATGTCGAAGGAGCGCGCGGCGGCGATCGGTCCGAAGCGGGCGGCGGAGCTGTACGGCGCGGAGGTTCTCGCGCAGGGGATACAGGACCGAAGCCCAAACCAGACGCGGTTCGTGATCCTGGCGCACAACGACCACGAGCCAACTGGCGATGACAAAACATCGCTGGCGCTGGCGTTCGCGACCGAGGACCGGCCGGGGCTGCTGGTTGGGTCGATGCAGGAGTTCTCGGAGCGAGGTATCAACCTCTCGAAGATCGAGTCCCGGCCGAGCAAGGAGCGCTTGGGGACGTACATCTTCCTGATTGACGTTGCGGGCCACGCCTCAGAGGCGAAGCTGGCGGAAGCTATCGCTCACATCAAGAAGAACTGCTCGTTCTTCCGGGTACTGGGCTCCTACCCGCGCCACCGCGAATCCGCTTAGGATGGGGACATGCCGGAGATCCCGGACCTGGAAGGCTATCGCTCGTATCTGAACGCACGCCTGCCCGGCCAGCGCGTCGAGACTGCGGAAGCGCCAATCCCCTGGTTGATCCGGACCGGCGGCGATGAGTTCGTGAAGCGCATGCCGGGTCAGGTGTTCGAGCCGATCGAACGAGTCGCCAAGCTGCTGATCTTCCCGTTTGAGAGCGGGGACAGGTTCGTCGTGCACGCGATGCTGGCGGGGCGATTCCAGTACGTGGAGCCGAAACATCGCCGCCGCTCGGTGACATCGTGGGTGCTGGGGCTGGAGAATGGGATGGAGTTTCGCTACTTCGATCAACGGCGCATGGGGCGGATGTACCTGATACGGCCAGAGCAGTTCGACGAGGTGGTACCGCGCTGGACGGAGATGGGGCCGGACGTGATGGACCCGCAGCTGACGCCGGAGAAATGGCTGGAGCTGCTCAAGAAATCGCGGGCTCAGATCAAGAGCGTGATCACGAACGAGCGCATCGTCGCGGGGATCGGGAACGCGTATTCGGACGAGATCCTCTGGGAGGCGAAGCTGCACCCGTTCCGGAAGCGGAGCGACATCCCGGACGAGGAGATCATCGGCCTGTTCCACGCGATGCGAAGAGTCATGGAGTGGTCGATTCCGATCGTTACGCGGGAGATGGAAGAGAAGGGGCTACCGCCGAACCACTACCGGAAACACCTGCGAGTACACCGGAAGGCGGACGACGAGTGCCCGCGCTGCGGGCACCGCATCTCCGAGATCACGTCGGGTAAGAAGGTGACAAACTTCTGCCGCGAGTGCCAGCCGGGGTTAGAGCGCTAGAGTTCCGGACCGGGCAACGATACCTCGACGACGGCGCTGTCGAGGTTGCGGAACGTTCCGTCGCCTACGGGCACCTGCAGGAAGCATTCGACCAGCGTGGGTAGCGAGAACCTGGGAGTGTCCGGGGGATCGAACTGAGCGACGGCGCGAGGGCTTACGTTTACGAGCCCAGACAGCGCCGATAGATCCCGGATATCAGGCTCTAGCGGACTGAATGCGGGGATCTGGTCTCGGATGCGGCATTCGATCTGCGCCGGCAAGGCTGACACTTCGTAGTCCGTTGAGACGTGCAGCGTGTAGGAGCACTGGATGGGTTCGTCAGCGGCGGGCTGACTACAGGATTCGAGTTCGGGTCCGACCGCGATCACACCGAGCGCCAGAATGCCGGTCTGGGGCGAAGGGGTTGGCGTCGGTGCAGGCGTTTGGCCCGGTGTGGGCGAAGGCGTTGGTTCGGGGAACGGTGACGAGCAGGAGGCGACAGCGGCGTCCGTGAGGGAGCCACCCTCGATCTCGGCGCTGAGGCAAGCGACGTCGACGACGTCTTGGTCTTGCGCGGGTTCGAGGATCTTCTCCAGCGCCTGCCAGCAGACGTACAGCGCCAATCCGGACGAGCCGCCGGTAACCCGCGGTTGGCTGATCATGAACGAGATGCAGCCAGTGAAGAATTCGTGAGGCGAGAATCCCGCTGGCTCAGGCGAGTTAAGCGGTATCTGCGGGGTGCCGGCGGATTCCTGGGAGACGGCGATAGTCCTCTCCGAGAAGTGCGCGATTTGGATCCTGGTAGTGATCCCGGGGGGCACGTCGAGGGGGACCCACTGACCGCCAACGTACTCAGTAACCGTCACGACGGATGTAGACGCGGGCACGACCAGTACCAGCGGGACGTTGAGGGTTACGCCGTCGGCGGCCGAGATGACGTAGATACGTGTCTGAGGGGCGTTGATGAGGTAGTTCTCGATCAAGAGGTCGATCAGTACGACCCTCAACTCGGCCGGACCCGAAAACGCACCGCCGGGAACGTCTATCGCGACACCATCCGGCAGCAGAAGCGAGTCCGAGGCGGATCCAAAAGTAGCTGCAACGGGTTGCGAGTGGACGGCGGCGAGGGCGCCGAAGAAGTCGAGTGCCGGCGCGACGTTAGAGACGGCCGGAAGCGGTCCGTCGGGAGTCGCTGTTGGCGTCGTTGTTGGTGAGGCAAACGGTGTGACGGTTGAAGTCTCGAATCCAGTGGGAGTTGGCGTGGCAGACGGAGATTGGCTGGGATCGCCGCTGACCGCATCGCCGCCGTCACCACCACCGATCGTGAGCACCAGTACAAGAATGACGGTCACCACCAAGACGGCGAAGCCGGCGCCGCCGCCGTAGACGAGGAGCAAGGGGTTCTCCTCGAGACGGGCTCGGATACGCTCCCAGATCGATTCTTGTGGTTGATCAGACATGAGTCAGGTCGAATTCGAGCGCGGTGGCTGGCTCGGTCAGTATCGGGTGGCTGTGAGGACCCGTCAAGCGAAGGGGCCTTGACCCACGGGGAAACGAAGTCCGGGCGGCCGGATGCCGCGGCGAAACCTACGGCTAATGCGCTACTTGCGGACGAAGGTGCGGTACGGTGAGACGACGTGGAATCCCATGCGTTCGTAAATCGGTTTCCCCACGCGGGACGCCTGGAGGACGCCGACGGAGGCTCCGCGCTTTGCGCCTTCGCGGAGCGCGTGCCAGGTCATCGCTTCGCCGAGTCCGCGCCTGCGGTGGGTCGCGATGGTGCCGACCCAGTAGACACCCGCCGTGTCGCCGGAGACGAGTAAGGACGACGAGGTGACTGGCTCGTGGTCAATGTAGCCAACGTAGATGAACCAACCGGGCTGCCTGGTCAGCTTCAGCGGAGTGACGATCGCAAGCTGATCCGGGTCGATGCTGAACGACTCGGCGCTGATCGTCATGTGGTCGTTGAGTGTTGCCTGGTCGGCGACCGTTCGAATCTCGAGACCCGGCAGCGTTTCGTCGGGCGGTGTGAGCGGCGAGAGCGCCATTCCCGGGATCGTATCGCTGTAGCGAATGCCGAGAATCTCCGCCACCTCTTCGGCGGTGGGATCGAGCCCCTCGCGCACTCGCATGATGAACGGCTGCTGATGGTCGTCGAAGAAGCGCAGGACCGTCTCGATGGTCTTCATGGGCGATTCCAGACGCGCGGTGACGAATGCGACGTTGCACCACTCCTGGCGACCGCCAGTGAGCGCCATCAGCATGCCGTTCAGATCGTGGACTTCGCCTCCGTCGATGGCGGAGGCCCAGCGGCGCCACCATAGGGCGTAGTTCTCATCGGCACAGGCGGCCAGTTCGGCGTCGTTCATGTGATAGAGTCCCGATTGGAGTATAAATGCGCGGCGGGAAAGACTCGATGATAAAAAGCCTACCCGAAGGCACGGTCACCATCCTGTTCACGGACGTCGTCGGCTCCACCGACCTGACGACCAGTCGCGGCGACGAAGCCGCGCAGGAGATTATGCGCGCCCAGCGGGATCTCACGCGCCAGCAGGTCGAGGAGCATAACGGCCACGAAATCAAGGGCCTGGGGGACGGGTCCATGGTTGCTTTCACCTCCGCGCGGCAGGCGGTGGCCTGCGCCGTCGGCATCCAGCGGGCGCTGGAGGAGCACAACAGCCAGCAACCCATCGACGAGCAGGTGCTTGTCCGCATCGGCCTGAACACGGGCGAGGTGATCCACGAGGAGGAGGACCTCTTCGGGGAAGCGGTGATCGCCGCCGCCCGCATCGCCGCCAAGGCGAAGGGCCGCCAGATACTCGTCTCGGACATGGTGAAGGGCCTGCTTGGCCGGGCCAAGGACGTGAATCTAGTGGACCGGGGCCGCTTCCGGCTCAAGGGCTTCCCGGAGCGTTGGCGGCTGTTCGAGGTCGTCTGGCAGGAACAGGGAGCGACCGATGCCACAGCGGTCATGATCGATCGTACGCCGTTCGTCGGCCGCGAATCCGAGCGACAAGAACTGCAGCGTCTGTTGGAGCGGGCGGTCACCGGGCAGGGCTCGCTAGTCATGATCGGAGGCGAGCCTGGCGTCGGAAAGACGCGACTCGCCCAGGAGCTTGCGCTGCAGGCGGAGCGGACCGGCGTGACGGTGCGGACTGGTCACTGCTACGAGATGGAGGGGTCGCCTCCCTACACGCCATTTATAGAACTCATTCAGGAGGCGATCCAGGCGGCGCAGGCGCAGCCCGAAGCGCTACGCTCGATCCTCGCTGATTCAGCACCCGAGGTGGCGCGCATTGTGCCCGAGTTGCGGCGTATGTTTCCGGATCTCCCGCCGCCCCTTGAGCTGCCTCCGGATCAAGAGCGCCGCTACATGTTCAACAGCATTCGGGACTTCGTGGACCGCGCCAGCCGGATAGCTCCACTCCTCATCTTGATCGACGACCTGCACTGGGCCGATGACTCAAGCCTCCTTCTACTACAGCATTTCGCGCAGCATCTCGCGCAGATGCCTGTTCTCATGCTGGCCACCTACCGCGACACTGAACTCGAAGCAGGGCGCCCGCTTTCACGGACGCTGGAGGAGTTGATACGGCAGCGCCTTACCCACCGCATCGTATTGAAGCGCCTCCCAGAACAGGGTGTGTCCGAAATGCTTCGCGGCCTCAGCGGGCAAGAACCGCCCCTGCAACTCGTCAGCGCCATCTACAAGGGGACGGAGGGCAACGCCTTCTTCGTGGAGGAAGTCTTCCATCACCTCGCCGAGGAGGGGAAGTTGCTCGACACCGAGGGGCGCTGGCTATCCGACCTCGAAGTGAGCGAACTGGATGTGCCGGAAGGGGTTCGACTGGTTATCGGCCGTCGGTTGGACCGGGTAGGCGAAGAGTGTCGCCGCGTCATCACAGCGGCCGCCGTCATCGGCCGGGTCTTCAGCTTCGAGTTACTATCGTCACTGAGGGAGGTCGATGACGAGCTTCTCCTCGACGCTCTCGATGATGCCGAGCGGGCCCACCTGATCACCTCCACTTCTGAAGCTCCGGTTGTCCACTTCACCTTCGCTCACGAATTGATCCGCCAGACTCTGCTTAGTGATGTCTCCGGTGCAAGGCGGCAGCGCCTCCATCTGCGGGTAGCCGATGCCATGGAGAGCGTGTACGCCGCTGACCTAGAGGAACATGCTGGCGACCTGGCCGAGCACCTTCGCCGGGCAGGCAGTTCGGACACGGACAAGATGGTCCGCTACCTGACGCTGGCCGGTGACCGGGCTTTGGCGTCTGCCGCGTTCGAGGATGCGCTTCGGCAGTATGAGACCGCTCTGTCGCTGCAGGCTAGCTCCGAAGGGAGACCACGGGCCGATCTTCTGTCGAAAAGGGGATCGGCTCTTCGCAGCCTGGGAAATTGGGAGGACGCGCTTTCCGCCTGGCGCGAGGCGGTGACGGCGTATGAGGAGCTGGGGGACGAGGAGCGAGCGGGGCGAATCTCCGCAGACGTGACGGAGCACCTGCTGTGGGACACGCGTTTCGCCGAGGCACTGGAAACGAGCCGCCGTGGTTTGATGAACCTGGGTACACGCGTAAGCGCTGATCGCTGCCGCCTTCTCGGCATAGGCGGCCTCACCCTGAGCGTGGCCGGCTCGTTTGCGGGTGGCGACGGCATGATGACTCAGGCGTTGACCATGGCCGAGCAGATAGGCGACGAACATCTTCTCGGCCAGATCCTCCAGTACGACGCCATCCACAACTTTACCCACCAGCGACTCCAGCGGCAGCTTGAATCGACACAGCTCGCAACACAGCGGCTTCGCGCGGCTGGTGACCTGTGGAGCCTCGTTTCAGTCCAGGGCTTCGCCTGCCTTGGGTTCCTGTTAAACGGACGTTATGACGAAGCCGCCGACCTCAGCCGAGAGGTGGAACCGCTGGCCTCACGTCTAGGACATATGGGATCGCTAATGACCAGCGCTCGCTCCACCGGATATCGTGACTTGAGCCTGACGGCTGACTTCGACGATTTCGAAGAGTTCGCAAGGCGGGATCTTGAGATATGCAGTAGCGCCAACCTGCCCACGATCTCGAATGCCCATAGTATGCTGGGCCTCGCCCGCTTCTGGCGGGGGCAGTGGCCGGAGGCGGCGGAGAACTTCGAGGAGGCGGTCAAGCTGGAGCCCCCAGGCTTCCTCGCGGGGATCGATACCGGGTTCCGGTTCTTGTGGGGTGCCTACACCGGTGACGGGACGATCGTCGGACAGATGCCGGGACATCTGCGCGACCTTCCTCGCCCGGGTCAGGTCAACACCTCGGGCGCATGGACTAAGCTGCTGACTACCGTCGAGGGCTTGAGCGTTCTAGGCGAGCGAGAAGAGGCATTGAAGCTTTACCCCCTCGTGCTCGAGGCGATGGAGACCGGAAACGTAGTGCGCTGGATAGACCACAGGTTGCTGCACACCGTGGCCGGTATGGCGGCTGCGGCGGGCAGTCAATGGGAACAAGCTGAGAATCACTACCAGACCGCCCTGCGTCTTGCCCACGAGTTGCCAGTGCTGATGGAGCAGCCGGAAGCGCGCCGCTGGTACGCCCGCATGCTCATCGACCGCAACGCAGCGAGCGACCGCGACAAGGCGTTCCGCCTGCTGACGGAAGCGATCGCCATGTACCGCGAGATCGGTATGCCCAAGCACGTGGAGATGGCCGAAACGATGCTGGGCGACCTGTAGGCCCCAGCGGTGATCGAAGCGATCCTGTGGGACCTTGACGGGGTGATCGTCCAGAGCGGCGAACATCACTACGAGGCCTACTGCGAGCTGTTCCGGGAGCTGGATGTGCCGTTCAGCCGCGAGCAGTACTTCGACGAGCTGTTCGGCATCCGCAATTGGGCGATCATCCGTACGGTTGCCGGCGAACGACCACGCGAGGAGATCGAGCGGCTGGCGGAGCACAAGGAAGAGAAGTTCCGCCGGATCGCGAAAGGGAAGATCGAGGCTCTGCCGGGCGCCAAGGCCCTGATCGAGCGGGCGCGTGAGGCCGGGCTGAAGCAGGCGATCGTATCATCGACGCCGCGTGCGAACATCGAGATGATCCTCGGCGAGCTTACACTGACGGACGCATTCGATGCGATCGTCGGCGAGGAGGACGCGGAGAAGGGGAAACCAGACCCGGAGGGGTTCCTGGTCGCGGCGGAGCGTGTGGGCGTCGAGCCGGGGCGATGCGTGGTGATCGAGGACGCGCCGGCAGGGATCGAAGGGGCAAAAGCGGCGGGGATGAGGTGCATAGGCGTGTCGACGACGCGAAAGCCGGAGCGGCTGACGCAGGCGGACCTGGTGGTGGCGAGCCTGGAGGACGAGCGGGTGTGGGAGCTTATACGTAGTGGTTAGTGGACAGTGGTTAGTGATTAGTGCGGTTCTCGTCGGGTTCGCTGCGGCCGCGTGCGGCGGGAACGGCTCTTCCGACAACCCGCTAGCGGGCGTGGACGATGCGGATGTGTTCGATCGCCTCGTGGAGGCGGTGGCAGGGTCGGATCAGGTGTTCCACGTGACTGGAGAGACGAGCTTCGACCCAGGCGAGTTTCGGATCTGGATCGCCCCAGGAGGAGACGCAGCGAGGGCTGAAGCATATGTAGACGGAACCTTTAGTGGTGTATCGGTCTTCGCGGACGGAATGGTGCACACGGAGGGCTCAGCAATAAGTAGCTCGACGGAGATCCAGCGACAGGGTGACATAGACCAGTGGGGCATCTACACCCTCGTCTACCTGTTGAGGATGAGCGCTTTCGACGAACTGTCCGTTGCGGAGACCGTGGTCGAGGGAGAGGAAGCGTTCGAGATAATCGGCGAACTCCTCGACGCAGATCCGGTAACCGGTCGTGAGTGCAGGGCAACGGAAACGCTACTTGTGCAAAGCCCGTCCTTGTTTCCGATTCGCTTTGCGTCCGCCTTGAGCTGTACGGACGAACCGAAGTACGAGACCGTAATTACATATCGAGATGCCGCGCTCGAGGACCCAGACGAATTTGAGGACTTGTGGTTCCAGAAAGAGGGTCTCGCCGAATACGTGGTGCGAACTCGGCTCGACGAGGCGAGAACCCTGGGCTTCCCAATCTACACCGTTGGATCGGAGCGCGGACTGGAGATGAAAATGCAACTCGTTGAGGTTCTTAGCAGGACCGCACGGGGTGAGTTCCCCCAGGTGAACACATGCTTCGAACCCAGCGAAGAGCCGCCGGACCCGAACGATGAGTGGCCGACGTGTGTAGTGCGGGTGTCGCAGTTCGCCGCAGAGCACTTTGAGCCGAGGCAATGCAGCAGTCTCAACGTTCAGACGACCATCGAGCTGGAACGCGGCAACACTGCCCATCTATGCTCCGGTGAGGCGCGGGTGCTCGAATTCGAGAGCGAAGAGACCGCGTTTTCGATCATCACCAGCGGCCTGCAATCCGTAGGCGCAGCTGGCTCGGCGTTCAACACTGACGAAGGAATCGTAGCGATCGCGAACAGTCTCGTACCGGCGCCATGACGTCGACAAGGATCGAAGTAGCAGGAGAGACGAATGACTGACGGACTAGAGCCGGGCGGGAATCTTCGAGAGTTCGCAGGCGACTGGACGCCGATCTTTGCCGACCCGACGCGACAGTACGATTACCTAGACGGAGTCACGTCGCATCGAGAGATAGCGGGCGGGGCGGAATTCGATCTCAGCACGCACGGCCAGCGCGACGCGCACGCAAGCGTGGTGTTCGTGACACCGGAGATAGTGCGGGTGCGAGCGTGGCTGGACGAGGCGCCGCCGGAGGACTCGCCGATGCTGGTCGAAGGTGCTTTTCGAACGACCGAGGTCAAGATCACGCAGGACGATGACGCCGTCACGCTGGCGAGCGGGTCGCTCAACGTTCGTGTGACGAAGAAGCCCTGGTCCGCGCAGATAACGGACGCTGACGGACGGCCGATCTTCCACGAGACGAACAACGACCGTGAGTTGATGGGGCAGGTGACGGTACCGACCGGCTTCTCGAACGTCGCGGGTGGCGCGCCGCAGTTCCACGAGACGTTCTCGCTGGAGCCGGGCGAGCACCTGTATGGACTCGGGGAGCAGTTTGCGGGGTTCGACAAGAACGGGCAGAGGCTGGTGGCGTGGTCGCGCGACCCGGCGGGGGCGGTGATCAACACGATCAGCTACCTAAACATCCCGTTCCTGCTCAGCACGCGAGGCTACGGGTTGTTCGTGCATCAGCACTCGAAGATCGTCTGGGAACTCGGCAATCCCGCCGTGCAGTCGGGGGCCTTCCGCACCGGCGACCCGTACCTGGATTACTTCGTGATCCACGGGCCTTCGCTGAAGGACGTGATCGGGCGCTACGGCGAGCTGACGGGACGGCCGACGGTGCCCCCGGTGTGGTCGTTCGGGGCGTGGTACTCGCGCTGCATGTACCGGAGCCGGGGGCAGGTGGAGGGGATCGTCGAGCGGCTGCGGGAGCTGGACATACCGGGCGACGTGATCCACCTCGACCCGCTGTGGCTGAAGACCCGCAAGACGCGGACGCTGGACGGGACCGATTTCGTGTGGGATGACGAGGCGTTTCCGGACCAGAAGGGATTCGTTGACTGGCTGGCGGAGCGCGGGTTCAAGCTCAGCCTCTGGGAGATCCCGTACGTGTACCACAAGACGGAGATGTACGACGAAGGCGTCGAGAAGGGCTATTTCGCGAAGACACCCGAGGGCGGGCTGGCGAAACCGCTGGACGGGGAGCCGGGTGTGGCACTGACCGACTTCACGAACCCCGACGCGGTGAAGTGGTGGCAGAACAAGCACCGGCCCTACTTGAAGATGGGCGTGGCGGCGTTCAAGACGGACTACGGAGAGGCGACGCCGGCAAACGCAGTATTCAGCGACGACCGCACGGGGGAGCAAGTACACAACCTCTACCCGCTGCTATACAACCGCGCGGTGTACGAGGTGATGGAGGACGAGGGTGTCGAGCCGATGCTCTTCGGGCGGTCGGGATACGCGGGGTCGCAGCGCTATCCGATCAACTGGACGGGAGACGCCCCGTGCACCTGGGGTGGGATGGCGGCGACGCTGCGCGCCGGGTTGGGCCTGAGCCTGTCGGGGATCTCGATGTGGAGCCACGACATCGGCGGCTTCTGGAACCCGGACGGGCTGCAACCGCCGGACCCGACGCTGTACATACGCTGGGCTCAGTTCGGGCTGCTTTCGTCGCACTCGCGCTTCCACGGAGTGCGTGGACGCGAGCCGTGGTATTTCGGCGACGAGGCGGTCGAGGTCGTCCGGAACTTCGTGAAGCTGCGTTACCGGCTGCTACCGTACATCTATTCGCTGGCGCACGAGGCGGCGGAGACGGGAATGCCGGTCGTGCGGCCGCTCGTGCTCGAATATCAGGACGATCCGGTGGCGCCGACCGTCGACTACGAGTATCTGCTTGGGCCGGACATGCTGGTCGCGCCGGTGATGAACGATGACGGGAAGGCGCTTGTCTACCTGCCAGACGGCGTCTGGTGCGACTGGTGGACGGGCGAGCGGGTGCCGGGTCGCGAGTTCCTGCGGCTGAACGTTCCGATCGAGCAGGTGCCGCTCTACGTGCGGGAAGGGTCGATCATCCCGCTGGCGCCGGAGATGGATTACGTAGGCCAGAAGGACTGGGACCCGCTGACGCTCGACGTACGGCTGGCGATCGGCGACGAGGCAAAGACGCGAGTGGCGACGCCGAACGGGACGGTCGAGGTGTCCGCGGAGCGGCACTCGAAGAACGTGCGCACGACCGTCAAGGGACCAACGCAGGAGTACGAGCTGCGGTTGATGGACATCTCGATGCCGGAGCCGTCGGTGGAGGGCGACGCGGAGATCGTGGAGGCGGAGTCGTACCTTGGGGGTGCGCGCGTGCTGGTGCGCGGGCGGGGCGAGTGGACGGTGGTGGATTAGGAGAAGTCTGGCAGGGGAGTAACATGGGCCGACGGTTCACCCTATGCTGCAGTCAATACTTGATGACACACCGAGATCGTCGGCAGTTGGGCATTCTAGACCCTTTCTCCCCCATTAGCGTGATTCTTAACTGGCTGTCTCGTAGATTCCCGAGTCAATTCACAGTTCAATGATGCGATTCAAGAACGCTTCTGACTCAGAAACGTCTATTCCGAACCTCGGATTCTCGATCAAGTCACCTACGACTCTACCTTCGAATTGCGTGACGCCGCGGGAGTTCCTGCCAGCCCAATGCTTGAGCGTGATGGTGGCTGCGAGCAGTTGCTTCTGAAACATTGAGATCAGCGAAGTATCAACGACGCGACCGGGATCAACGCCGACAAAATAGAACATGAACACGGAACGCTCCGTGGCCAAGAATTCGAGCATCTTGTCCAGATTGTAGGCCTTCGGATTCGAACTAAGGATCATTATCTTGGTCTTGACATCGGTCACAGTGTGGAACCGTTCGAATATCCGCGTGTAGTCACCGAGCGCGTTCTCCGTCTTGAATGGCGGCAGGTCACTTGAGTCTTTATTTCGCAACGCGTTCAAGAGGGACTCGCGTAATTGCTTGTCCTCTCCAGTGATCAGATATTCAATCACGCGCCCTCGAACGTTCGTGTTTTCGATGAGTGCGGCGATTAGTATCTCGTTCTGGATCTTGGCGACGGTATTGTCCAATTCCGATTTAAGCTGTGTTGCGTCTTTCGACGCGATGAATTCACTTGCCCGAGTTGGGGCTGCGAGAATGCACGCAAGGTTTGCCTCCATTACATCGAATTTGGACCCGGTCGGGACAATGTTATTAGTGGCTTCCACCAAGCGTGCAAGGTTGCCATCGAATCCAATCTCGGCATGGATGTCAAACAAGCGCGATAGATTCTCCGGAACATTCTTTATGCCCTCCAGATCGCGTGAGATATCTGAGCCATTGAACGAACCACGAATATTGTCTTCACGAAGCGGCTGTGAGCTGTGGCTAATCTTTCGAAGCATTGTGGTGTTCGCGAGTAATAGATGATTTGCCTTTGGCGTTACAAGGCAAACAACGAACGGACGATCATCAAATTTCTGAAGATTTGACAGTGACAGGACAGTGTTCGAGAAGCTCTGAGACTTGGCAGAGCTGAACCGGATCGCGAACTGACGACAGTAGAAGACCGATCGGTCGCGGGTCAATTGGTACTGCTTCGCGACAAGATCGGAGAGTTTGGCCTTATCGTTGATTCCGTCATGTTGCCGGACGAATGACGCGAGGGAATCGAGGATGTCACTCACCGAAAGGGCTCAATCACTTGCGTCGCTGGGCAAGGGCCCTTCGCCGTCTTCGTTCGGAAAGGCTGTTCCTATCCCAGAAGATTCCTGCAGAATACCCTTGGATTTCATTGTCTTTGTCGGCGAGCGCAAGGCGTTTTTCCGCCCAGCAGCAGTATTCGAAATCCTGCTCGATTCCGAGATAGCGTCGCCCCAATTTCTTGCAGACCACCGCCGTTGTGCCGCTTCCCAGGAACGGATCGAACACGAAATCATGAGGGTTTGAACTTGCAAGCACGAGTTTGGCGATGAGCTTCTCGGGCTTCTGGGTAGGGTGGTCAGTATTTTCTGGCATCGACCAGAAAGGAACCGTAATGTCTGTCCAAATGTTGGAAGGATGAGTGATACGGTAGCCCCCGTTTGCACCTTCCTGCCAATCCTTAGGCTTTCCCGAGGCATCGCGGTAAGGCGCGATAACCCTCCGCTTCAGCTTCACGGCATCGACATTGAATACGTAGTCGTCCGATGTGGTGCAGAACCAGATATCCTCCGCGTTGCTTTTCCAGTTTGACTGCGCGCCCCGCCCTTTTTCGCGCTCCCAGGTAATCCGGTTCCGCACACGGAAGTTCTCTTCAAGCAGAGGGGCTATCAGGATTGACGTTTTCCAATCTGAGCACACGTAAATGCTCGCATTGGGCGCCAGGGTGGGCTGGACAAGCTCAAGCAGACGATGAAACCAAGACCGATAGGAGTCTGCTGCTTTCTCCTTAAAGGGATTGCCATTGTAATTCTTGGAGAGGTTGTACGGGGGGTCGAGGAGAAGCAGATTAACGAATCCTTGAGGTAAGTAGGGTGCTGCTGCGAAGAAATCTTGATTGACGACCCGGTTCGCAAGTCTGTCAGGGGACGACGGAGCGACGAGGTCCAGCAGACGAGACTTGTAATCAGCGCGCTCGCGCGGACTACAAGTCAAAGTCCGATTTCGAGGGGCTCTGTCGTTCATTGAATCGCTCCATGCCTCCCTTTCCAAGCGATTGTCTCAGCCACGCGCATACGTCGTCAAAGGCCACATCGCGACGGCGAGTGGACGCTGGTGGATTAGGGGCTACTCCGGCTCCACCTCTGTGACCGAAAAGCCGGTCGCTTCGAGGAACTCACGCGGCTCGACAACTTGTGCGGGTGCGCAGGCCCCGATTCGATCGGGGGCCACCCCGCCATCGGCGAAACGAATCGCCAGTTCCGCTAGCGCGTCGGCGGTGAAGCCGTAGACATCGCGGCCCTCGACGATGACGGCGCGCTGGCGGCCGTCGCGGGCGGTGGCCTGGGCGTGGACGAAGATACGTCCCTCGCGTTCACGGTCGCTGGGCCCCGAGGGACCGGCGGCGGCGACCCGTTTGAGCGCGGCTGCAACGCCCGGGACGGCGAGGAGCAGCGAGGCCAACGGTGCGGCCGGGGAGGACGGACCGACCGGACCCGGCATCGACAGATACGTAACGACTGTGTCGACCTCGAGGTGGCGCGGCACGGTGATCGCCTCGCCGGAGGGGATCGAGCCGGCCGTCCGCCGTCCGAGCGGGGTCCCGACGGCGCGGCGGCGCGCTCCGATGCGCTCGCGGCAGAGGTTGCCGTTCGCGTACTGGTAGCCGGGGCGCCCCATGGCCTCGATCGCACTGAGGCGGGTGCCGGGGCTCGTGCCGAGCGACTCGACGACGTAGACGACGTCGACGCTGGTCAGCGGGCCCAGACCCTCGGCGGCGATGGCTGCGCCGAGATCGCCGGGCACGTAGTCGTAGCCGAACGCTGGAACAAGGGGGATGCCCGCTTCGCGAGCTTCGTCATCCAGCTTTTCGAAGACGTAGCGTATAAATGGTTGCTCACCTGTGGAGTCGCAGTACGACACGCCGGCTCGCACGGCGGCGCGAACGACGGGGCCGCCGGCGCGGACGAAGGGTCCGGCGCAG
This sequence comes from Chloroflexota bacterium, assembly GCA_022574655.1. Taxonomy (GTDB): domain Bacteria; phylum Chloroflexota; class Dehalococcoidia; order SM23-28-2; family RBG-16-64-32; genus JACZRQ01. The sequence goes on from JACZRQ010000026.1 coordinate 20,290, forward strand.
GCGACGACGGCGCCGGAGCCCGACATCGCCTCTGCGAGCGCGTCTTCGTCCCACGTAGGCACGGCACGTACCTCGCAGCGTTCGATGCCGCGCGCGGCTTCGCTGAGGCGATCTGCGTTTCGCCCGATGAGCGTGAGGGGCACATCACGTGCAGCCAGCTTACGGGCGACCAGACGGCCGGTGAAACCGGTGGCGCCAACGATAGCGACTTTGCGTACCGATTCTGGTGTCATGTCGTTGTCCTCAGTAAAAGGTAACGGGCGCGGGCGATTCAGCGTCGTAGTAAGGGCCAAACGTTACTCCGACGCAGCGTACGGGAGTGCCAAAATGGTCGACCACGACACATATTACAAGACCCAGCCGAGGCTGACGCCCTACTCGGTATCGATGCTGATGATATTCGTAGCCGCCACCTTACTGATGGTGTATATCGCGCTTGACCGGGCGCCATGGAACGCTGAGACCGATATATCACTGCCGCTAGCACTGGAGACTCAGCTGGATGACGACCTGACAACGCCCGACCTAGGAGATCCGCTGAGCCCGACCGACGGTTCCTAGACACCCGTTCCGAGCGTTTAGATTTGGCTAATTGACAGCGAAGGCTGCAACACCTCATCTCCTCTCCACACTCTTACTTCACGAACAACGTGACCGTCAGACGCCAGGAGGCGACTTCCATGAACAAGCTCCTAAAGACTTTTCCTGCACTATTGATCGCACTCGTATTGGCGCTGGCCGTGGCTTGCGGTGGCGGAGGCAACGACAGCGTAAGCAGCGATGGGAACGACGGCGGATCGTCTGGTGACGTGACGTCGAACCAGCCCGACGGCGGATCGTTGTCGGACGTCGTCGTGTCGAGTTCGGCGGACGTGCTTGGTGCGTCGGCTCAGCAGTTCGAGCAGAACGTTGAGTCGATGCGAGCCGAGTTCCTGATGAACGTCGACATGGCGGGCTTCGCCATGGGAATCGAAGGAGAGTTCGCGTTCGAGTCGCCGGACAAGGTCTACATGACGATAGAGTTGGACAGCGGCGATGCGTCGTTCATCGACATGAGCGAGTTGGGATCGATGGAGGTCCTGGCTCTGGGCACGGACATCTACTTCAACATACCGTTCCTCGGCGGCTGGTTCGTAATGTCGGCTGACGATCTCGGTGCGGAGATCGAGACGTTCGAGAGCATCTTCGAGACGCACTCACCGTTCGATTACGGGATGTTTATCGATGGCGTGGGCGAGGAAGTCGTCGACCTGGGCGAAGAATCGATCGATGGCGGCACGTTCCTTCACTACCGGATAACCGTGGACATCGCCGACGCTATGGGCGCCGTTGCGCAAGCGTTCGGCGAGAGCGACACGTTTGGTTTCAGCGAACTTCCCGTGGACTCCTTCACGGAACCGCTGGTGATGGACCTGTGGGTGGACCCGGACAACTTCCTTCCGCACCGAATAGAGGCTGACATGGCGCTCGACGTCGAAGGCGAGGCAGTGGGCTTCGAGATGGTGTTCAACTTCTTCGACTATAACCAGGACGTTGGGATTCCGGCGCCGCCGGAGGACGCGAAGTCGTTCGCGGAGCTGTTCGCGGGTCTGTTCGAGGGGTTCGAGGGCGAGGAGTTCAGCTTCGACTTCGGCGAATAACCGTTGGGTGGACTACCGATCGTTCTGAGAGACATCGGAGACTGCCCCGCACCCGGCGACGGCTCATGACGTCAAAGCACGTAAGCAAGTCGAGATCATGGCTCTGAGAGGGTGGGGCGTTGCTGAAAGCCTAATAACGAAGAGATCGACTGAGCGAGAAAATCGGTGTCCGCCAGTTGCGAAGGCGTGACGTACAGTCCCGAGGTGACACCGGCGAAATCATCGCCTTGTCGTAGATACTCCTCCGTCACCTTCGGGAACTCTTTTCCGAACGTGTTCGCCGACTGCTCATCGCTCACGACGAAGGTGAAGATTCGGTAGTAGCTTGCCTCCACGACAACCGGGAACGGATTGACGGCGAACCCACGGCCAGTCGGTGTCAGCACCGTGCCCGGCTGCAGCGCAGCGGGGCTACTTGGACAACCGACATCAACAACAGTCGCCATAGAGCCGAGGGCCGCATCAGACCAGTTGGGAAGATCAGCCGCTACGACCAACGCCTCTTCAACGTTGAGCTTCGCAGTGTCCGCGGCAGCAGCGTCGAGGCCGACCGAGTCAACGCAGATAGCAAGCCGGTCGCGGTTGGCGGTCCCGAGGCGCCCTTCGACCAACTGCGAGCCATCGCCCACCTGTGCCTCGCCTTTCCCTTGGAAGGTCACGCCTAGAAGCGTCAACACCCCTATAGTCGCACCCGCCACGATAGCAAGAACGCCCAGCGACGCGACGACACCCCACAGTCTGACATTAATTCCCAGCATGGTGGCCTCCTCCACGCTTCAAGCGCGGGGCGGTTGGGTTCTCTCGTTCAATCACTGATCACAACGCTTTCGGGTCCATCCGCCCAGATCGAAGTAGTCCGCATGCTCAACGACTCGCTCCAATCGATGCCACACTTCGAGCGTTGCCGAGCACGAGCAGCCATTCAGCTAGGTATGTGGGATCTTCAAGCTGACCCGGCGTGACATACAGACCCATTGTGACTGGACTACGCTCGTCGCGGCTTGTCGCCAAGTATTCCTGCGTGGCGACGGGATAGCCATCACCGAAGCTATCCATCAGTACCCGCTCAGACACGACGAAGATGAAGACTCTATAAATCGATGCAACGTCGACGACCGGCGCGTTGTGGGCGATCAACCCGAATTTTCCTGTTGTGAGACGTGCTGCCGAATCGAAGACCGTCGAACCCGCAGGGCATCCTATATCAACGCGTGGGATTCCGATGTCTAGCCCAGCCCTCGCCCAGCTTGGATCACTCTCGGCATAAGCGAACGCCGTCTCGAATGACGTCTTAGCCGAGTCTTGGACTGCTGATTGAACACCATCTGTGTCTATGCAGATCGCGAATCGGTCTCGGTTATCGGTCAGTAGGGGGCTCGCGCTCAAGGTGGAAAATTCGCCGACCTGTGCCTCGCTTTCCCCTTGGAAGGTCACGTCTAGAAGCGTCAACACGCCGAGAGTTGCACCGGCCACGATGGCAACAACGCCCAGTGACGCGACGACACTCCACAGTCTGACATTAATTCCCAGCATGGTGGCCTCCTCCACGCTTCAAGCGCGGGGCAGTTCGTCTGCTGCGTTCAATCACTCTTCACAACGCTTTCGGATCGATCTCGTTCTTGTCCTGCGGGCATTGATCGCCTTCGTGTGCCACCGACTTCACTTCTCGAACTCATGCTGAACTGAGGCTACGTCAACAACTGACACAGGATCAGCCATTCGCCTACAATTGGCTCCCGAAGGGAGCTAGGCGATGGCCGATTGCCTTTTCTGCAAGATGGTCGACGGCGAGATACCGACGGACCCGCTGTACGACGACGATCTGGTATTCGCGATAAGAGATATAAACCCGCGTGCACCAGTGCATTTCATGATGATCCCGAAGGAGCACATCCCGACGGCGCACGAGCTGCGGGCCGAGCACGGTCCGATCCTGGGCCGGATGTTCGAGGCGGTAGCCAGCGTCGCGGCGGAAGAAGGTATCGCTGAGAGCGGCTACCGGCTGGCGTTCAACGTGGGCGAGGCGGCGGGGATGACGATCTCACACCTGCACCTGCACTGCCTGGGCGGACGGCAGTTGGGTGCAGAGGGCTAGGTCAAGCCGAGACGAAAGGTCTGACCCACGCCTGCCCTGCTCCTTTATACGAAGGATCGTCAGCCCGCGAGCGTCAATTGTCTACTCGGCCACGTTAGCGCAGATAACAAGCACCTGGACGAACCAACTGCCGGATTGAGGCACCATCTCTTCCCCCTTAGCCGACCAGCCGTAGTCAGGCCCAAACTGTGCCGGACGGTTTTCCGTGAGTGCGACTCCGACAAACGACCCTTGCACGCGAGCGCCGCCTCCGATTGGTCTCTTGCCGGATGGGCAACTCAACATAGCACCGTGAGATGCGCTGCTGCTCGAAGGGCCATCCTCCACAAGTAGTTCCCAGCCGCTGATGCCGGATGTCCCCTCGGGCCCAGCCACCCCCTGCTCTCCTTGTGGTCCCGGCTCACCCTGCGGCCCGGCTGGACCCGGTGGCCCCGGAACCCCTTCGCCCAACGGAATGAGGTTGCCGACATCGGTGCACGGCTCCTGCTGTGTGAGCGCGTCGAACGCCGCGACGTCGATGAGGACGGCGAGTGCATCGATGGCGTCGACGTCGTTGTCACAGTCGGTGTCGCCCTAGATCTGGGCCTCTTCGCTGGACGGCAGGGTGGTCGACGCCGAGACGGCTGAGTTACTGGCTGAACTGACGGTCCCAGGCCCGAGCTGGTTCAAGACGACGACACTGAGAACGACGGTGATAACCGCCGTTAGTGCGGAAACTATGACTGTCTGACGCATGACTGACCTCCTTCACTACTTGTGAAGGATTGTCAGCCTACGGGCGTGCGGTGTCTAGTCGGCGACGATGGCGCAGACTGCGAAGGTTTCAATGCCCCAAGTGTCTGACGTCGCCGGATTTTCGTCGGCCTGACCGATCCAGCCCGCGCCGTCGAAACTGGGAAGGCTGGCACGCATCGCCGTAGATAGACCAGACGCCGCACCACCACCAAGAGCCACCTTCCCCGCCGGACAACGTGCTTCAATGTACTTAGATGACGCGCTATCGTAGGAAGTCGCCTCGGACACAACCTCAAGCTCACTGATGCCCACCGGCCCTGCTGGCCCCTCCGCTCCCTGTACACCCTGGGGCCCCTGAGGACCGGGTGGACCTTGTGGGCCGGGCACCCCCTCGCCTGCCGGAATGAGATTGGCGATGTCGGTGCACGGCTCTTGCTGCTCAAGTGCTGCTAGAGCGGCTACGTTAACAAGAACAGCTAATCCGTCGACGGCATCGACGTCGCCGTCGCAATCGGTGTCACCCTGTATCTGGCCGTCTTCGCTGGACGGCACGCCGCTGGACACCGAGATATCGGGGGCATTGGCGGAACTCACGGTGCCTGCTCCGAGCTGGTTCAAGACGACGACACTGAGAACGACGGTGATAACCGCCGTTAGTGCGGAAACTATGACTGTTTGACGCATGACTGACCTCCTTCATGTGTGAACGATTGTCAGCCTACGATAGCCTGCTGTCTACTCCGCGACGACTGCGGAGATAAGGAACACCTCGCCCCACATCACCAGGGAGAGCAGCCGCCGCCCACAGCTACTGACACCAACTCGTTGACACAGTAGCACATCTGTTCTATTCTGAACCTCCCGAGGTGTATCGAAATGGGAGGCTTTCTTGTATCTCACTTGGCGCGCGAGCGCTGCGGCGCTGAATTCAGCCGCGGCGCTGTGTTCGGCTTTGAACCTGGCGTATTTCCTGACACGTTCGCTCGACACGGACGAGCGCAGTGCCCGGAGGCTAGCGGCGGCGGTCCTCTGTCTGATTTCGGCGGGCGTGCTGCTGGAGAGCATCGTTCTCGGCGCGCTTGTGCTAACGAGCGCCGAAACGATCGCGAGCGAGCGTCTGGTTTGGGCGCGGCTGCTTCTGGTCGCGGGGACGGTGGGGATGTCGCTCCTGATCGCGCGGCGTCTGCTTCGGGGACTGGGGTGATTCTATGAACAACCTGGCGAGGGCGATTAAGGAGGAGCGGTGGGAGGCAGCGGCGCTGTACCTTGTCCTGGGAATGGCGAGAGCGATCGAATCGCTGGGGCCGGAGACGGTGGAGGCGATGCTCGACCTGATCGAGGCGGAGGAGGAGAACGCTGGCCAGCGCGGCAGCCATCGCCAGCGACGAACGGGACGCGGACAGCGCCGGCATGGCTGACCGCACGACGGAGCAGCGCGGCGCTGAGGGGCGAGCGAGAGTCCGGAACCTCTACGCCGGCTCGGTGACGGAGGCGGAGCAAGAGGCACTCGAGACCGCTCAGAAGCTAGAAGGGCTCTCAGATGAGATCGCGATGCTGCGAGTCAAGCTGATGACGGCGATCGAAGAGCGCCCGGAGGACCTGAAGTTGATCGCGGCAGGGGTGAACATGCTCGTGAAGGCTGTGACGGCGCAGTATCGCCTCTCGCCGAAGGCGAAGGGCGATCTGGCAGAGAGCATCACGGCAGTGCTGAACAACCTGGGCGACCAGTTGGTGCCGCCGTCGTGATCTACGAGTAGTGGATCTTGACGGGAACCCAGTCCAAGAAGAAGTCGCGCGAGGCACATCCGGCGCCGCTGCAGCTTGACGTGATCCGCACCCGGAAGTTGGCGTTGCTGAGTTCCGAGACGGTCCAGGCGTGACCCCAGGTGTCGGCTGCACCACCCAAGGTCGCCGTGACCTCCGTGGTTGACTGGTTCGTCGCGGTCTTGGCCGTGACCCATGAGGTGCCGCCGTCCCAGGAAAGCTCGACATCCATTGTGCTCGTATCCGCCACGCTGTCGACGTACCAGTCCAGGCGGACTTCGATGCCGCCGATCGTGCAGCTCGAGTGAATGGAGACGCCGTAGTCGTAGAAGCGATGGCGGTCTGCGGCGCCGTCCGTGTTTGTTG
>JACZRQ010000027.1 GCA_022574655.1 Chloroflexota bacterium
CGAGAATGGGCGGCCTGCGGCGGGTGATGCCCGTGACCGCCCTGGTTTTCTCCGTGGGGGCACTGTCTTTGGGCGGCATACCCATACTGGCCGGATTCTGGAGCAAGGACGAGATTCTGGCGGACGCTTGGCAGGACCGGCAATGGGTCTTCTGGGTGGCGCTCACGGGTGTGTTCCTGACGGCGCTTTACGTCGGCCGCATGCTTATCATCACGTTCTCGGGCGAGTATCGCGGAGGCGAAAAGTCCGAACACGAAAACGGGCCCGATACCAGTAAGCCGCACGAGTCGCCGATCTTGATGACGGCGCCGCTCGTGGTCCTGGCGGTCCTCGCAGCGACCGCGGGGTTCGTGAACATCGACCACGGAATGACGACGCTGATCGAGGGATGGCTGCCCGAGGCGACAGAGGAGTTGGTCACGCAAAGTAGCTTCGAGTTGTGGATCGCCGCGGCGTCGACAGCGGCGGGAGCCGCCGGCCTGACTGTGGCGTGGGCGGTTTACTACGCGAAAATCTTCGACTCTGAAAAGATCGGTAGTTTCCTCGAGCCGCTTCCGGAGATCTTGGGCTACAAGTACTACATGGACATCCTATACGAGGATATTCTCGTGAAGCGCGGTCTTATCGGCGGAATCGCCTATGGGGTGTCGCTCTGGGACGAGTACGTAATCGACAACGCTGTGAACGGGGCGGCGCGACTGACTGGGCTGACCTCGGAGGGGCTGCGACACGTGCAAACGGGACAGGTACAGGCGTACGGCGCGGCGATGTTCGTGGGGCTGCTGGGCGCTGTCGCCGCGATACTGATAATCAACCCGTCATGAGGATGACGTAAGTGGTCTCGTTCCTCATCTTCTTCCCGCTTGTCGGCGTGCTGCTGATCGCGTTTTTGCCCAAGGACCGCGAGGAAAACGCCAAGTGGATAGCGGCGGCGACGGCTGCGATCATTCTCGCCCTGGCGATCGGATTGTTCGCCGCCTACGACCGCACAGACGCGGGCTACCAATGGATCGATGAGCTGACTTGGATCGATTCGGACGTCGCCGAGTTCACGTTGAAGTATGCGGTTGGGCTCGACGGGCTGTCGCTGCCACTCGTCTCGCTGACGGCATTCCTTTCGTTGGTCGCGGTGTTGATCTCGTGGCGGATCGATCTACGGCCGAAGGAGTACTTCGCCTGGCTGCTGGTTCTGGAGATGAGCCTGCTGGGCGTGTTCAGCTCGCTGGACTTCGTGCTGTTCTTCATCTTCTGGGAGATCGAGCTGATCCCGATGTTCTTCCTGATCACGATCTGGGGCAGCGGCAATCGCGTCTATTCGGCGTGGAAGTACGTCCTGTTCACGTTTTTCGGCTCCGCGTTCATGCTGATCGGCATCCTGACGCTTGGGCTCAGCGAAGGTACGTTCGACATCCGGGAACTGAGCCAGATCGGCGAGATATCCGGGGCGATTCTGCCAGCCGGGGCGATCTTCGGTCTGATCATCACAGCGTTCATGATCAAGCTCCCAGTCGTACCGATGCATACGTGGCTGCCCGACGCACATACGGATGCGCCTACTGCTGTCAGCGTGATCCTCGCCGGCGTTCTTCTGAAGATGGGCGGCTACGGCATTTTGCGGATGAGCCTGACGATCATGCCGGATGTCGCGAAAGACGCATCGGTGTACTTGGCGGCGTTAGCTGCTTTCAGCATTATCTACGGCGCCGTAATGACGCTGGTACAGACGGACCTCAAGCGACTCATCGCTTACTCCAGCGTCAGCCATATGGGATATGTACTCCTGGGAGCTTCCGCCGTCGGCGTCGTCGGTCTGCAGGGCGCATCGATGCAGATGTTCACTCACGGCTTGATCACGGGAATGCTGTTCGTGCTCGTCGGAATGGTGTACGACCGGGCGCACACGCGCGAGATCGGCGAGTTGTCGGGGTTGGCGCAACGCATGCCGTTCATCGCAGTGATGATGGTCATCGCGGGGTTGGCGTCACTGGGGCTGCCGGCGACGGCCGGGTTCGTATCCGAGATCACCGTCTTCTTGGGGACGTTCGAGAAGCACGAGGCGCTGACTATCGTTGGGGTTATCGGTATCGCCTTTGCGGCAGGATACATCCTCTGGACGATCCAACGGGTGTTCTGGGGTGAGCTAGACGAGCGCTGGTCGGACCTGACCGATGCGAATGCGTGGTGGGAACGCGTACCACTGCTGGCGATGGCGTTTCTGATCCTGGCGATCGGCATCTACCCGAACGTGATCATGGAACTGATTGAGACCGGCGTGATTCCGATTTCTGAGAGGCTGACCTAGTGGGCGACGATATCGTCCGCCTCGGCCCGGAACTCGCGCTCCTTACGGGCGCGGCGATCATCGTGATGGTTGACGTCGCGCTGCCACAGATTCGGGGCGCCGACCGAGGCCGAGCGAGGCTAATGGCGCTGCTAGGCGTGGTCGCAGTGGCGGTCTCCATCGGTTGGTCGCTGGCGCTGGCGGTCGGAGACGAAAAGGGGCCGGCGTTCAACGACGTGATTGTCATCGATGACTTCTCGCTGTTCTTCAGCTTCCTGTTCGCCGGAGTAGCGGGCGTGATCGTTCTGGCGTCTGTCGACTTTCTTGAGCGAAATCACTTCCCGGCTGAGTACGTCGCTCTTGTGCTGGCGGCGGCGGCAGGAATGATGTTGATGGCAAGCTCAGTCGACCTGATCGCGATCTTTATCGCGTTGGAGTTACAGGCTATCGCCTTCTACATCATGGTTGCGTTTTCGAAGAACGAGAAGTCGGCGGAGGCGGCGCTCAAGTATCTGCTTCTGGGCGCTATCAGCAGTGCCATAACGCTGTACGGGATGGCGTTCCTGTTCGGCTTGTCTGGATCGACCGCGCTCGATGAGATCGCGGTTTTTGTGCGTGACGCAGAGTCTGATACGCGGTCAGGCCTAGTCGTGGCGGCGGTGCTGCTCACGGCCGGCTTCGGTTTTAAGATGGCGATCGTCCCGTTTCAGATGTGGGTTCCAGATGTGTACGAGGGTGCGCCAACCCCTGTCACCGCATATTTGTCGGTTGCGAGCAAGGCGGCGGGCTTCGCCGTCGTGATGCGCATATTCCTGGTCGCGTTGGGTGAGGGCGCGATCACCAGCGACTGGGCGGTGTTGTTCGCGATACTGGCGGCAATTTCGATGAGCGTAGGGAACATCACCGCTCTCATGCAGTCGAACGTGAAGCGGATGCTAGGTTACAGCTCTATCGCGCAGGCTGGCACGCTCTTGATCGGTCTGGCGGCGGTAGCGGCGAACGACCCGCAACTTCTGCTCGGCGCGAGTTCGGTCCTCTTCTTCCTCGGCACATACGCTTTCACGAACCTTGGCGCGTTCGTGGCGATCATAGCGATATCCAACAAGATCGGATCGGATCAGATAGCGGACTATGCGGGCGTTGCCAAACGGTCGCCTATCTTGGCAGGTGGTTTGGCGGCCTGTCTCATCTCGCTCACCGGAATACCGCCGACTGCGGGATTCATCGCCAAGCTTTACATCTTTGACGCCGCCGTACAGGCGGATCTCGTGTGGCTGGCGATCATCGGCGTCGTGAACAGCGTCATCGCCACTTACTACTACCTGCGCGTCGTGCTCAACATGTATACGCGTGACCCAGTAGAAGAGTCGCGGTTCTTGCCGAGCCCTTCCCTCAGTGTGGCTCTGGCGGTGTCGGTGATTGGCCTGTTCGCGATCGGGATCTATCCCTCGCCGCTAATCGCAGCGTCAGAGTCCGCCGCGAACGTATTTGCGTCGGTTTCCTGAACGAGCCTTCAACGATGGCCGAAAACAGCGTTCTCATATCCGTGAAGGACCGGTTTGAGTCCGCAGTCGATCAAACGGCCATGGTGGCTCTCGCGGAGCGCGTCCTTGCAGCAGAGTCCGTTGACGGATCTGAGCTTGGGATCGTGGTCACGGACGACGAGCAGATTCGAGACCTGAACCGCAAATACGCTGACGAGGACAAGGCTACCGACGTGTTGTCGTTCTCGCTCCGGGAGGGTGAGGAGTTCGTTTCGCCTGACGACGTGACGCGCCTCGGCGAGGTTATCATCTCCTACCCGACGGCAGAGCGGCAGGCGAAGGAAGCCGGACACTCCGCGACGGAGGAAGTGTCGCACCTTCTCGTGCACGGCATCCTGCACCTCCTCGGCTACGATCACGCCGAGCCCGACGACGAGCGCAAGATGCGCGCTCGTGAAGATGAACTTCTGGGCACTTCGCACCACTGACAAACGGGCTACAACGGGACGTGGTCTGCGGTTTATAATGACCGGGTAGTGAGCGAGGCCCTGTACCGGAAATGGCGCCCCAAGTCCTTCGCGGAAGTCGTTGGACAGGAACCGATTACGCGCACGCTACGAAACTCGGTCGCCTCCGGGCGTCTATCACACGCCTATCTCTTCTGCGGTCCCCGTGGCACCGGGAAGACGACCCTTGGGCGACTGCTAGCCAAGGCATCGAACTGCACCGCTCCCGTTGAGGGCGAACCCTGTAACGAGTGTGAATCGTGCGTGGCGTTCAACGAGGGCCGCGCGATGGACTTCATCGAGCAGGACGCTGCGAGCCACAACAGCGTAGACGACATTCGTCAGCTTCGAGAGAACGTCATCCTGACGCCGATGGCGGGGAAGTCGAAGGTGTATCTGCTGGACGAAGTGCATATGTTGAGCAGGAGCGCAGAAAACGCTCTTCTCAAGACGCTGGAGGAGCCGCCTCCGCACATCCGCTTCGTGCTGGCGACTACAGAGCCGCACAGCGTCTCGGCGACGATCATCTCCCGCTGTCAACGGTTCGACCTCAAACGTATCGCGCTTCCCGCCGTTATCGATCGGCTGGGGCAGATCTGCGAGGTGGAAGGGTACAAGCTGGACAAGACGGCGCTCGGCGAGATCGGGCGCACTGCCAGTGGCAGTCTGCGGGATGCGATCAACGCGCTCGAGCAGGTCGTGACGTACTATGGCCCGTCGCCGGAAGCGGAGCAGGTACAGGAGTCGCTAGGACTGAACGTCGACGCGCGAAGTGGCGGGCTCGCCCGGATTGCCTTCGATGGCGACCTTGCGGCCGGGCTCAAGTTGATCGCGGCCGTCAAGGACGACGGCGTCGACATACGGGAGTTCGCGAGGCAGGTCGTGCGCTACCTTCGTGGCGTGCTCCTGACGAAGGCCGGTGCGGCGGATCTGCTGGACCTACCGCTCGAAGCGATCGAAGAGGTGAAGGACGACGCGAAACGGATGTCGCGACCCGAGATCGTGCGCGCCTTGCGGACGTTTGGCGCGATTGACTTTAGAAACGACGTGCAGTCGTCGCTGCCGCTCGAGCTGGCGCTGATCGAGTTCGTTTCGGTGGCCGGCGATGTGGCTCCGGCCGAGGTCCGGGAAACGGCCGTGTCACCTAAGGTTCGGGTGCCTGCGACTGTTGAAGCACCGGTGCCAGTCGTTGTCAGGGTTGCGGACCGTGTTGAGAAGGTGCCGCCTCAGCGGGAGGTCAAGGCTCCTGTCGCCGCACCCCCCGCACCTGCGTCTACGGCGGGTGACGGCGACGAACCGGCAGTGCAAACGCCTTCCACCGGTGGCGATGGTGATCTCATTGACCGGGTGCGTGGTGTGTGCAATGAGGCGGATAAACAGCTTTCAGCCCTGTTGAACGGATCGTGCGAGATCACCTCCACTGAGGGTGACACAGTGGTCATGGGCTTTTACCATACGTTCCACTTGGAGCGAATCGAGAACGGACCGTTTTCGCAGCGATTGCATGAGCTTTTTTCGCAGGTGCTGGGAAAGACGGTCGACGTAAAGTTCGAGCATGTGCAGCGTCAGGCGGAAGAACGGCCTAAGCCGAGCGGCGGACATCTGGTACAGGCCGCGAGAGAGCTGGGTGCGCGTCCGAAGGGGTCAAGCGGGATAGCAGAAGGAGGACAAAGTGGCGAAGGGCAATGACATGATGAAGCAGATCCAGGCACTGCAATCGAAGATGGCTCAGGCGCAGCAGAGCTTGGCGGAAACTGTGATTGAGGGTAGTTCCGGCGGCGGTGTGGTCCAGGTCTCTATCAGTGCGAAGCCGGAGATGCAGTCGATCACAATCAAGCCCGAGGCCGTCGATCCAGACGACGTTGAGATGCTGCAAGACCTGGTCATGGCGGCCATCAACGATGCCCTGGAGAAGGTGCGCTCCAGCCAGATGCAACAGCTCGCGGGGTTGGCTGGAGGCCTCAACATTCCCGGGCTGACCAGCTAGCGATAACATAGTCGTATCAGGATCCATCGGAATCCCAGCGAGGTGATCGCGCTTTGAACGAATCTTCGCCGGCGATCGCCGCTCCTTTAGCGCGGCTCGTCGAGGAGTTCTACAAGCTTCCCGGCATCGGGCCTAAGAGCGCTCAGCGTCTGGCGTACTACCTGCTGCGCATGCCCCCGGCAGAAGCCCAGGCGCTGGCTGCAGCTATCATCGAAGTGAAGGAGCGCGTCATCTTCTGTTCGGCGTGCCAGAACGTGACTGAGGAGGATCCCTGCCGCGTCTGCTCGGACGGATCGCGGGATCGCACGGTGATCTGCGTCGTCGAGGAGCCGCTAGACATCCTCTCAATAGAGCGTACGCGGGCGTACGGAGGCTTGTACCACGTTCTCCACGGTACGATCTCGCCGATGGACGGGATCGGTCCTGAGGACCTGAAGATTCGGGAACTGCTGGAACGGCTTCGTAGCGACGATATCCGCGAGGTGATCCTCGCCACGAACCCGAACCTCGAAGGCGAGGCTACGGCGATGTACCTGACGCGGCTCATTGCTCCGCTAGGCATCAAGGTGACGCACCTGGCACGCGGTCTGCCCGTCGGTGGAGACCTGGAGTACGCAGACGACGTTACGCTGGCCCGCGCTCTCGAAGGGCGCCAGGAGGTTCAGCAAGACAATCGAGATGGAGCGTCCGCCTGATGGCCGTCCCGCGTCTCTATAAGACGGAGGCGGTGATCATTCGCCAGCGCAAGTTCGGCGAGGCGGATCGCATACTTACTCTGCTTACGCCGGCGTTCGGAAAGATCGAAGCCAAGGCGAGAGGGGTCCGCAAGACGACAAGCCGGATGTCGGGGCATCTGCAGCCGCTAAACCGCTGCATGATTCAGCTAGCGCGGGGCAGGATGACTGATGTGATCGCGGGCTGCGAGACGTTGGAGAGCTTCCACCGGCTGCGTGAAGACCTCGACCGCCTGAGCGAGTCGCTGTACGTAGCTGAGCTTGTGGAGCGAATGCTCCCGGAGCGTGTACCCAACTATCCGTCGTATCGGCTGCTGCTGGATACGCTGAGGCGATTGGAGCAGGGCGATGGGCGTGAGATAGCGCTGCGCTATTTCGAGATTCGCCTGTTAGACCAAGGTGGATTTCGACCCGAATTGGAGCAATGCGTCGGTTGCGGTAAGCAAATCGAAGCGGAGAGCCACTTCTTCGCGCCCAGGGCCGGGGGGGTTACCTGCCCGGCATGCGCACCCGATTCCGGAGGAGCGCGTAGCCTCACGCTGAACGGCTTGAAGGTGTTGCGTCAGCTACAACGAGAGCCGTATAACAAGAACGCGCGGTTGCGCCTGGATGCGCCGCTGGCACAGGAGCTGGAGAGGCATCTGAGAAGCTACGTCGTATGCGTGTTGGAGCGCGACGTTAATTCCGCCGCGTTCATAGATAGGCTCCGGCGAGAGAGCCAGCTAACGCCTGCGGAGGTTTAGACTTGCCACTCTACGAGTACATCTGCGAGAAGTGCGATAAGGTCTTCGATGCACTCGGGTCGATGAGCGATTCCGAGAAGCCGACGGCGTGTCCGAAGTGCGGCACGAGCGCCGACCGCATTATGCCGACGACCTTCGCGTCGATGGCACACAAGGCCGGCTGGGCCCATCGCGTGCCGTTCCACCACCACCCCGTGCGGGGCGACAAGCGAAGGGCCGCGATTGCGAAGGTGAAAACTACGACGGAGTCGAAGCCGAAGGGGCCCGTCAAACAGAAGCAGAAATCGGGAGGACGGAAGAAGTAGCCATGCCGCTATACGAGTACTACTGCGAACCGTGCAATGGCATCTATGAGGCCATCAGGCAGATGCGCGAGGCGTCAGATCCTGTCCCGTGCCCGGAATGCAGCCTTGACGGCGCGCGGATCATGTCGACGTTCTCCGCTTTCACGATGCGGGACGGATACCCGCGGCGGATCCCCGATAAGGGCACGTTTTGGCACATGGGCAAGGAAGTGAAGCACCGCGCCAAGCGGATGAAGAACTGGACACATCCCGAGTTGGCGGAGCCAAAGTCTACACCGCGTCCTACAAAGGGAGATGTTCGGACCGCGCGGGACAAGGCAGTGGTCCAAGCGTCAGACGCGCGGTATCGCGACCGTTGGGGGATCGATGAGCAGGGGTTCCGCACGGTGAAGGCGAAGAAGAAGAAGCCCCAACGGAAGGTTGTTAAGTAGCCTAGCTCTTGCGCTCTAGAATGTAGTTCGCTAGGTCAATCATCGTCTGCCGGTCAGCCGTATCATCGAGCGGCGTGAGGCTCTCGATTGCGCGGTCGCAGAAGTCCCGCGCCA
The DNA here is from genome assembly GCA_022574655.1 of Chloroflexota bacterium. Classification (GTDB taxonomy): domain Bacteria; phylum Chloroflexota; class Dehalococcoidia; order SM23-28-2; family RBG-16-64-32; genus JACZRQ01. The sequence goes on from JACZRQ010000027.1 coordinate 8,586, forward strand.
TCTGATGAGAATCGTCGAGGACTTCTGAGGACCGGACGGCTTGTATCGCCTCGTCCAACCGTTGGCTCGATCTGTCGCCGAGATACGCCTGAATGGGATTGGCGGCCGGCTGGTTCTCCATGAGCAGGAAAGAGGGTAGCGTCAGAGTGCCCTGGAGCAGGTCACTGCCCGCGGGTTTCCCCAGGTCAGCCTCGTCGCCCGTGAAGTCGAGTATGTCATCGACGATCTGGAATGCCATTCCGAAGTTGTACCCATACTCGCGCATCCCTTCGATCCAGGTTTCGGGCGCGTCGCTCACGACCGCGCCTCCCTCGCAGGCGGTGGCGAACAATGATGCCGTCTTGCCGCCGATGCGCTGGAGGTAGTCGCGAATCGTCTGTCGGCTATCGTAAGCTGCGATGTCCTGCCTGATCTCGCCCTGCGCCATCACCTTCAGCGTCTGCGAAAAGAGCCTGATGGCCCGGATGTTATCGGTCTTCGCAACCTCGTCCGCGGCGTGAGCGAACAGATAGTCACCGAGCATCACGGTCGTGCTGTTGTTGTAGACGCTGTTGACGGTCGGCCTGCCACGGCGGGTGTCGGCTTCGTCCATGACGTCGTCATGGACGAGAGTTGCCGTGTGGAGGAGTTCGACTGAAGCCGCGAGGCGGACCAATAGATCGAGATTGTAGTTGCCGATTCGTCCCGACAGAAGCACGAGCGCCGGGCGCAGTAGCTTTCCGCCGCCGCTGAGTACGATGTCCAGCATGGCGCCGAGCGGCCCGTAGTCCACCTGCTTGATCGAGTCGAAGATCTGCTCGACCTTACCCAGGTCGTCCTGCACCGAGCCGTAGAGGGCGGTCGTCTTCACGATGTCTCCGCCCTTGAGGGCGCTGATGGCTCGCCGATCTCACCTAGCCCGAATAGCCAGGCGGCTGTGAGGGCCGTGCGGTCTGCGACCTCTTCCGGGGCCACGCCACGAACCTTGGCCACGCAGCTCACGGCTTCCGTGACGTACGCTGGTTCGTTTCGTTTGCCCCTGACGGATTGAGGCGGCAGGTATGGCGCGTCGGTTTCGACGGCCATCCAGCGCGAGGGCACTCCGGCAGCGACTTCGCGCATCCTGCCGGCGTTCGGGTAAGTCACGGTGGTTGGAATAGAGATGACAAATCCTATCTCGATATATCTGAGTGCGAGGGTAACATCACCGGCGAAGCAATGCATGATTCCCAGCGGCTTATCGCGCGGCCAGTCGACGATTGCTTCACGTTCGTACCGGGACAGTATTTCGTACGTCTCGAGATCTGCGTTACGTGAGTGGATGACGACAGGCAGCTTCAAGCTTCGGGCCAGGTCCAGCTGCTCGTGGAACGCCCGCTCCTGCTCTTCACGAGGTGAGAGGTTGCGGTAAAAATCGAGCCCAATTTCACCGATCGCAACCACCTTTGCTGAGTCTGCGAGTCGGTCGAGAGTATCGATGTCTTTCGGCGTTAGCGTCTTTGCATCGTGCGGATGGACGCCTACGACGGCGTGAACATCGGAACGATCGTCTGCCAGATCGACCGCCTTCCTGCTGCTTGCAACGTCGTATCCGACGACGACGAACCCGGTGACGCCCGCATCCCGAGCGCGCTGAAGGACGTCTTCCCGGTCTTTGTCGAACTTTCGGTCCTGCAGATGACAATGCGAGTCGATGAGCACGTTTATAGCCCTAGCTTGGCGTCCTCTTCTTCCACGATAGACGCATCTAGTTTTCTGAAGAGCGGCTTCGGATCTGCCAGTGCTTGACCGGCACCCGGCAGCTGCACGAGCCAACCGGCAGCCTGGATGGGACCCTCGTTGCCGAGGTAGCCGTGCAAAGTTTGGCAGGTGAATGGCAGGTACGGCGACAGCGCTGTCTTGATGGTCGAGATCGCGCCGATTGCGGTGTAGAGGACGGTGGCGCAGCGCTCGCGGTCTTCCTTGATCAACACCCAGGGAGCGTTTTCTTCGATGTAGCGGTTCGCTGTTCGCGCAGCCGCCATCGCCGCTTCGAGGCCGGCCCGGAAGTTGCAGAGCGATATCTGCTCCCCCGTCTTCGCGAGCGCCGCCTCACAGGTGTCGAGCAGGGTTCGGTCGCTGTCGCTGAGTTCGCCCGGCGTCGGCACGGAGCCATCGAAGTTGCGGTAGGCGAACGTAAGGACGCGGTTGACCAGGTTGCCCCAGGTGGCCACGAGCTCATCGTTGTTTCGCCTCAGATAGCCGTCCCAGGTGAAATCGGAGTCGGAGGTTTCCGGCATCGTTGCCGAGAGGTAGAAGCGTAACGGGTCTGGGTCATATCGCGAGAGATACTCGGGCACCCAGACGGCCAAGCGTTTGCTCGTGGACGCCTTGCTACCCCGGATCGTCTGGTATTGGTTGGCGGGGACGTCGTACGGCAGGTTGTAGTGTTCACCGGTGGCGGCGGCGTAGCCCATCAGCTCCGCCGGCCAGCTCAGGGCGTGAAAGAAGATGTTGTCCTTGCCGATGAAGTAGTAGGTCTTCGCCGCTGGGTCCTGCCACCACTCTCGCCACTTCTCGGGCTCCCCTCGTTGCTGCGCCCATTCCTTGGCCGCCGAAAGATAGCCGATGACGTTTTCGAACCAGACGTAGATCCGCTTGTCATCGAAGCCCTCCACCGGGATGGGGATACCCCATTCGAGGTCTCGTGTGATCGCTCGGTCTTGCAGCCCTTGTTCCGTGATGCCGAGGGAGAAGTTGACGACGTTCTTGCGCCAGTGGGCTTTGTCCGTCTTCAGCCAGTCGCGGATGCGGTCGTTGTACGCGCTGAGCCTCAGGAAGAAGTGCTCCGCGTCTCGTAGCTCGGGCACTGAACCGTCGAACTTGCAGCGCCGGTCGATGAGATCGATCGGATCGAGCACGTTGCCGCAGTTATCGCATTGGTCGCCGCGGGCGCCCTTATCGCCGCACTTCGGGCAGGTGCCCTCTACATAACGGTCTAGCAGGAAGCGTCCTTCCTTAACGCAGTACGGGAGCTGCATGCTCGCCTTGTAGATGTCGCCCTGCTCAAGCAGTTTGAGAAAGATCTCCTGTGTGACTTCCCGATGGTTGTCCGTCCGGGTGGTCGTGTAGAGGTCCCAACTGATCCCCAGCCTCTCCCAGCAGTCGAGGAACTCCGCGTGGAACTCGTCGGCGACCTCGCTTGGCGTGCGACCCTCAGACTCAGCACGGACCGTTATCGGAGTGCCGTGCTGGTCGCTGCCGGAGACCATGAGGACATCGTTTCCCACCGTCCGATGGTAGCGAGCGAAGATGTCGGCAGGCAGGTACGCGCCGACGATTTGACCGACGTGGAGCGAACCGTTGCTGTAGGGCCAAGCGACCCCGAGGAGGATCTTTTCGGGCATGTCTTACATAGGGTGCGTTACTTGTCTGGATTGTAGCATTCGTGCTTGTGGCGTGGCACGAACGATCTCAGCGCCGCTAAGCGTCGGAAAGCTGCAGCCAGAGACGGTACGCCTCGCGCCGCGGTATGCCCATGGCCTCGGCCACCAAGGTCGTCGCGTCTTTGGCGGTCGCTCCGCTCTCCTTCAGACTTCGGAGTTGGTCCATCACCGCATCTTCACTTGGTCCTTCGCGGTCGCCGGTGTCGCCTTCGATAACGATCGTGAATTCGCCTCGGGGCTCGGCAAAGTGCCGGATCGCCTCCTCGACCGTGCCGCGAAACACCTCTTCGTATCGCTTCGTCAGTTCTCGGCAGACGGCGATCCGACGGTCGCCGAGCGTTTCGCGGATATCGCCAAGGGCCGCTTTCAGTCGATGAGGCGATTCGAAGATGACGAGCGTTCCCGGGTCGTGTCGTAGCGCCTCCAGTTCGCGACGCCGCTCGCCGCTGCGGCGCGGCAGGAAGCCGAGGAATGTGAAGCGGCGCGAGGGAAGGCCGGACGCGGCCAGTGCTGACAGGACGGCTGACGCGCCCGGGATTGGTACCACGTTGTGCCCGGCTTCGAGGACCGCGGTCACGAGCTCGAAGCCGGGGTCGCTGATGCCCGGCATGCCGGCCTCTGAGACGAGCGCCACGTCGCCGTCGTCCAGTGCGCTGAGGATGCGCGGAGTTCGGGTCTTCATGTTGTGTTCGTTGTAGGCGACAAGCCGCTGCCGAACGTTGTGGCGAGAGAGGAGCTTTCGCGTCGTCCGGGTATCTTCGGCAGCGATCATTGAGACTTCCTGCAGGACCCGCAAGGCCCGCAGCGTGATGTCTTCGAGATTCCCAATTGGCGTAGCGACGATGTAAAGGGTGCTCACGACAAGGGATTGTACGCTTAATCGCTTCGAATGTGGAAAGTGTTTACTTCGATTCGGTGGAACAGGCGGGAAATCCATTGACCGCTTACAGATGGCGTTGATATATTGTCTGAAACCCCCTGCAGCGGCTCCCACGAAGCGAGGTGTTATGAGTCTGTCACTATACAAGGAACTTCGGCCCGCATATGGCTTCGACGAAGTTGCGATAGTGCCCGGGACTCTCACCGTTAACCCTGAACTCGTAGACCTGCACTTCAGCATCGACCAATTCACGTTCGACTTTCCGATACTGGCTGCGGCGCTCGATGCCATCGTAGACCCGAGATTCGCGATCGAAATGGGCCGCACGGGCGGCTTGGCGGTGATGAACCTCGAGGGGTTGCAGTGCCGGTACGACGATGCTGGCGCCGCGATCCAGGAGGTCGTTGAAGCCTCGGACGAGGGAGCAGCGTCGGTAATTCAGAGGTTGACCGAGGCTTCCATCAAAGAAGAACTGATCGGACAGAGGGTTCGAGAGATCAAGGAAGGCGGCGCGATATGCGCCGTCTCTTGCACTCCGGCCAATACAAAGAGGTTGGCGCCGATTGCCGTAGACGCCGGCGTCGATATATTCGTTGTGCAGTCCACCGTGACGAGCGCCCGGCACGTGTCCCGGAGCCCGCGTGGGTTGGTCATCGAAGAGCTTATCTCCAATCTGCGAGTGCCGGTGCTAATCGGAAATACCGTGAGCTTCGACGCGACCAAGGAGTTGCTGGAAACCGGCATAGCAGGATTGCTCGTTGGTGTCGGACCGGGGGCGATCTGCACATCCCGGGAGGTCCTCGGCGTAGGAGTGCCGCAGGTGACGGCGACGCTGGACTGCGCCGCCGCGCGCGATCAGTACTACCGCGAGACAGGCCGCTACGTTCCGATCATCACCGATGGCGGGATGCGCCACGGCGGAGACATCTGCAAGGCGCTCGTTGCCGGCGCCGATGCCGTGATGCTGGGCACGTCGTTCGCGCGGGCCGAGGAGGCGCCGGCGAAGGGCTACGCTTGGGGCATGTCGACCGGCCACGCGGAGTTGCCGCGGGGCGTTCGAATCAAGCCGGGCGTTGACACCACCCTCCAGCGGCTGCTGTTCGGACCGACGTCGCGCACGAACGGAACCGAGAACCTCGTCGGCGCCATCCGCACCAGCATGGGCGTCTGTGGCGCCGAGAACATGACCGAGTTCCACGAGGCGGAACTTGTGGTCGCCCCCTCGATCAAGACCGAGGGCAAGGTTTACCAGCTCAGCGGCCAGTAGCTCATCGTCATCTTGAGCTACCGCCCGTTCATCAAGCTCCCGCCACACGATCTGCACTAGCTTCTAATCTTCTCGCGCACATCCTCCGGGCTCTGCAAGGCATCGGTGCTGTCACTTACAAGCCAGGCTCAGTTCCTGCACGATCCGGGCTGGAAGATATTGCATAATCTTCAGCGATTTATTATTTGTTCGAAGGGTGGATGAAGAGATGAGCGAAAAGGTGACAATTCTCGACCACATTGGAAACACTCCTTTGCTCAAGCTGAATCATGTTACCGCTTCTCTGGGGGTGGATATCTATGTCAAGTGTGAGTTCACAAATCCTGGGGGGAGCATCAAGGATCGTATGGCTCTCTGCATGATTGAGGAAGCTGAGAAAAGAGGTGATCTCAAACCTGGTGGAACGATCGTTGATCAGTCCACCGGGAACACAGGGCCGGCGTTGTCCTTTGTCGGAGCCGTGAAGGGTTACAAGGTCAAAATCTTTTTGCCCGCGCAGCTTTCCAGCGCCTACAACTCAGCGGATCGGATCCGAATTTCCCGACTCTATGGCGCCGATGTGACTCCGATCGATTTGAACGAACACATGGAAGATGCCGATCGGTTGCAAGGAGTAGAAAGAGCCGCCACCTTTGTGGCCGTTCGAATGAAACAGTGCTACGACCTGCAACAAAGCGACTCGTCAAATTGGTGGGCGAACCAATTGTGCAACGTTGATAACACAAGGGCTCACCGGGAGCATACAGGGAAAGAGATCCTGGAACAGATGGACGGGCAGATTGATGGTTGGGTGGCTTCCGTAGGCACTGGAGGCACCCTTCTCGGTGTGGCCCAGACCCTGAAGGAAAAACATCCCGAATTGAAGGTTGCCGGTGTTGTGCCGACAGATGATCCCCGAATTGAATGGGTACGTTCCCGGGCCGTTCACAAGGCCCTGGAAAAGTTTGGTGGCCCGAAATTAAGGTTTGTGATCGAAGATCTTCTTGAAAGTGACCTCATGGACAGTGTGATCACGATAGAAAATGGCGATGCCAAGAAAATGGCCGACAGATTGTGCCGGGAAGAAGGCCTGTACTGCGGCATGTCATCGGGAGCCAACGTGTGCGCGGCTATCGAAGTGGCCAAGACGATGAAAAAGGGGTCGAAGATCGTCACCGTAATCGTCGACAGACGAGACCGGTATTTCGCCGAGTATCCCGACGAACATTACGTCGTCTAGATGCCTAATGGAAGCAGCACCGCTATGTCGTAGAATGGTCGTGCCCCGAAGCTGCGGATTCAGTGCGCGAAGTCCCTGAGGCCTGGGCCCGGGACCACGCCGAAGTTGAAGGAGACCCGTTCGTGAGCAATGATTGGACTGAAGCTGATATTCCCGACCAAACTGAGCGGACCGTTCTCATCACCGGCGCCAACAGCGGCATCGGTTTCGAAGCTGCCCGAGCGCTGGCCCAACACGGCGCTACCGTCGTGCTCGGCTGTCGCAACCGCAGTAAGGCCGACGAGGCCGCGGCGAAGATCGACGCCGCGAGTACTTCTGGGACGACCGAGATCCTCGAGATCGACCTCGCCGACCTCGACTCTGTTGAGAAGGCCGCCAAGGAGTTCCTTGCGAACCACGAGAATCTCGATCTGCTGATCAACAACGCCGGTCTCATGGCAACCCCGGAGCAGCGCACGGCCCAGGGCTTCGAGATGCAGTTCGGGGTCAACCACCTCGGCCACTTCGCTCTCACCGGCCACCTCATCCCCGTCCTCCTTGAATCCGGTCCGGCCCGCGTCGTCTCCATTAGCAGTGTGGGCCACCGCCCCGGCCGCATCAACTTCGACAACCTCAACTGGGACCGAAACTACTCACCGTGGCGTGCATACTTCCAGAGCAAGCTCGCGAACCTCCTGTTCACCCGTGAGCTCCAGCGCCGCCTGTCTGCGGCGGGGGCGGAAGCTATCGCTGTCGCGGCTCACCCCGGCGGCTCCAATACAAACCTCGGCCACGAGAACCCCGGTGGCATCTTCAACACCCTCATGCACGCGGCCAAGCCCGTCCTCGGACCACTCATGACCCAGAGCGCGGCCATGGGAGCGCTCCCGACCCTGCGCGCCGCCACTGCCCCATCCGTTGGGCGCGGCGACTACTACGGCCCAGGCGGCCTCGGCCAACAGCGCGGCCACCCCGTCAAGGTCGGCATGAGCAAGCGAGCGCGGGACGACCAGACCGCCCGGCGTCTCTGGGACGTCTCCACCGAGCTCACCGGCGTTACTTACGCGATCTGACGTACGGGACGATCAGATGTCAGGATGTCCGTGGCGGCCGCTCTCTCGAAGCTGGCTGGTAGTTGGGTCCCGCGGTTTCATCGACTCGGGCCAGGAGCAGGCGGCAAGGCGGCTCGAATTGTTCGGCGAACGCTACAGACCGCGGCTCGCCGAGCAGCGTCCACGGCAGCGTCGTTAGACGGTCGGTTTCGTCTTCTAGCCGTTGGCGTAAGGCGATGCCGCCGGGCAGCACTTGGCGATCATGAGCCAAACCTCGTGCGCCAAGCGATTCCCATCCTGCAGTGATTTCGGCTAGAGACGTGCCACGTGACTTGGCCAACCAATCCCCCTCGTAACCAAGCCAGGCGTTGTGGAGTATTGAAGCCTCGGCAGCGCTTACCCCCTCGGCGGCCAGTAGGACCCAGTGAGTATCTCCTCGCCATTCGCGCAGGCAGTTGATGGCATGCCAGCCGGACAACAGAGGGTCGGCGGGCCGGGGCATTGCGAGGTGCGCACCAAAGAACACTCGAGCCATCACGGGTAGCTGCTCGACGACGTCCCACAGCTCGGGCCCGTACTCCACCAGCGGCTGAACGATTTCGGGTGCGTATCGGTGCAACCCTTCGACAACGGCCTCGTCGCGAGCAGCCCACATCGCATGGAACTGCTCAGCTCCTTTCAGTACTTGGAATGCGGCTCGGATTCCAACCGGACTGATCGAACCGAAAGCTGCAATGACGGCGTCCGGCCCGGCTGCCGCGAGTGGCGCACACCGGGCTGCGATGTAGCCGATTGGGCCGGCTGCCTGTTCCGGCAGCCCAGCGGCGCGATAACGAGCTATCGCCTCCGGGTCCCAGTAGATCCATCCGACGGTAGTCTGAACCGATCTTGCGTTGCGTCGTGTGATCGCGAGCCAGTCGGTCACGTTCTCATCCGGAGCAAGGTGCGCTTCTTACTTCGGGTCCAGCGTTGCCGTCTTCTGATGTCCGGTAGCCAACGTCGCGCTCCATGAGCGAATCTTACTGCATCGGTGCCGGAACCGGAGCGAAGGCCATCTGCGCTCTGAAATGAGGGCGTTTCGGTGTTCGTGAAAGACGGATTCGTCCCGGAGCGGAAGACGGGGATCGTCCCGCGATCCCCCGGCTCGATTTTCGTATCCAATCACAGACGATAACCATAAGTGACTCTGCGCCTTAGTACGTCTAAAGGGGACGCGGCGTCGGGCAGCGAGGACATGGCTCGGCGCGGGGTTTGCTGTAGGATGTGGCCATGCCAAACGAGCCCGTGGGTGTGCTGGTGATCGGAGCGGGTGCTTCGGGGGCGGCTTTCGCCTGGAGCATCGCTGACACTGGCATGAGCGTCCTCTGCCTTGACCAGGGCCCGTGGATGAAGCAACAGGACTACCCAAGCAACGGGCTGGACTGGGAAGCGCGCGGAATGGGGGATTTCTCACCCAGCCCGAACGTGCGTGGCCTGGCCGCCGACTACCCGATCAACGAGGAGCAGTCTGAGATTTCGCCGCTGATGTTCAACGCGGTGGGCGGGAGCACCATCCTCTGGGCGGCGCATTTCCCCCGGCTCACGCCCCGCGACTTCCGTTCGAAGAGCGAGGACGGAGTCGGTGAGGACTGGCCGATCGATTACCAGACCCTTGAGCCCTATTTCGCGCTGAACGACCGGATGATGGGCGTCTCCGGGCTGGCCGGCGACCCGGCGTATCCATATCATGAGCCACCGTTGCCGCCGCTGCGGTTTGGCAAGACCGGGAACACGCTGGCCTCCGGCTTCGAGAAGCTCGGCTGGCACTGGTGGCCCTCGGACAGCGCCATCCTGTCGCGGGAATATGAGGGGCGCGCCGCGTGCATAAACCTCGGTCCTTGCCTCAGCGGCTGCGCGCAAGGCGCCAAGGCTAGCACCGACATCACCTACTGGCCGGTGGCTCAACGAAAGGGCGTTCAGGTGCGCACCGGCTGCCGCGTGCGTGAGATTACGGTGGGGGCGGACGGGATGGCGGAGGGCGTCCTATATTACGACCCGGAGGGCCAATTGCAGGAGCAGAAAGCGGAAATCGTAGTGCTGGCGTGCAACGGCATCGGCACGCCGCGGCTGCTGCTCAACTCCGTGAGCAAGCAACACCCCGATGGGCTGGCCAACAGCAGCGGCCTCGTGGGCAAGAACCTGATGTTCCATCCGTATGCGGCCATCACGGGCATCTTCGCGGAACCGCTCCACGGCCGCCGCGGACCCGTTGGCTGCTCGTTCTGGAGCCACGAGTTCTACCGGACCGACCGTTCGCGGGGGTTCGTGCGGGGATATTCGTTCGAGGCTGTACGGGGCCTCGGCCCCGCTCAGAGCGCGTTATCGGGAATGATCCAGGGTCTGGTGCCCTGGGGTGAGGACCACCATCGGGCGTTCGATCGGTTTTATGACCACACAGCCTCCCTGCTCGCCATCACGGAGGATCTGGCGGAGGAAACCAACACCGTCACCCTGGACCCGGAACTGACTGACTCCCACGGCATCCCCGCGCCGAAGGTCAGCTACCGGCTAAGCGAGAACAGCCGGAAGATGCTGGCGCACGCGGTAGAACGGGGAAAAGAGGCACTGATGGCTGCGGGCGCGGTCGAGACGTTTGCGCAGCCGTTGTTTCGTGAGGCGGGCTGGCACCTTATGGGGACAGCCAGGATGGGCCGGGACCCGAGTACCTCGGTCGTCAACGAGTGGGGTCAGGCGCACGACGTGAAGAACCTGTTCATCGTGGATGGCAGCGTCTTCGTGACTGCAGGGGCGGTGAATCCCACCTCGACGATCCAGGCGAACGCGCTCTACGTGGCGGACAGCATCAAGAAGAACATCGAAACGCTCTTTGACCCCGCATGACCGAAACGCGTCCAGCCCTGAACGACCACGACTTTATGAAAGCGCTCCTGAACCTTCTGATTCCTCCGAGCGCGTCCCGAGAACTTCCGGGGGCAGGCGCCCTCGGCCTTGAAACCGCCGTCGCCGCAGCGCTCCAGGACGATCCGTCGCTCGGCCCGATGGTCGAGGCGGGGGCGCTTGCAGTACGGGAAGCGGCTCTCGCCGAGCACCCCGAGGGCCTCCCGGCAATGGCGCCGGAAGCCGGGACGAAGGTGGTCGAAGCGCAGCTTACCGCCCACCCTTTTCTCATGATGGGTCTTCTGCGCTACCTGTACCCGGCCTACTATCAGCACCCGCAAGTCCTGGAAGGCATCGGCGAACCGCCACGTCCGCCTTTCCCGGAGGGGTTCGACGTCGAAGCGACCGATGCCGAGCTGCTCGAGAAACTGCTGGCACGACGGAGGACGTAGTGAAGCGAAGTGGCCAAGCTAAGATGCAGAGACGCCCTGCGTCATTCGTACGCCAGGCTCACGCATAGACGCAGAGCACGCGGTCGAGTTCAGCCAGGTCGGGTCGAACGTGAACGTCCGAGTTGGGAACGAGCGTGTTTGCAGCTTCTTCCGCGAGAGGCCCCTGTTCGTCGCCTATCTCAGCGAAGAGAGCACCGCCGGGCTTGAGGTGCTGCGGCGCCTGCTTTAGGAGACGCCGGATGAGGCGGAGGCCGTCTACACCCCCGTCCAGTGCGGCCTTGGGCTCGTAACCGCGAATCTCGGGCGGGAGCGCTTCCCAGTCGCTGGTTCGGACGTAGGGCAAGTTCGAGGCGATGACGTCGATCGGTTCATCGAGCGGGGCGAGCAGATTACCGTGGACGAACTCGATTCGCCCGGTCACGCCGTGACGAGCGGCGTTCCGTTCAGCGAGCTTCAGCGCTCGCTTCGAAGTGTCCGTGGCGATGACGTTGATATTTGGGAGGGTGTGGGCGAGGGCGACCGCGATGGCGCCGGACCCCGCTCCGACGTCGGCTACGGTGATGGGCTGGTCCGCGTACTGACGCTGGATGAAGTCGATGGCGATCTCCACGAGCACCTCGGTCTCCGGCCGTGGGATAAGAGCAGCGGGCGCCACCTCGAACTCAAGCCCGAAGAACTCTCGGTGGCCGGTGATGTAGGCAGTCGGCTCGCGCGCTAGACGGCGATCGAGGAACCGGTGGTAGCGGTGCTCCTGACGCGGGGTGATGTCGTCGTTCAGGCGTTGGTAGAGGTGCACACGGTCGACTGATAGGGCGTGGCGCAGGAGAAGCTCGGCCTCCAACGGGGCCTCGTCACTGCCGATCGATTCGAGGAGGCGCCTTCCTTTCAGCAGCGCCTCCTTCACATTCACGCCAGCTGCGCCTCCAGCCGCTGCGCTTGCTCCTGCTCGGCGAGGACGTCGACGATGTCATCGATGTCTCCGTCCAGAAGTGCGGGCATGTCGTGGCGCGTGTACCCGACCCGGTGGTCGGTAATGCGGTCCTGCGGGAAGTTGTACGTGCGTATCTTCTCTGCGCGCTCTCCGGAGCCGACCTGCGATCGCCGGTCAGAGTCGATCTGCTCGCGCTGCTTGCGGATCTCTATGTCCAGGAGGCGAGAACGGAGTACCGCCATCGCCTTCTGCTTGTTGCGGCCCTGCGAGCGCTCGTCCTGGCATTGAGCGACGACGTTCGTTGGTAGGTGAGTGATGCGAACAGCCGTCGAGTTCTTCTGAACGCTCTGCCCACCGTGACCACCCGCGCGGAAGACATCGATTCTGAGATCGCCCTCGTTGATCTGGATGTCGACTTCGTCCGCCTCAGGCAGTACTGCCACTGTCGCGGTGGAAGTGTGGACGCGGCCGCTGGCCTCGGTGACGGGTACGCGCTGGACGCGGTGAACGCCGCTTTCGTACTTCAGCCGGCTGTAGGCGCCCTGGCCGTGTACTTCAAAGACGATCTCCTTGAACCCCTCGAACGCGCCCTCGTGTGAGTCGACGACCTCTACCTTCCACCCTCGCCGCTCTGCATAGCGACTGTACATGCGGAAGAGATCGGCGGCGAAAAGCGATGCTTCGTCTCCACCCGCAGCCGATCGAATCTCGACGATCACGTCCTTGTCGTCGTACGGGTCCTTTGGGACGAGGGCGCGGCGGAGCTTCTCTTCGAGGTTCGTTATCGTCTTTTCGCCCTCCGCCAGCTCCTCTCGTCCTAGCTCGACGAGATCGGAGTCGCCACCTTCTTCGATGATCGCCTTCGCTTGAGCGATGGAGTCGTTGACGCTGCGGTACTCACTGAGGATGTCTACGATCTCCTTGAGAGCAGCGTGCTCGCGGGCGATCGATTGAAGGCGGTCGTAGTCGCCGGCCACCTCGGGCTTCGCCATCTCCATCTCGAGCTCTTTGTAGCGTTGTTCAGTTTGTTCGAGTTTGTCCCACATGATCGTCTACTTTCGGACGTGACAAAGGCCCCCGAAGAGGGGCCTCGCATGGCGATTATATCACGCAGCTATGGGTTGGCCGCGCGGACGTGATCCTTGACGGCATCGGTTGGCACCGTCACCTGCGTACCGTCTCGCAGGCGCTTCAGCGTCACCGTGCCATCGCTCAACTCTCGTTCGCCAATGATTGCTGCGTACTCCGCGCCGAGCGCGTCCGCATGCCGCATCTGTGCCTTTAGCGATCGATCGCCGCCTGCACCGATAGCGGGAATCGATGCGCGTCGCAGGTCAGAGGCGAGCCGGTACGCCTGCTCGCGGGCTTTGGGCGTCTGGTACGCAACGTAGACGAGGGGGTGCCACTGCTCACCCACATCGACATCCTGGCGTTTCAGGTTGAGGACGATACGCTCGATGCCGGTTGCGAAGCCGGTTCCCGGCGTTGGGCGGCCGCCAAGCTGCTCGATCAGGCCGTCGTACCGCCCGCCGGCGCCGATCGTACTCTGACCGCCCTCCTCCAGAGGCTGAAACTCGAAGACGGCGCGGGTGTAGTAGTCGAGGCCACGTACCAGACGCGGGTTGAGCTCGTAGCTGATATCGGCGGCTCGGAGGTAAGTCTGAAGATCTTGGAAGTGCTGCGCGCACGGCTCGCAGAGGTGGTCGGTGAACGCGGGTGCTTTGGCGATGATCGGTTGGCAGCGGTCGTTCTTGCAGTCGAGGAGGCGCAGTGGATTGCGCTCGAACCTACCGCGGCAGTCGTCGCAGACATCATCGAGCTTGCCCCGGTAGTAGTCGCGAAGGGCTTCAAGGTAACCGGGCCGGCACTCCTGATCGCCGATCGTGTTGAGGTTGAGGACGAGGTCTTTCAGGTTGAGCTCCTCGTACAGTCGCCAGAGAAGCTCGATCACTTCCGCGTCGACGGATGCCGACGCATCACCGATCGCCTCAGCGCCGAATTGGTGGTGCTGTCGATAACGTCCGGCTTGTGGGCGGTCATAGCGGAAGATCGGTGTCCAGTACCAGAGGCGCACAGGCTGCGGCAGGCTCTGCATACCCCGTTCGAGGTAAGCACGGCATACGGGAGCCGTTCCCTCCGGGCGAAGCGCGAGCGTCTTACCGCCACGGTCCTCGAAGACGTACATCTCCTTCTCAACGATGTCGGTGACTTCACCGACGCCGCGGGTGAAGAGCCCCGAGTCCTCGAAAATAGGGGATTCGATGCGGCCATAGCCGAACTCGTCACAGAGGCGAGAGGCGGCGGTCCGAACGAAATCCCAGTAGGGTTGTTCGTCGGGCAGGATGTCCTGCGTTCCGCGAGGGGCCTTGTATCTACGTGTTTCTGCTGCCATGAGTGATTTCGGACCTTCGAGGCGAGCATACAGGAACGAAGAATCGTGTGGCAAAAGCAGCGGCATGAATTGGAAATGCTAAAATTGTGGTAAGTATGGCGGTGCAACAAGAACAGATAGGTCAGGCGCTACTGGATCGCGTCAGTGAGTATCTCCCCAGCAAGGGACAGGCCGTGGTCAAAGACGCACTCGAGTTCGCGATCGAGTGTCACGCGGGCCAGCTACGTAAGAGCGGCGATCCAGTCATCACGCATCCGCTGCACGCAGCGGAAACCGTCGCCTCGCTTCAGTTGGACGCGGATACGATCGCAGGCGCGCTTTTGCACGACGTTCAGGAAGACTGCGGTGTCACCAACGATGAGATCAAGAAGCGTTTTGGCACCGAAGTGGCGTCCCTCGTCGAAGGCGTAACCAAGCTTGGTCAGATATCGGGACAGGCTGCCGAGGCGCAAGCCGGAGAGGCCCGTGTGCAGGCCGAGAACCTGCGCAAGATGTTCCTGGCGATGGCCAGCGACCTGCGCGTTGTGATCATCAAGCTGGCGGACAGGCTACATAATATGCGAACGCTGTCCGCACTCGACGAGGCTGACCAGAAACGGATCGCCCGCGAGACGATGGAGATATACGCACCGCTCGGGGCACGGCTCGGCATTTGGGAACTCAAGTGGCAGCTTGAAGACCTCGCCTTCCGGTACCTGGAGCCGGACCGGTACAAGCTGGTCGCCGAAATGTTGGACTCCAAACGAGAGGTGCGCGAGAAGTACGTGGCGGAAGTTACGGAGGTGCTTCGCAAGCACTACAAGGAGCAGGGGATCGACGCCGAGGTCCACGGGCGTGCGAAGCACATCTACAGCATCTACGAAAAGATGGAGAAGTACGCCGGCGAAGGTCGCAGCGTCGACGAGATATATGACCTGCTCGCGGTTCGCGTGCTCGTCGATACGGTCACCGATTGCTATACAGCGCTAGGGATCGTCCATGGCCTCTGGCGGCCGCTGCCGGGCGCGTTCGATGACTACATCGCGAATCCCAAGGAGAGCATGTACCAGTCGCTTCACACGACGGTGATGGCGATGAACCAGCAGCCGCTCGAAGTCCAGATACGAACCCGAGATATGCACCACGCCGCGGAGTACGGCATAGCCGCGCACTGGCGTTACAAGGAGGGCTCGAAGCGAGACCTTCGCTACGAGGAGCGCCTGGCTTGGCTGAGGCAGTTGCTCGAATGGCACCGCGAGATAGCCCACGCGGAAGATCTGGTCGAAGCGGTGAAGACTGACATCTTCCAGGATCAGGTGTTCGTGTTCACTCCGAAGGGCGAGATCAAAGACCTGCCAACGGGCAGTACGCCGCTGGACTTCGCGTACCGCATCCACACTGACCTCGGTCATCTGTGCGTCGGTGGAAAGGTCAACGGGCGGCTCGTTTCGCTTAACTACAAGCTGAAGAACGGTGAGGTCATCGAGATCCTCACGAGCAAGTCGTCGAAGGGCCCGTCCCGCGACTGGCTAAACGGCAACCTCGGGTTCATCCGCACCCGGCACGCGCGGGAGAAGATCCGTGCTTGGTTCAAGCGTCAGGAACGCGACGAAAACATCGCTCGCGGAAGGGAGATGACCGAGAAAGAGGTCCATCGCCTCGGCGCGGAGCTGTCGGACATGGAGGCGGACCTGCTGCGCATCTTTAAGTTCGAGAACATGGACGACCTCTACCTGCGGGTTGGGTACGGGGAGATCGGGACTCAGCAGATCGCGAACAAGCTGGCCCCGATTCTACATGAGCCGGAAGAGCTTCCGGAGTTGCCGGCGCCGACGGGCGAGGCCGTCATCGCCACCGGTATCCGCGTGCTGGGCACGGGCGATCTGCTCACCCGTCTGGCACGTTGCTGTAATCCTGTCCCCGGAGACAGCATCGTCGGCTTCGTCACGCGCGGTGAGGGCGTCTCCATCCATCGGAGAGACTGTCCGAATGTGATCCACGGCGAGGAGAAGGAACGCCTCGTCGATGTCGAGTGGGGACGCGGTGGCCAGCTTTATCCGGTCACGGCGCACATCCACGCCTGGGACAGGGTTGGGCTGCTGCGAGACATCAGCACGCTAGTCGCGGAAGAGCATGTGAACATGGTCGGTGTCGGCACGCAGGACTACGATGAAGACGGTCGCATCGTTATCGTGGCGACGCTGGAGACTACAGGCATCGAGCAGTTGAGCCGCTTGCTCAGCAGGCTCGAGGCGATCCGAGGCGTGATCTCGGTGAGCCGTAAGATCGAAGGCGCCCGCAAGCGCCGAAAGGCACGCTAAGGGGCCCTCACCCCTGGCCCCTCTCCCGTAGGACGGGCGAGGGGAGCGGCTAGGCTACTCTCCCGCTGGCCTTGGCGGGGATGCGGCCCATGCGGCCGGCGTGGTAGTCCTCGATCGCCTGCTGGAGTTCGTCGCGGGTGTTCATGACGAATGGGCCATGCCAGGCGATGTCCTCCTTGATCGGGGTGCCGCCCAGCAGGAGTAGCTCCAGGACCGGCGATCGGCGGTCCTGACTGGCGTCGGCGGTGATGGTGACGATGTCGCCGTCGCCCATGACGGCGAGTTGCCCTTCGGCGATCGGGCGACGCTCCGGGCCGACAGCGCCGCTGCCGGAGAGTACGTAGATCAGCGCGTTGAAGTCGGGCCGCCAGGGCACACGCAGGCGGGCGTCGGGGCTGAGGCTGACGTGGGCGTAGGTGATCGGCGTTCGGGTGCCGCCGGGGCCATTGTGTCCGCCGAGATCGCCGGCGATGAGGCGAATCAGCGCACCGCCGTCCTCGGACGTGAGGAGGACGACGTTGTCGGCGTCGATGTCCTGGTAGGCGGACGGCGACCACTTCTGTGACTTCGGCAGGTTGACCCAGAGCTGCACGCCATGGAAGAGGCCGCCCTTCATCAGGAGCTGCTCCGTGGGCATCTCGGAGTGGACGATGCCCGCGCCGGCGGTCATCCACTGGGTTGCGCCGTCGGTGATTAGGCCGCCGCCGCCGTTCGAGTCCCGGTGTTCGAGTTCGCCGTCCATCATGTAGGTGACGGTCTCGAAGCCGCGGTGAGGATGGTCGGGCGCGCCTTTGGCCTCGCCGGGGCTGTACTCGACGGCGCCCATCTGATCGAGGAGGAGGAACGGGTCGGCGAGGCTAAGATCGATGCCGGTGAAGGCGCGGCGGACTTCGAAGCCCTCGCCCTCCAGCGTCTTGTGCGCGGTGACGACGTCGCGGACGGGGCGCTCTTGCGCCGTCTCGTCTATGGGGCCAATCCGCGGCAGGGTGGTGGGGTCATCGACTTGTACTGCTGGCATGCGCACCTCCTGATTCCAGCTTAACAGCCCTTCGACGGGGCTCAGGACAGGCCCTCACCCCCCCCAGCCCCCTCCTCCTTCGGCGGACGGATCTCCCGTGGGACGGGCGAGGGGGAGGAGCGGTAGAGGGTACCGCGCACTGAAGTGCGCGGCTTGGTGGGTTGATGGGGTGCTAGGAGGCATCGTCTGGGCGGTTGATTGGATTGCGCAGTTCGGGGTCAGTTTTTGATTGGAATTCGAGTTTTCGACGGATTCTGGCCTCGGCCGTGCGGAGGAGGTGGAGGAATTCCAGATTGGATTCGCTTTGATTGGATTCGGGGTCGAGGACGATTTCGCCGACGCGGCGGAGGATCTCCGCGGTGAGCTGGGAGGCGCCGAACTCCTTTTCCTTGAGGACCTTGCGCTGGCGTTTGGCGATGCGGAGGAGGAGCTGGTGGGCTTCCGGTGTCTCGAGGAGGGCCTCGGCGAGCTGCTTGTAGACCTTGGAGTG
>JACZRQ010000124.1 GCA_022574655.1 Chloroflexota bacterium
CCTCCCGTTCGAGAGCGTCGCGCGACTGTGACATCGCCAGCGCTTCTTCGTCGGAGGTCGGGAGGACGAGGTCGGCCCCATGTTTCGCGGCGAGTTCGGCGATGGCTTCCACATACTGCGGATCGGTGCCGCGCGGCACGACCGCGAACGCGTCCGCGAAATGCCGCCCTGCGGCGTTCTCGTCGGCGTCCACGCCGATGACCTTCACGTCGTGGCGGCGGCTCGACTTGAGGTATCGGATCACCTGCGGCGCAAGTTCGCCACCGACACAGGTGAGTAGGAGCGTAAAGCTCATAGCCCACCCTCCACCGCGTCCTCGTCGATCGGATCATCGATCCGCAGCGCGCGCGCGGCGCGGCGCCCGACCACGCGGTCATAGTCCCGCGGCGGCAGGCCGGTCGCGCCCGGCAGCGGCCGTTTGCACGCGAGATTTTCGGCGGTGAAAACTTCCTGGGCCTGCTTGTCTGGCACTCAAAGAGAGGCGGTGGGGGAGACGTCAAAACACTCGTCGCTGAGCAGGAATACGTCCTAGCGTACGCGAAGGCAGATCCCTCAACCGCCGTAGGCCGGCAATGGGTTGAGGCTCCACCTCTAGACCTGACTGACGAGAAGGGTCCTTATCGAAAAGGTCGGGAACTGAACAAGTGGGGGGCCGGATCAGCGAGGGCCGATAGGCCGACGATGTTCTTCCCCATTCCCGGTCCAGAGGGCGAAGAAGTCTGGCCCATCAGGAATGATGGGTCCGAGGGCCGCTGGAGGCTCGGGAAGCAAGCAATGACGGAGATCGTCGATGAGGGGAACGCGCTCTTCGAAAAACGCGAGGACGGAACCTACATCGTCTACGAGAAGATCCGATCGGATGAACCACGCGCGAAGGCCTACAGGACTATTCTGACCACCGCGGGGTCGGCTGCTGAGGGCACAGCCACGATGAAAGAACTGTTTGAAGGCACATCACCCTTTGATTTTCCTAAGCCAGTTAGTCTCCTTCGCGTTCTATTGGAACTGAGCGGGGTATCAGACGACGATATAGTGTTCGACTTCTTCGCCGGTTCCGGCACGACCGCCCATGCTGTTATCGAGCTGAACAAGGAGGATGGCGGCGATCGCAAATTCATACTCGGGCAGCTCCCTGAACCCACCGGCCGTGACGACTACCCCACTATCGTCGACATCTGCAAGGAGCGCGTGCGCCGCGTGATCAGGACGCTGACCGATGAGAACGTTGGCAAGCTGCCGCTCGACGACGACCGGAAGCAGGACTGCGGTTTCCGAGTCTTCAAACTCGCCGAATCGAACTTCCTCGCCTGGAATGCCACAGTCCCGCAGGGCGACGTCTCCGCGCTCGAGAAACAGTTGGAGATGCACGTCAACCACACGCGCGAGGGGCGCACGAGTGAGGATCAACTCTACGAGATTCTGCTCAAGAGCGGAATCCCGCTGACCACTTCCGTTGAAAGACTGGAGATCGAAGGGAAGAGCGCGCTCAGCATCGGAGAAGGCGAGATGATGGTTTGCCTTGACGCCGACCTGACGCTGAAGTTGATTCGCGCGATGGCTGCGTGCAAGCCAGTGCGGGTCGTCTGCCTGGATGAAGGATTCGCCGGAAACGACCAACTAAAGGCGAACGCCGTTCAGCTAATGAAGGACCGCGACATCGTCTTCAGGACCGTCTGAAGTGAAGATTCAGTTCGATCCGAAACAAGAATATCAGCTCAATGCCATTGACGCGGTCGTCGATCTGTTCGACGGCCAGCCGCTCGAGGAGACAGACTTCTCGGTCGTGGACCTTAGCGGCGCTGATGACCCGTTCACCAGCGTCCTCCGCGCCGATCTCGGCGTCGGCAACCGGCTGTCGCTAACCGAGGAGTCGCTACGCGAGAACACACGCGCCGTACAGGAGCGAAACGACATCGAGATTGATGATCCAAACGCGCCCCTCGAAGCGTGGGAGGTGCTCAGCGAGACCGGCACCCTCCAGCGCCGTATCCCGCACTTCTCGGTCGAGATGGAGACGGGCACCGGCAAGACGTACGTCTATCTACGCACGATCTTCGAGCTGTCGCGACGCTACGGCTTTAAGAAGTTCATCATCGTCGTTCCGAGCGTCGCCATCCGGGAGGGCGTGCTCAAGAACATCGAGATCACCAAGGATCACTTCCGCGCCCTGTACAACAACATCGAGTTCGAGCACTTCGTTTACGACGCGAAGAGGGTCAACAAGCTTCGGCAGTTCGCTGTGACCAACACGATTCAGATTTTGGTGATCAACATCGACGCCTTCCGCAAGAATTTCGTGGGGACGGAGGAAGAGCAGAAGAGCAACGTGATCTACAAGGAGAGCGACAAGCTGTCCGGCCGGCAGCCGATAGAGTTCGTTCAAGCGACGAGTCCGATAGTCATCATCGACGAGCCGCAGAGCGTCGACAGCACCGAGAAGTCTCAGGAGGCGATCCTGGCGCTGAATCCGTTGTGCACGCTCCGTTACTCGGCCACGCATCGCAACCCGTACAACGTGGTCTATCGCCTCGACCCGATTCGCGCGTTCGAGCTGCGTCTGGTGAAGCAGATCGTCGTGGCCAGCGTAACGGCCGAGGGTGGCATGAACGACGCGTTCGTCCGGCTCGAAGACGTCGACAACCGGAGGGGGGTCGTCGCGAAGCTGCGAATCCATGTCCAGACAAAGAGCGGCCCGAAGGAGAAACGCGTGACGGTGAGGGCCGGCGCGGACCTACACGGGCTGTCTAACGGCCGAGCCAACTACAGAGACGGATTCGAAGTGGCCGAGATCAACGCTGAGCCCGGCAATGAGTTCATCCGGTTCGCGAACGGCACTCGACTTGCACTCGGCGAGCAGCTTGGCGGCCTAAGCGAAGATATTTGGCGGATGCAGATAAAGGATACCGTCAAGCGTCATCTAGAAAAGGAGCTTCTGGTCACGGACCGTGGCCTTAAGGTGCTGACGCTCTTCTTCATCGACCGCGTCGCTAATTATAGGAGCTACGGCGACGATGGCCAGCCCGTCAAGGGGAAGTTTGCCGCCGCGGTCGAGGAGGCCCTCATTGAGCTATCGAAGGATGAACGCTACTCCGCGCTCGCTTGGTTAAGGGAGAGCATCGAACGCCTGCACAATGGTTACTTCGCTCAGGACAAGAAGGGCATTCTGAAGGATAGTCGGGAGGGACGAGACACCCAGGCCGACGACGACGTATACAGTCTCATCATGAGGGAAAAGGAACAGCTGCTGTCGCTTGACGAGCCGCTTCGATTCATCTTTAGCCACTCCGCTCTTCGAGAAGGCTGGGACAACCCCAACGTGTTTCAAATCTGTACCCTGAACGAAACCCAGAGCATAGTCAAGAAGCGTCAAGAGATCGGGCGAGGGCTCAGGATACCCGTCGATCAGCACGGCTACCGAGTGTTCGATGAGTCGATCAACAAGCTCCTAGTTGTCGCCAACGAGAGCTATGAAAGCTTCGCACGGGACCTGCAGGGTGAGTACGAGGAGGACTGTGGAGTCACCTTCGGCAAGGTTCCGCTAATCGCGATCTCCAAGCTGACCAGAGTCGTGGACGATCAGGAGCAGGCGGTCGGGCACGACAGCGCGAAAGAGATATGGCAGGCCCTGATCAGCGGTGGTTTCATCACCGAGGATGGAAAGATCCAAGCCCCGTTCGATCCACTCAAACCCGACCTGACCCTCGATCTTCCCGATGCCCACCAAGATGTCGAAAAGGCCGTCATCGAACTGCTATCCAGCTATCAGATCGAACGCCATGTGCGCAGGGCGCGGGACGAAGGGCCGAACCGCCTTCGCAATGAGGTGGAACTGACTCCGGAGTTCCAGGAGCTTTGGGCAAGAATCAGACCGCGCACCACATATCGCATGGAGTTCGAGACCGACGAACTAATCCAGCTTGCCGCCCACGCGATCCGCAACATGGATCACATCAAACCGGCAAGGCTGCACCTAACCTCTGGAATGCTCTACGTCGACAAGGCTGGAGTGCAGACTCAGGCGGTTAGCGCTCTGAGCGAGACGGTTGAGTACCATGGGCCACTGCCCGATCTCCTGGCCTACCTCCAGAGCGAGACCGAACTAACTCGCTTCACGATCGTACGCATCCTCAAGGAGTCCGAGCGCCTTGCAGACTTCTTTGTCAACCCTCAAGTCTTCATGGATGCCGTCGCCAAGCTACTAAAGCATGCCCTTCATCGCCTTCTCGTTGACGGCATCAAGTACGAGCGAATCGCAGCCGATCAACCCGACGCCGAGTGGGAGATGATGCGCTTCCAAGAAGAGGAACTCATCAATTACCTGTCGGCGCTGAAGGTGAACAAGTCCATTTACGACTATGTTGTCTACGACTCAAACGTGGAACGAGAGTTCGCGCGCAAACTGGATGAGCGTGAGGATATCAAGCTTTTCGTGAAACTTCCGCGATGGTTCAAGGTTTCGACGCCAAGGCCCAGTACTACGACAAGTATGGCCTGTCTCCGGAGCGAGAACGCGAGCTTGACGTCCGGGGCGTGACCATCGAAGAGCTGTTCAGCACCTCGGACATCGTTACGTGTCACACGCCCCTCACGCCGGAGACTCACCGCATCGTGAGCGCTGAGATGCTGGCCCTCATGAAGCCGACGGCGATCTTGATCAACACGAGCCGCGGTCCTGTCGTTCACGAGGCGGCGCTGATCGACGCGCTTCAACACAAGAAGATCGCGGGCGCCGGCCTCGACGTGTTCGAAAAGGAGCCGGTCGAGCCGGACAACCCACTCTTGACCATGGACAACGTCGTGGTCACGCCGCACAGCGCCGGCACAACCTGGAACACGTGGTTTCGCCGCGCCGAGTTCGCCTACCGGAACATGAAGGGCGTTTGGGAGGGTCAGCCTCCACAGGCCATCGCCGCCGACTACGAAGGCTAGCAGATCCATTGACCTCATCTCCCAGAGGAGGACGACTACCAAAACCCTCATCTCCCAGAGGAGGACGACTACCAAAACCCGCCTCTCCCTGAGGGAGAGGATTGAGGTGAGGGGGTAACCCAAGCCGGCAGGAAGAATAGCCTTACCAGTAACGTCGACGGGTCAGAGCGTTGGCACCCAAATCCGCAAGGAGGACTGAAATTTGGACCCAGTAATCAAAAACCACGAAGGCCAGACCAACCCGATTCTCGGACCGGACGACGGCGCTCCAAACTACGTGATGCTGTACGTCCAGCACCCACCCGGAGGCTCCAGCGCTCACCACACGCACCCGTGGGAGCATCAGGCGTTCATCGTCGAGGGCTCGGGAGTCCTGTGGTGCGACGGCAAGGAGTACCCGATAAAGCAGGGCGATGCGATCCTGGTCCCGCCGGGGTCGGAGCATCACTTCGCCAACACCGGCGACGTCACCCTCAGCCGCGTAACGGTCAATCCGCTAAGCTCGGTTGCCGGAGGATAGTCCATGAGCGAGAGAGAGAATCCGGCGCCCGCCGCGCACGACCGGGGAGGCTGGGCCACCGAAGAGCCCATAGACCAGGGCGAGCACCAGTGGGCCGACTGGGAGCACCGGACACAGGCGTTGTCCCGCGTTCTCGGGAGCAAGGGCATCGTCGTAACCGACGAGATGCGCCGTGGCATCGAGTCCATACCCGCGCCGGAGTACGAGGCTCTCTCGTACTTCGAGCGCTGGTCCGCCTCTTTCGAGACCCTCCTCGTCGAAAAGGGCGTTCTCACCACCGCGGAGATCGACGAGAAGATGAAGGAAGTCGAGGCGCGCTGGGGATGAGCGCAGACTCCTGCGATAACGCGAAATCTGGCGATAGCGCGATATTTGGTCCCGGCGACCGCGTGAGGATCAGCGAACGCTATCCCGCAAGCCACCATCGGACTCCCTGGTACATAAAGGGCAAGACGGGAAGGGTAGACGTCGTATACGACGCTTACATGAACCCGGAGTCGCGCGCCTACGGCCGGGGTGGACTTCCCAGGGTGACCGTGTACCGCGTCGAGTTCGCTCAGGCCGACCTCTGGGAGAGCTACCGGGGACCGGCCAGCGATACGATTTGCGCGGACGTCTTCGAGCACTGGCTGGAGCCAGCATGAGCGTCTAGGATGACAAATGATGGGGAGTGCAGTCCCGATCCGTCGGGATTGCCGGGAGTCTGAGGGTGTCCCTCAGATAATTTCTTCTTTCACT
>JACZRQ010000125.1 GCA_022574655.1 Chloroflexota bacterium
CGGTAAACGGGGCCATCAACGATATTCCGGCGGCCGGGATTATAAGGAACCCGGCTTGATCCACCAAAGACTTCCGCAGGCAGAAATTTTAAATGGCCAGCTTTTAGCGGGCGCTACCGACCTTACGCGCACAGCGGCAGCTAATAGCTCCGTTCTTATTTGGAAGATATTTCGGAGCATAGTAATCCGCACCGGAAACGTCAAATAGAAAACCCTCCCAAAGGAGGGCTCTCGATCTCGAAGGACAACAGGAACGAGTCGTTCACAGAGTATTCATGCAGAGTGTTAGTAGACCCAATGCTCACGAGTATGGACTCGACGGTAGCCTCGGCCGTCGGGGTGGGATTCAACGGCATGACCAGCACGCCAAAGAGACAGAAAGCAGCGATCAGAAGCGGGCGATATGGGCGTTTCAGTTTTTCGCACCCCCTTGAGCCAATTAAGCCATGAGTAATAACGGATGTCAACGGGCGTCAAAAAGCCCCCGTCTTGCGGACGGGGGCTTTTTCGGTGCCTCTTGCTAGGGGCGTAGCGTTGAGGCGTTAGTTGTCGAGGAACTGTTTGAGCATCGGGTTCATGCGCTCGCGGCGGTCGCCGAGACCGGCGACTTTGAGGCGGTGCATGTACTCGTTGACGCGCTTCTTTTGCACGTTCATAGACATCTCGATGCCCTTGTCGATGTTCTTGATGCCGCCGCCCATGAGGATGGCGAGCGCCTCGAAGAGGGCGAAGCTGCCAGCGTCGTCGGTCGGGTCGGGGGCCAGGGACAACTCAACGGCGTCGAGGTAGTGGTGGATCTCCTCGCGGCGCCAGGGCTCGTTGTCGAGCACGTACTTGAGGTGCATGACGCCGAAGCCGAGGTGGCGGGACTCGTCCTGACCACAGAGGCGGAAGATGCGCTTCTCGGCGTCGTTCTGGCCGATGTACTCGCCCATGCGGAAGAGTGACTGCACGAAGCCTTCGGCGGCGACGTGCATCATGGCAGACATCTCGGTGAAGTCCTTGGCGTCGATGAGGATGCGAAGGCCGTTCTGGGGCAGGCCGGACAGGAGGCCGCCACCGTTGGCGAAGGCGCGCTTGCGGAAGACGTCGAGGTGCCGACCTTCATCCATGATCTGGGTAAGAAGGAAGAGCTTGACTTCGTGGTGCTCGCTGTTGATCTTTGGCAGGAACTGTCCAGGTGTGTCACCGGCGATGAACTCGACTTCGGTGAGGAAGGTGCAGAGCTGGCACATGGCCCGCTCAATGTCATCCGGAAGGGGTTGGATTTCGTCCCAGGGGATGTCGGTCGCGGAGGACCACTGGCGCTGTACGGCTTCCTCGTAGAGGAGCCTCGTGTTGTTGGAATAGACGTCGGCTCGGCCCGCGTAGGTCTCAGGAACGCGGATGACGTCTTTCCGCGCAACGGAGCCGCGGACGCGCATCGAACGGTTGTCGGTGTGCTCGGGAACCTCGCCGGTGGGGCCAATCTCGATCTCGTCGAAGGTGAGGCCGCGCTTTCCGGGCTTGGCGCGCATCCCCCACTGCTGCTCTTCGCCGAGGTTCAGCCAGCTAAGATCGAGGGGCGCCACTTCGGGCTCCTGCCGTAGCTTTTCGAGAGTATCGACATCAATCGCCATCGCAATATCCCTTCCGTGCCGTGCTGGATAAGTTAGTGCGTACTAAGTTATGTACCTTTTAGCACAGGCCATGTCGGCTGTCAACAGACCTTGCAGCCCGTCCGATCCGTCCACCATTATACACTTGCGATCATGGAAAGTCTCACCATGCGGGCGGCGACTTCGAACGATCAGCGGCGCATCGCCGAGATCATCGGCGATCCCGGAGAGGAGGCGATCGGCCTAGTCGGGAACCGGGAGGCGGCGGCGCGAATTGGCGTTGCTATCGCGATGATGCCGGGAGGGCCGCAGGGCTGGGAGCGCAGTACCGTGGCGGAAGAAGGGGGATCGGTGGTTGGGGTGATCCAGTGTGGCGGCGATATGCCACAATTCGGGATCACGCCTCGCCTGGCGTGGCTGACCGTTCGCACACTCGGGTTGCCCCGAGTGTTGGGCAGGATCGGAGCGTTCCGGGCGATGTCACGCGTGCAGTATCCGCAGCCCAAGGGCACGTATCACATCGCCGAGTTGCACGTCGATCCCGGCCAGCGAGGGCGCGGTATCGGCGGGTCGCTCCTGGAATGGGCGGAGGCCGACGCTCGCGAGCGAGGATTCGAAGTGATGTCGCTGGTGACGACGACGAGCAACCCGGCACGCCAACTGTACGAGCGGCACGGGTTCGTCGTCGTTGAGACGAAGACCGATGCGGCCTACGAGCGCTGCACGGGGATCAGGGGGCGTTACTTGATGCTCAGGCACCAAAAGTAGCGATACACTTACAGACGATATGTCTGAGCGAGAACGGCGAGGCGATGTGTCCGGGACGTCACACGGGGACTTCACAGACTGGGATAACCCCGAGGACCGGGACGACGAGCCGGATGACTACGACGACGAGGATGAGGGAGATGGATTGTACATTCCCGATCCTGACGATCCGGACTACGATCTGTCGGAGGCGGCAGGCTACGCGGGGTGGGACCCGCCGACTCGCGGTTTCTCCGTCCCCCGCTGGGTCCTAGTGGGGTTCTCGATCCTGTTGGTCTTGGCGCTGCTGTTGCCGGTTTGGATTCGGATAACCTAGGGCGAGGTGCGCCGACGCCGTGGGTTGGGTAGAGCCACCCGAAATTGGTCCGCGGAGAGCGCGACCCAACGACAAATCGATCAGGGCTGGGGCCCTGAGCCACAGGTGTGCTACGAGGCGGCTGGGGCTTCTTCTTCGATGGTGACTTCGATGAACGGTTTGCCATATACGCCGCGAGAGACTTCGGCGGCGGTGACCTTGCCGTGGTGGAGCTGATTGTCGCGGTCCCAGTAGGACATTTTCTGACCGATCAGGGTTGGCGCCAGGGCCTTGTACCCTTTTTCGTCGACTGCGAAGTAGAGTTCTTTCGTCACCATATCGATCACATGGTAGCCGAGCCGGAGTGTACGAGCATCCTTGACCTGCTTCTCGGGGCAGGGCATAGTTGAGCGCGATATGACAAACGAGAAGCCGCTACTGGACAAGATCGTAGTCGTTACCGGCGCCAGCCGGGGCATCGGCAAGGCGATCGCCATCGACTTCGCAAGGGCGGGCGCGGACATCGTGGTCACGGCCCGGACGTCCGAGAAGGCGCCTTCGGACCTGCCGGGCACGATCGAAGAGACGGCCCGCGCAGTCGAAGCGGAAGGACGCCGGGCTCTTGCGCTCCAAGTCGACGTGACGAAGCAGGAGCAGATCGAGGGGATGTGCCGGCGAACGATCGAGGAGTTCGGGCGCTGCGACATCCTCGTCAACAACGCCGGGATCAGCATGCCGGCGCCGTTTCACGAGACGTCGCTGAAGCGCTGGGACCTGGTGATGAACGTGAACCTGCGCGGCCCGGTGATGTGCATGCAGTCTTTCCTTCCGGGGATGATGGAGCGCAAGAGCGGAAGAATCATCAACATCTCGTCGTTCCTCGCCGAGGTGACGCTGCCGGGGATGGTCTCGTACTCAGTGTCGAAGGCCGCCCTGGAGAAGCTGACGCAGTATTCGGGCGAGGAGTTGAAGAGCCACAACATCGCGGTGAACGCGCTGCGCATCGAGCTGATGCTGGCGAGCGAAGGATGGATGTACCGCAACCCGGGAACGGACTTCTCTACGTGGGAGAAGCCTGAGGCGGCGTCCGAAGCGACGCTGTGGATCGCGAAGCAAGAGCCATCGTACACGGGGAAAGTCGTGACGATCGCGGAAGTGCGCGAACAGCTCGCCAAGGGCTAGACAGCACTCGGCCCCGGTGTCCGCCGCCTGACGATCGTCTCGCGGGCGAACAGCACGAACATCAACGCGAAGGCGACGACGATGACGGCGTCGAAGACAAGCGCGAATGTGAATCCGGCCAGATCGGCCAAAGTCCCGAGCCCCACAGGTCCGAGGACGAAACCGATGTCGCCGAACGTCCGGAAGAGACCCATGGCGAGGCCTCTCGCCTGTGCGGGTGCGACGTCGGCTGCGTAGGCCGCAGGCGCGGGTCCGAGCACGCCCGATCCTATGCCGAGCACGATCGCCGCGGCCACGAACATCGACACTTGAGTGCTTACGGCGAACAGGCAGAGGCCGACGCCCATCATCAGGGCACTGGGCAGGACGACGGACTTTCTGCCGAAGCGGTCGAGCATGGTGCCAACGGGGAGCAGCACCATCAGATTGAGCACCGTCATCATCGTAAAGATGGCGCCGAGTTCGCCGAAGCTCAGCCCGATCTTCTCCTCGGCGACGAGCGGAACGATGGTAAGACGCCCACCCGTTCGCGTCAGGAAGATGCTCATGTTGAGGACGCACACCAGCGCGAATTCTGGCCTCGCCAACAACGCCCTTACGATGCTTAACGTCCCTCGTGAGGGCGAGAATGCGTCTTCAGACTCGTCATCGTGAGGCGATTCCGCTTCCTCGGCATCGTTCCTTGAGTCGCCGAGCAGTGTGACCTTGTCGGGGATCGCGGGCATGCGGATGAAAGACCATACGGTGGCCACGCCTGCCAAAGCGCCGACCACAAAGAACGGCGCACGCACGCCGAGCAGCTCGGCGACTCCTCCGCCGACGGCGGGGCCGAGAGAGACGCCGAGAAGGATGCTCCCCTGATAGAGGCTCATGACGCGGCCGCGGTTGGCGGCGCTGGTGATGTCCGCGAGCATGACCATGGCGCCGGTCATGTACATCGCGGAGCCGACACCGGCGATGAAGCGAAACGCTATGAGCGTCCAGAAGTCGGGCGCAAGACCGCTCAAGATGCTGGAAACGGTAACGACGACAGGCCCACCGACGAGTAGCAGCCGGCGCCCGTAGCGGTCGCTGAGGAGGCCGGCGGGGAGGTTCGTGATCAGACGCGCCAGGCCGAAGATGCTGATCGCGAGGCCCGCGAGCGCCGCTCCAACGCCGAACGTTTGGGCGAAGAGTGGCAGTATCGGGCTGATGATCCCGTGGCCCATCATGACGACAGCGGTGGTCGAGCAAAGGACGAGGAGGATCTCGTTGTCGGCCAGAGGGCGCAGTATTCTACCGCTCATGTAAGAGGTCATATCTGGAGGAACGATCCCGGTTCGGAGGCTGGGCCTATTCTAAGCTCAGGGCGGCGTCTGGCTTCAATCGGCGGTCAGGGAAGGGGCCTTTGTGCTCCGCTCAACCTGCGAGTACCTCAGGCTGAACGGGAAGATGTGATCCTGTGACCGTGACCTCAATGGAAGGCTGAAGCCTTCCACTACGACGGGACCGTGCGGCTCGAAGACGAATTGTCCGGCCAGATGTCGCGGAAGACGTACCACTGCTCGGGGTACTGGCGGACGAACGGCTCGAAATTTCCGGCGATGGCTTGGGTCATACGTCGAATGTCATCGTCGGCGTCGGTGTCGCGATCTGGGATGATTGGCGGAGAGACTGAGACGAGGAAGCGACCGCCGCGAAGCCGGACGGCGACGGCGAAGACGATAGGGGCGCCGCTGAGCCGGGCGAGGCGAGCGGGCCCGACGGGGAACACGGTTTCGCGACCGAGGAAGGTGACTGGCACGCCACCGCCACGGTCGATGCCCGCATCGACGATCAGCGCGACAACATCGTTGCGGCGCAGGGTGCGGATCAGCTTGACGCCGGCCTTGCTGACGGGGACGAGCGTTACGCCGAGCGCGGCGCGACAGGCGACTGCCCAGTCCATGAGGAACCGCGGCTTGATCTGCTCGGTGACAGCCGTCACCTTGTACCCACGCAGTACGACGAGCGAGGCGGCGACCTCGGCACTGCCCATGTGCGCGGATACGAAGATGATGCCTCGCCCATGAGATTCGGCCGACGCAAAGTGCTCCTCACCCTCGATCTCCATACGGTCGAGCACGGTATCGTTCGTCCACGCTTGAACGTGGATCATCTCCATGATGTAGCGGCCGAAGTGCTCGAACGAGGCCCTCGCAAGCCGGTCGACCTCAGGATCGTCTCGCTTCAGCCCGGTGATCAGCGCGAAGTTCTGCTTGGCCTTGCGGCGCTTGCTAGCCCACAGGCGGTAGAAGAGCGGC
>JACZRQ010000126.1 GCA_022574655.1 Chloroflexota bacterium
AGCGCGACATCGCCGCAATCTCGTCGAGAAGGCGGCTGCAATCGCCTGCCAGATTCACGAACACCTGCACCTAGGAATGCCCGGTTTCGCAACGCTGTTCGATCATCTGCTCTGCAAGAGTGATTTCATGAACGCCTGCTGGTATCCGCCCCGGCCCAGACCGGGGCCGACCAATAGAGCCTCATACCCACGCTCCACAATTCGACGGACCTCGTGAACCTCAGCACCGGAAAGATGACCCTCGTAGTCGTTCAGCGGCTCGAACGTTGTCTCCGTCAATTTTGAAGCCAGGATCGGATGGATCGAGCTCGCGCAAGCCAAAGTGACGATTCCCGGCCCTACACGTAGCGCACCCATGCACGAAAGGTATGCAGCTCCGACGTACTGGGGAGAACCCGCGACCACGAGGGCGCTACCGAACGTTCCCTTGTGCGCTCCAGGCGGGCGCTTCGGTAGAAGCTTTCGCGCCCATCGATCGTCCATTAGCTCGGTCTTGAGCTCATCCGTCACATCTTTCGGGATGCCGATATCGACGACCTCCACGCGGCCGGTGTACTGAGACCCCGGCAGCACGTGCAAACCGATCTTGCTCCACTGGAACGCCACGGTCTGATCGGCCTGTACACACAAAGGGTCCGCCAGACCCGTATCCGCATCGACGCCGGTCGGGAGATCCAGGGCGAGAACGCGTGGCGGCAGCCTCGAAGCGCGCGCCTCCTTCAGTCGAGAAATCAGATCCGCGAGTTCGCCTTCGATCGGACGACCACGACCGGTGCCAAGCAGCGCGTCGATCACAAGCTCAGAGCCACCCAAGGCGTCATCGAGGCGTTTGAAAGCCTCCTCGGTAGCCTCTCGCAGCACGATAACCGGCACCTCTCGCTCGACTATCGACGTCAAGTTCGCGTCGTCCTCACCGCGCGTCGTCAGGAGAGCGACGATTACGTCAGCACCCCACTCCTTCAGATGTCGCGCCGCCACCAGGCCGTCACCCCCGTTGTTCCCGGGACCAACGAGCACGAGGATCCGCCGCTCGGCCAGATCACCCAGCAGCAACCACGCTTCTTGCGCAGAGGCAAGCCCGGCGCTCTCCATGAGTTCGGGAATAGAAACGCCGCTCTCGCGCTCTGCTTTCTGCATCTCTTCGACGGTAACGAGCTTCATCAGGTAACCGGAACAAATGAGTGAAGGGGCCGCCTTGCCGCAGCCCCTTCGACTTGAGAATCGTGTGCCAGCTCGGTCACGCCGCGTAGCTCCCCGGAGACGCCACAAACTTCCGCAGACAGTCGTCCGAGCAGAACGCATGGTCTTGCCCGTCAAAGCTCAGTCGCGCGGCAACCTCCGACGCCCCCAATTCCATGCCACAGACCGGATCGGCGACCTTCTCCACGCGGCCGGGCTCGGCCCACCGAGCTTCAAACACATCCATCTCGGCGGCGAGCCCCTTAAGACGCCGCTTTCCGAGCCGAACGAACTCGATGCCCTCCATGTCTTTCACCCTACGCCAGAGATCGCCGGAAATCAGCGTCTGGTGTCGCTGCGCATCGTCCGCCAACCGCGAGGCGACGTTCACATTCGATCCAAAGTAGTCACCCTCGCGATAAAGCACCGGCCCCCAGTGAATCCCGGTGCGGACTGCCGGGAACTGCGGCTCCCGGGAACAGTATCGCTCAAGGGCAACCGAGCACATCACAGCCTGATGAGGCTCCGAGAACATCAGCATGAACGCGTCCCCGATCTGCTTGACTATGCGCCCGTGCGCACCGCGAGCGACGGTCCGCACCATCGACGAGAACCTCTGCAGTATCTGCGATGCCCTGACGTCTCCCATAGCCTCAGCAAGTGGCGTGAAACTCGCTAAATCGACGAACATGATCGCCTGTCTGATCTGCCCCGGCACTTCAGGTTTATCCGCGAGGCCGGCCTCCTCCTCCAGGTGCATCAGCATGTCTTCCCATTGAGCCCGCTCGATTCCCTTGTGATGGAAGTAGAGAATTGCCGGCAGCACCAGCGGTTCGATTCGTTTGAACGCATCCTCCAACACTTCGAGAGATTTAGCGCCCGTGTGCCCTTCGGCCATCAGGGGCTGATGCATGTAGAAGTGTCCGACCCGCGCGCCAACTTCGGCGATTCTCGCCATATTATCGGAGTAGACGCGAAGTATCTGAAGCAACGCCTCCTCTGGCATTCCAGCGTCCAGAGCAACTTTGCACGAGCGCAAGAACACGACATCCCGATCGTCCAGCATCTCGCCGGGTTCGTGAACCCCACCAGATTCAAGCAGGCGCCGTGTCTGATCCAGATCGATCCCCAGCCTCTCCGCGATCTCGGACACTGAATAGCACGGGTTGGCATAGCGCTGGCCCATCTCATCCAGATAGTGACAGAGGACTGAACTGGGATCTGACGCCGCCTCACCGATAGCTTCCGCAGTCATTCCGTAATGAAGCAGGTCGTGAACGAGCATGGCGCGACCGATATCCTCGGGGCGGAAATCCTCAGCCTTGGCGTTACCGATTATGCCGCGTTCACGCCACTTCTCGAGCCGTTCGGCGGGCTCGCCGGTACGCCTCGTAAGCTCTTCTATCGAAATCGGTTCACTCATCGAGGAGACCCCGCTCCCTCAGTATAACTACGAACTTTTCGCGCCACGCCGCACGTTCAGGCTCAAGGTCTCGTGACCGTCCCACCGCAAAAGCCACGGCATGCTCCCTAGAATGCGTCAAACTTATGTCGAGGCCTTCCAGCTGGATGTACTTCGACCGCTCAAGCGCCCTACCGTGCAGGTAGACCAGCGGCTTTCCCCTGTGATTGGGGATAACCTCGATCTCTCTCCACGCCACCCCCCGCGCGCCCGTACCCAGCACCTTCATCACAGCCTCCTTGGCGGCGAAGCGGGCTGCAAGCTCGTTAGCCCGCCCCCTACAAAACGCGACCTCCAACGTAGTGTAAACACGCTTGAGAAACCGATCGCCAAACCTGGAGAGAGCCCGATCAACACGCTTGATTTCGATTATGTCGACTCCTACCGCGTTCGAGATCATTCCGCTCGTCATTCTATCATCGGCGCGCGAACATCCTCGGCCTTGCCACCCAACACCCAGCTCCGCGTGCGCTACGGAAAATGTTCAGCCGCTTGCACGTTTACTCCCTTCATTCGCCGATGCTATAATCGCCGCGTATCCGGCCGGCCCCACTAAGCACATACGCACCATCCCGGAGGCGACCATGGAGATTATTCACGAGCCCCGCGTCTATCTCGTCAGCAGGCAGACCCTCGATCGCGACGCCATCGACCAGTTCCTCGACCAGTACGGCATGTCCTGGGAGACCGATACGGAGGTCGGCGGCGAGCAGTTGGTCGAAGCGAGCGGCCGCGTCTGCTACATGTCGTTCGGCAAAGGACGCAAGACGAATTCAGAGTACATTGGCAACCTCATCTCGATGAAACACGGCTCCGTCCTTGAGCACGCTTCCTGGGAGTTCGTCATCGCCGGAGTCTCGCGATCCTTCTCACACGAACTGGTAAGGCACCGCGCCGGTTGGGCGTACTCGCAGCTCTCTCAGCGCTACGTCGACGAGTCCGTCGCCAACTTCGTCGAGCCCCAGATCATCGCTGAGGATGAGCGCCTGCACCAGATCTGGCAGCGCTCCGTCGAGGCCTCGCACCAGGCCTACCGCGAATTGGCGGAAGGGCTGATGGAGAAGGTGGCAGCACGACAGAACGGTGCTGGCACCAAGACGCACCAACGCAAGCTCTCACGCGAAGCAGCCCGCAGCGTCCTGCCGAACGCCACGGAGACGATGATCTTCTGCAGCGCTAACGCCCGCGCGCTACGCCACTTCTTCGAGCTGCGCGGGTCAGAAGGCGCCGAAGCGGAGATACGCCGCGTGGCGATCAAGCTGCTGCGTCTCATGCAGGATGAGGCGCCAACCCTCTTCGGCGACTACGAGATCATCACATTGGAAGACGGTTCGGAAGTCACGCAGACGCAGTTCCAGAAGGTCTAGACGCTTGAGGCGATCGGGGGGACTCGATCAGATGCCGACTAACTCTTCGTCCATCACTTCGCGCCCCCAGCCATCGCGGTCAACTGCTGACGACGACTTCGTCGCCAACGCGAATCATGCCGCTCTGCTGGACCATAGCGTAGACACCGACATTAGCGTTGTTGTGCTCTGCGGCTGTCTTTAAGATGCTGCTGTCCTGCGGTAAGTCACCCTGGGCGTGCGTCGTTACCACGCAACGGATCGCCGGAGACAATATCTTCAGCCTCAAATCCGAACCGATAATCAGGGTCTTGCCGACCCAATCGTTCTCGAGAAACCCTTCACCCGGCGTATCGACGACTACGTTTGGCCGAAACCGCCGAGACTTGAAGCGACCGCTCGGGTTCAGAGTCGAGAGTCGTCGTAGCGTAGCGGTAGTCAGAAGATGCACCGCCATCGCGTCGAAGAAGCCGTTGACAACTGGAAAGTCCACCGTTGGATCGTCGTCGCTCTCCGGGACTTTCCCCAGTGCCGGCGACTCGAGCTTCAGCCCTTCTTGCTTACCGTTGATGAGCCGCACCTCCCGCCCGAGCAGCTTCGTGAACGTCGAGTCGATGTCGACCGCGTCCGTCGAAACCTCCACGCCGTCCGGTAGCGTAATTTGCGCTGAAGTAAGTCCATCGGCGACGGGCTCCCGATCGTACCGCGCATGGCACTGGAACAGAGGTCCCCATTTACGGACGACCTTCGCCGTCCCGATCCGTTTGGTTTTCGGTTCTAGGAGGGCGTAGGCCCGATCTCCAGCGAGTCCAGCTGGCGTCACCAGCGAGAAATCAATATCCTCGCCTAGCATCGACTTCACCGGAAAACGGTGCAGAGATTCAACGGTGTAACTCATAGAACTGTCCGGTTATTATAAGCTCGCATGCCAGCCCAAATCATTGATGGTAAATCCATCGCCGACCAAGTTCGCGCCGAAGTCTCCGATCGTGCGCGACAATTGCAGGAACGCGGGATCACCCCAGGTATCGCACTGCTCCTCGTGGGCGATGACCCATCCTCCCTCTCTTACGTCCGCTCGAAGGGGGATAAGGCGGAGAAAGCCGGCTTGTTCTCGGAGTTCATACAGATGCCTGAAGACACGTCCGAGTCTAACGTCATCGCACGCGTGCAGGCGCTAAACGCCGATGACCGCTTTCACGGCATTCTGGTCCAGCTTCCGCTCCCAAAGCAGGTGAGCGAAGACCGTGTAATAGCTGCCATCGATCCGGACAAGGACGCTGACGGCGTGACCACGACCAATCTCGGGCGGCTCATGCGTGGCGAGCCATGCCCATGGCCCGCGACTCCAACTGGGATCGTCGAGCTCCTTCATCGCAGCGGACACCTGCCTGCCAAGAAGCACGTTGTTGTCTGCGGGCGCTCGAACATAGTTGGCAAACCCATCGCCAACATCCTGATGCAGAAGAACGACCGCGCCAACGCTACGGTGACGATATGCCACACGGGCACTGTGGACCTTTCAACCTTCACTAAGCAAGCCGACATCCTCATCACGGCTATCGGATCGGCCCGCACGATCACATCGGACATGGTAAAGCCCGGCGCCGTGGTCATCGATGTGGGCAACAACTGGATCGAAGACTCCAGCCGAAAGTCAGGCCGCCGCCTCGTCGGCGATGTAGACTACGAGTCCGTCAGCCAAGTCGCCAGTGCGATAACGCCGGTACCAGGCGGCGTCGGACCGATGACGATAGCGATGCTCCTGTCAAACACAGTGTGGCTCGCAGAGCACCACACTCGAAGCGACTAAGATCGCTTCCGGGTCGGTCGTCGTTTACGGGTCGAGCGAGTTGGCACCTTCTCGTCGGCGTCAGTTGGCAGTGTGCCGCCTCCATCGACCTGCATCATCGAGCGCCGGTCCGTGTTCACCGATAGCTGAAAGACATCGGGCCGAGCGTAGTGGCCGGCGACGTCGAACCAATAGTGAGACTCTTGCAACTGCTTCGACTCAATTTCTGCGTACAGGATCTCTTCCTTCTTTTCAACCGGCCCGGCGATAAAATATCCGTCTGGGTTGACGATGGCGCTGTTGCCAATATTGATCCATTCTTGATCGGCCGGGTAGAGGCT
>JACZRQ010000127.1 GCA_022574655.1 Chloroflexota bacterium
AAAACCGTTGACCTGATTATCGATCAGGGTGAGGGCGGCAAGAAGAAGACTCAGCGGCGCAGCCGTCGCGAAGAATTTCCCCCTGGAACTCCGATCAGCACTTCAACGCGCGCGCCCCGGAACGCCCCTTTGGCCTACACAAGACAGGAGCAGGAGGAGCTAGGGCTCCAAGTGTTACAGATCGCGATCAACGGGAACGCCGCCGAATTGCGTGATTTCCGTCATCTGCGCGGCTTCGGCGCTGATGCGCTCGACAAGCTTAGTCGCTACTTCGAACTCAAAGCGAGCATCGGGCCGTTGCCGGATGAGATCCGCATCGAAGAGAGTCAGGCCAAGCGCGCTCTCTCTGAAGGGGAGAAGTTCTTTCTGGCGGTCGTTGCTGGACTCGAAGAAGGATACGAGACGATCGTGAAGATCTTTCCCGATCCACTAAGAACTCTTGAACTGAAAGAGGGCACATCCCTAACCCTATCTGGGATCCGAACCAAGGGAGTCGCGCTCTACGTACGATTCCCTGAAGGCTGAGCAGCAATCACTCTCTGTTAAGCCAGCCACCTTACTGGCTCATCACCGCTTTTCGGTGATAGTTACTCAACCTACGAAGGCCTTCTGTCAACCCAACTAGCAAGCACGCGACTCGCGCACCGGGCAATTTGTCCTCCCCAACCCATGATTAGGATCTTAGCTCAGCTAGAAGGACTACTCAGAGGACCTTTGGGAGTCCTGACACACCTCTTAAGTTGCCATCTCGACAAGCCGGGCCAGCGCGTTCGCTAGTTGCATCTGCCGGGGGTCCGACTGACCTGCCCCCATAAACGCTACCAATCTCTATGTTAGTCCGACGAGGGCCCTGGTGCCGGGCGGAGCGACAGCGGAGCCTAACCAGGACACGACCGCTTCCGGTGCCGGCGTTTGCATGCCCGCCGAGCAGGCGCCCGCGAGACAGTAGAGCCTCGTCTCGCTACTCCTCGCTACTCCAGCATCTCCACTATTCTTTTGGGTCCTTGTGTCGAGTATTCCAGGCTTGCCCTATCTCCGCCACAGAGCGATGAATGGACGTGTAAAACGGTAGTGAATGGAGGACCGATTTCATGGAAAGTGCCAATCGGGTCAGCGGGGGGAGAGCCCGACCCCTACCGCAGGTCGGTACGGCTCTGAAGGCCTTCCACAGGGGGAGAACCCGTTCGGCCGTCATCGTGGCAACAGCCGAATTCACCTCGGGAAGAGGCGTGCTGACCGGCGGGCGCGCCTACCTATCGCTCAGCGCTGCAGGCACTGCGATCACAGGCTACCCCGTCAACGGCTGGCTCTTCTGGCACCCTATCGACACAGCGGCCCAAACATCGGAACATGACGCAATCGCCTAAGGCCATTGAGAACCGCCTCGAGCCGCTGATCGAGCTCTACCTGCTCCGCTGTGAGGTCGAGGGCCGGTCACCCAGGACCGTAGACGCCTACCGGGAGACTCTGCACCGTTTCCTCGCTGTCTGCCGCGAGGAAGGCTTCCCTGAGGATGTATGCCACATAGAACCCGCCCACCTTTACACATACCTGGGACGCTACACGCGCCACTCCCCGGCCACGCGTCACCGCTACTTCCGCGAGGTGCGTTGCTTCTTCAACTGGCTCGTCTTTGCCAACTATCTGGACAGCTCGCCATTCGCGTCTCTTCGTAACGTGCGGGTGCCCCAGAAGATCGTCCAGCCGTTCTCGCGCGAAGAGGTGATCGCGCTCCTCTCCGCCTGCGACGTGACCACGCAGGTCGGCCTCAGAGATCGGGCGATGCTGATGGTCCTGCTCGACACAGGCATCCGTTGCTCGGAGTTGGTCCGCATCGACGTTTCCGATCTCGATCTCCACGAACGACGCATCCGCATCTTGCACACTAAGGGCGGCAAGCAGCGTGTCGTCTCTTTCGCGAATCGATGCGCCGAGACGCTTGACGCCTATCTTGCTGTTCGAGCGCTCGAAGCCGGTGCTCTCTTCTGGTCGGCCCACGACCGCTGGCTCCATCCAGGCGTCATCCTCCAACCCAATGGGCTCAAACAGATGCTCCGGAGGCTAGGGAAGCGGACGGGCATCCCGAAGGTCCATGCTCACCGCTTCCGCCATACATTTGCTACGTGGGCGATCGAACAGGACGCACGTGAACTCGACGTGCAGTACCTACTCGGCCACGCGTCCCCAGACATGGTGCGGCGCTACTCTGCCACCTACAACTCAGAACAGGCCGCGCAACGGCATGCGACGTTCTCGTCTGGCGAACGGCTCGTGCCACTCACCGCCGCCCCAGGGCGGAGCACGTAGAGCAGCCGATACCCTTTGGCCGCCCCGTAGGCCTTTCGCCTGCGCTTCACTGGACGCGGGGGCTCGGCGTGTGCTAACGTCGAAGTAAGAAGCGCAACCGCACGTTAGTAGAGTCTGGCAGAG
This sequence comes from Chloroflexota bacterium, assembly GCA_022574655.1. Classification (GTDB taxonomy): domain Bacteria; phylum Chloroflexota; class Dehalococcoidia; order SM23-28-2; family RBG-16-64-32; genus JACZRQ01. The sequence goes on from JACZRQ010000127.1 coordinate 2,431, forward strand.
CCCACGGGAAAGGACAGAGCCGTCTCCGGAAAGGAGCACGGCCTTTTGTTTCCCCACCACAGTCCTCAACCACCTCCCTATCCGCTGCCATCCGGAGTTATAGAACTCCTTCCTAGCAAAGCTCGTCTGACTCCGCATCTCCTCGTGATCTACGTGAGGGGCCACCCGCCCGTTGACGGGCGCCCGAACGGCGTGTACGACGCCCTGCCGGACATCGCGACGATCCTGACTTCCCTCGATCGCTGCTCTGATCACCCTTGCGTGCAGGAGGCGCCGGAGTGAATCGGCGCGCTGATGCAGCACGGGAAAAGGCGGACCTGATCTTCCAAGTCTACTACCAGCAAGGACCGGATCGCAGCCTCAAGAGGCTCCACAGCGACCTGGAGGCCATGGGCGTGAGCATCAGCCCCGCCACGCTTAAGCGGTACTCGAAAAAGTACGGGTGGCAGGAACACATCCGCAACCAAGACACTGAGGCCAGCCAACAACAGAACCAGCGTGGCGTCGAGGACGTATTAGATATGAACGAGCGCCATACTCAGGTTGCCCGCGCGTTGCAAGGGGCCGGCGTCTCGGCGCTCCAGCGACTGCTTGCCGATGACTCTCGGCTGGGAAACCTGAAGGCGAGCGACATCACCCGGCTCGTTGACTTAGGAATCAAAGCCGAGCGTAAGGCCATCGGGGCTTCCTCCGACCGGCGGGAAATCACACTCGAGACCTGGAACGACGTCGTCACTAGCGTCGTGAAACTCTTCACCGAAATCAACGAAGAACCTGACCCTGACAGCCGTGCCGCACGCTTCGCCCTGCGAATCGACCGCTTGGGCGCCGAGCGGTTGGCGGAGGTAGCCAAGAAGGGAGACTAACCCATGCTTTCCCAGCGTCAACTGCGCCTGACCTACGACGACCTCGATGACCTCGCGCTGCGTGTTCATCCCGACAACCCGAAACGCCACGACTTGACGGCACTCGATGCCAGTGTTGAACGCTTCGGATTCGCCGAGCCTGTCCTAGTAAACGACAGCGATGGCCGCATCATCGCCGGCCACGGTCGCGTCGAGTGGCTCTTACTGCAGCGAGCGCGAGGCGCGCCGCCGCCAGAAGGCATCCATGTTGATGAGAGCGGCCACTGGCTTCTCCCGGTGATCCATGGGATGGAGCTGACTGAAAACGATGCCCGCGCCTACCTGGTGACGGCGAATCGCGTCGGCGAGCTCGGCGGATGGGACGAAGCACGGCTCGCCGCCCTGCTGGAGCAGCTCGTCGGGTCGGCAAGTGGACTGGACGCCGTCGGCTTCTCAGTCGCCGATCTCGAGGACCTAGTCGCCGGACTGGGGCGAAACTATGAGCCTGCCGTCGACCCGGACGAGGTGCCGGAGAGGCCACCCAACGACCAGCTGTACGTCACTCCCGGACAGACGTGGCGCCTCGGTCGTAGTCGCCTTCGTTGCGGCGACGCCACGGTGCCGGCCGATGTTGAAAGCCTCCTGCAGGGAAAGCGCGCGGCCATGGCCGTTACGGATCCGCCGTACAACGTCGACTACGGAGGCCACGGCGGCGCACCGCGAGGCAACCGCCGGACGATCGTGAACGACTCCTTCGGGCCGGCCGAGTGGGAGTCGTTCGTCCGGGCCTGGTCGAAGCTCCTGTTCAGTCACGTCGACGGCGCGGTGTACGTCTTCATGTCGTCGCTGGAATGGCCACTCGTTAGCCGCCTTCTCATAGAGGCCGGCGGGCACTGGTCCGACACAATTATCTGGATGAAGGATCAGTTCACGCTCGGGCGGGCCGACTACCAGCGGCAGTACGAACCGGTCTGGTATGGGTGGCGGACCGGAACGAAACACCATTGGTGCGGTGACCGCGACCAAGGTGACGTCTGGCAGTTTCCCAAGCCCTCGGCGTCTGAACTGCACCCCACCATGAAACCAGTCGCCCTGATCGAACGGGCGATCGCCAACTCATCGTCCCCGGGCGCCATCGTCCTAGACCTGTTCGCGGGCTCAGGAACGACGATTATCGCGGCCGAACGCCAGGGCCGCACCTGTTACGCGCTCGAGCTGGAGCCGGCGTACGTCCAGGTGGCACTCGAACGCTGGAAGCAATACACGGGCCGCGCTCCCGAACTAGAGGAAGGATAGCTCAATGATCGAACGGATCTACGCCACAAGACTCCTGGGGGTCTCCAACGATGACATCAGACGGCTCGAGGCCGACGAGTACGAGCGAGCCATGATCGAGTTGGCACGCATCGCTGAGGAAAATGGCCTCGAACTCGATCAGGTGGTGCGTGAAGCCTATGAGGCCGGAGAGCGGATACTGCGAAATGGGCTGGAGGCCGAGCTGCGGCGCTTGGCGCTGGAGTTCGGTATGAGCGAGGAGGAAGTGCGGGCGGATTATGAAGCGGGGCGGAGAGAGTACGCCCTCTAACCCGCCATCGGCTACCACCCCTAAACGCAGACGTGAGCGTCAGGGCTGAAGCCCGGGTAACCCGCCGCCAGACGGCTGGTTATGCCCCTCGACTGATACCAAGAAAACAGGGTGTATCTGGTATCACTTTGGACTCACTTCAGACTCGCGGATGCGACCAAGGCCCGGTCTCATTGGGTCATGAATTTGAGACCGGTTCGCGCACACCCAGTGCTTCCCAAGCAGAGGGTCGCGAGTTCGACTCTCGTCTCCCGCTCCAACCCCAACTTCTAATGGTAGTGGGCGACATTTCGGCGGCCTCCACGCTGCCCTTACCGTGACCATCTGCTTACTGAGCAAAGGGTTCAGGCATCATCTGGGAGTAACGGCGGGTCAAGAATCTGTATCTAGCTGGACGCGTTACTCCAGCTGCTGCTTAGAAGTTGTCTGGGCCTGAGCGCTGTGCCATCAGGTTGGCTATTGAAGTAGCGGCTTAGCGCTCCACCCGTGCGTAGCCTTAGCAACACCCATTGTGATGTACGACTGGTGAAACATCTGCTTGAGCGTTATCGAGCTATTCGGAGAGTAACTTCGTATGCGAGAGACTAAGAATCCGGAACCGGAAACGGCCCAGTTATCGTCTCTGCCTGCGGTGCATGGCTCCAGGAGCCGGTCTGCCGTAGCTGCAGATGAGGGTGATACAGGACCTGATAAGCCGAGGCAACGGCGTAGATCGAGGTTGGATCGACGCGTCGATCAGCTACTAGACCAGAATCCACACTGGTCAAGTCATGGTCGGATCGTGGAACGGATCGCGAGGCTAATGAATCGCCAAGAGACGCTCGACAAGGAGTTGAAGAAAAAGGGCTTGCTCCGCAAGTCAGACGGTGCGCCGAAGGATGCGCTTGAACTCGATTTCAAGATCGAGTCTTTCATCCGGCGCTATCTCGACATGTTGCCGGGTGCTGTGCAGGCCGGAGGCCAACACCAGCGGAACGAACTCATCATCACGTCGGTCAGAGAGTGTCCAGCGTGTGGCGAATCGCTTTCGACCGGTGCCAACATCGGCCAGGCCGCCGAGAAGGGCTTGCCCCAGTTTGAAGGCACCTATGAAATCGTCATGCAGGCGTACACCCTGACGCTCGATACCCCAATCACGGGTCTCCCCACCGATACGGTGCTCTGGATGGAGGTGGTCAACTCGACCACCGAGCCCGAGGGCAATACGTGCGTCTGGCATTGGGCCCAACACTTGCCGGTCGGGCGCGACGGGT
>JACZRQ010000028.1 GCA_022574655.1 Chloroflexota bacterium
GAAGAGAAGGCCGTTGCACTACATGGCGGTCGAATGTCGGTCATCGCTCTTACGACGGGCCTGACGGAAAGCGTAGTCGACGCGCCGCCGCAATCTACCTGGCTTGTCGGCTCAGCGAACTAAAGTCCGCATGGACCAACCCGCCACAGCGACCGGTAACTCAGTCGACGATCTCAGCGTGGATGATCTGAGATAGGGCCTCGATAGTCTCGATCCCCTCGTCCAAGGAACGTTGTCCGTTGGTAAGGATTGCAACGGTATACTCCAACCGATTATCGTTTGCGTACACAAATCCAATGCTATTGACACGCCAGCCGTCTGGCGCCGGATACCAGCCGTTCTTTACACCGACGGTCCCTTCAGCCGGATCGTTGGCGGGCCCCGCCGACACGCCCCAGTCCTGAGTATCATCAACATCAACCATTAGCTTCAGTGCGAACGATCTTCGCGGCTCTTCTAGGATCTCACCGCCCGCCAGCATGGCGAGAATCTGAGCTAGATCGGCGGCTGACGCCAAACTTTCACCCCAATACCGAGAGTTCAGGTCGAGTCCATTGAGCCCGATCGACTCGAGATACTGCGTTACGGCCTCTGCGCCACCAACTGCCTCCCACAGCGCGTAAGCGGCCACGTTGTCGCTGACCGTAATCATCTGGCGAATCAGCGTCACCTCCTGTTCAGTCAGGACCCTCCCGATGCGATCGACCTGGTCCAGAATCGTGAGCATGATCGACACCTTAGCGACGCTCGCCATCGGAAATAGTGCACTGCCGTTATAGAGGTAAACTACAGTCTCATCGGGCACAACAACCGCAACTCCTACCGCACCAGCGCGACCTTCGAGAAAGGTGACAGCCTCGGGTGCTAAATCCTCCAACGGCAGGATTTCGATGGCTGAAACCGCGGACTCACCATCGACCTCTCCCGACTGATCTGGCACAACTGTCGGCGCGGGTATATCGACGATGAGTGGGGTGGACGTAGGCTCTGGACTGGCGCTCTTCAACGGCGTCGCTGTGACGGTTGCCTCGCCGGACAGGACGACAGAGGCGTCCCCGCCGCTAGCGCAAGCCATCCCGAACGCCATCAGAATCAGAGCCGCCGAAGAGACGTACAGAGACTCGGGCCTAACACGATTCGTTATTTCTGCAACTCCTTCTGTTTCCGGGAACAAGCCGTCAGAACGGGGCGATCAGCCAGCTTGGGCTATCAACTGTACCTGAAGAGTCACTTCGTCGCTAACGGATACGAATCCCGCTATGTTCGGGGGGCTGATATCGAAGTCCGTGAACAGGAACGTCGTCGTCGCCAGCGCGCTAATCACATCGGCCTCCCGAATCGCCTGAACATCCCACGTTATCTCCTGCTGCACACCGTGAAGGTCAAGCGTCCCCGTTAGCGTAAGCGTCTGTTCCTCGCCATCCGGAATCGACTCATCAAACCCAATCACGCTCGCGAACGTGAACGTCGTAGTCGGGAACTGAGACGTCTCCAATGCCCGTCGAACCATACTGTCCCTCCGCGACTGCCCGCTTTCCAAATTCGTCAGGTCCACCGTGAACTTCGACACATCATCTCCCGCGAGCGCAGCACCATCGCTGGTGAGGAAGAAGAACCCCTCGATCTCATCAGTCGCACCCCGTGCGGTGGACGGCAAAGGCAACGATGCCAGCTCCTCTCCAACGAAATACGCAGCCTCTGACATCTCGCCGATAATCGCATACGCAAGCACATCGGTCCCAGATTCCGCTCCATCGGACCCATCTGGCTCCGTATTCGACGCTAGGTCGTCCGGGATATCGAGTGGACTCGTCGCGAGCTGTGCGTCTTCTCGAATCAAGAACCACCAGCCACCCACGACTGCTAGCACCGCCAACACCGGCAAGCCCAGCAGCAACACTACCTTTCTCGTGGTCATGCCGCGGGCTCCAACTCAGCTACCGACTCTCCAAAGGCATCGCCTGCGCTGTCACTCCTGTTAAGAGCATCGATCAACCGCCCGCACTGCAGACACCTCCAGTCGGCCGGGTCCTCGGTTCGGTCGAGGTACGCGTCACCCCCGCACCGGCCACAGACATGGAACCGAAACGCCCTCGCTCTTTGCCTCATAGCCATCACTTGTCTCCTCCCACTTTCCTTAGTTATCCGGAAAACGGTGCCAGCGTCACCTGCACTAACACCATGGAACCGTCTCGATCGACCGTGAGTGAGATCCCATCTCCAACGGCCTTACGGTTCAAAAACTCGATCAGATCATCTATGCTTCCCAACTCCTCACCATCGACCGCCGTGATCACGTCCCCTCCTTCATCCGGCTCTCCACCCGCGGTCGTGCCGCTACCTACCAGCCCCGCTTCATCCGCCGGACTACCCGGCACGACATCAAGAACGTAGATGCCACCGTCTGCCGCCAGGTTGAGCGCGTCCGCCACAGCCGAATTGACGGTCGTACCCGCGATTCCAAGCCACGGCCTGCTCACCGTCTCACCCCGCTCCAGCCGCGATACCACATCCTTCGCCGTGTTGATCGGCACGGAATAGCCAACGCCGTCCGCCGACTGCCCCTCGATCGCCGTGTTGATCCCGATCACCTCGCCGCTCGAGTCGAGAAGCGGGCCGCCCGAGTTGCCGGGGTTCAGCGCTGCGTCAGTCTGAATCACACCGGTGATCGGCCGGCCGTCGTCGCCCGTCAGCGAACGATCGAGGCCGCTGATAACACCAACTGTGATCGTGCCCTCGAGTCCGAACGGACTTCCGATCGCGATCGCCAGTTGTCCCGGCAGCAGGTTATCGGAGTCCGCTAGCGTCAAAGGCTCGATGCCCGATAATCCGGCGGGATCGACCAGCAGCAAGGCGATATCATTGACCGCGTCGGTTCCCAGCACAACGCCATCCAGCTCCGTACCATCGCTCAACGTCACCGACACGCTCGACGCCCCGTCGACCACGTGATTGTTCGTCAGGATGTGACCCTCGTCATCTATCAGGAATCCGGACCCCGTCCCGAACCCAACGCTGACCAGCACCACCGCCGGGCTGACCTCCTGGTATATCTCCACGATCTGCTGCTCTTCGACCAACACCTCCAGCACCGGCGCGATATCGGTCCCCTCCGGATCGTCCGCTATCGTCTCCGGTGCGCTATCCGTGGCGACCGTGCCCCCGTCAGCCGAGTCCAAACCCGATCCCGAGTCCCCTGCCACCAGTACGAACCCCAAAGCCAACACCAACGCGCCAACGATTCCTATGAACCCAACTGTCAACTTCCTCTTCAATGCCTGCCTCCTCCGGCGAACTACGAACGACCTAACTGGCAACTTACCGCGACATCATTAAGGAGACATTGGAACAACATTAAGCACCCTTAATCTCTCGGTCAGCCGCCTCACCAGCTAATACGAACCCCACAACCCACAGGACTTTCAGCCGCTGGTACCTGACGCTTCTGCACGCAGCCGCTCCCTTTCCGCTCATGGTGCTCGGCCCCGGCGGGCCTCCTGTCTAGGAACGCCGCCCGCCACACGTAGGGGCGCAGCATGCTGCGCCCAGCGGCGCCCTCGACCGGCCCAACGTCGTCATCCAGACGGATCCGTCCGGATCGGCGGTCGAAGACTCGCGCGTCTGCGGAGCGGCACACCCAACATCATCGCCCGCGCATCCTCGGCTCGCCCGTCTGGGCCTCCCCCAAGACTAGCTCGCCGCATCGGACTCGATGCTTTGTGGCGCTGCGCGCCCAGAGACAGCCGCTCGGCGGCCTCCATGTATCGAAATCGTATCTGAGCGACATCGAGTTTGAGTCCTTCGCAGCATCGCATGGATTATCATGTTCTCGACAACACAGGCTCTGGAGGTGTGCCATGGCGATCGACGCCATCACCAAGCGGAACGACGGCAGCGAAGTAGTGCCGAATACCGACGCCGATTGGCAGGATTGGGTGTCGGCGTCCAAGACTCGAAACTTTGCCGAGCAGGATCCACTGCTGGACTGGTTGAACGAACACGGTGTCGGAAAAGGCTTTCAGCGAGACGACGAGCTCCCGGATTACGATGAACGAACGGATTTTCTTCGGTTCCTTTTCGCTAAGGGCATCGAGTTCGAGTCGGCTGTCTTAGCCCATCTTCAGAGCAGCATCCCTATCACCGTGATTGCCGAAGGACCTAGGGACATCCGCTCGATCGCCAGGGCTCGTGACACTTTTGAAGCGATGGAAACTGGCGAGAAGATAATAGCGCAGGGCGTTCTGTGGAACCCCGATGATCAAACGTATGGCGCTCCCGACCTATTGGTCCGTAGCGATGTCCTTCGCGATCTGTTTCCCGACTCCCTGACAGCTGAAGAAGCGTCGGTCCGCGCTCCGGACCTCGGTCACGAGCCATGGCACTACCGGGTAGTGGATGTGAAGTTCACTACGTTGGACCTCGATAAGTATGGCCATGAAAAGAAGGCGCATACCGGTTACATGGCCCAGACTTTCATCTACAACGAAGCCCTGGGCCGCCTTCAGGGATTCCTGCCGCAGTCGTCATACTTACTCGGACGAGGCTGGAAGACTAGCTCTGACCGAGGACGTAGCTGTATGGAGCGCCTGTCACGCGTAGATCAAGACGGTGCCGTACCCTTGCGCTCGCTGGTTGCTTCAGCTGTCGAGTGGATCAGGCGTGTCCGACGCGACGGGGCGGACTGGGAGGCCATACCCGAGCCCTCCACGCCCGAGCTTCGACCGAACATGTCGAACACGAACGACTATCCGTGGCATGCCGCGAAGCAGCAGATCGCGGCGGAACTGGAGGAACTCACGTCTCTATGGATGGTTGGCGTTAATGCTCGCAGCGAAGGCAACGCGAAAGACATCTATCGCTGGAGTGACCCACGATGCTCTGCAGCGAATCTAGGCGTTACGGGAACGTCACGCCCGTTCATTCTCGACCAAGTCATCGAGGTCAACCGGTCCCAGGACGGACTGCCAGTTCAGCGCGGGAACGTCAGCGCCTCTGCACCGGAGTGGCATGAACCCGCGCCCGTCGAGTTCTACGTGGACTTCGAGACCGTGAACAACCTCAACGATGATTTCTCACGAATTCCGGACATAGGTGGCCAAGAGCTCATCTTCATGATCGGCTGTGGCCACATCGAGGACGGCGAATGGCAATTTCGTTGCTTCGTCGCGAGCGATCTGACCGAGCCGTCAGAGGTCGACATCATTGACGAGTGGTTTACCCACATGGCTGACGTAACCCGGCGGATGGCCGCCGAGGGTTGCGAGCCTCTCGTGTTCCACTGGTCACCGGCAGAAACGATTACCCTCGAAACCGCTTATCGCTCGGCGAAGGCGAGACATCCCGACAAGGACTGGCCAGAGCCAAAATGGTTCGACTTACTGAAGAACGTAGTTAAGACCGAGCCGATAGTTGTGCGCGGAGCGATGGGCTTCAGCCTGAAGGCGATAGCCCAGGCCATGCACACACATGGACTCATCGAGACGATCTGGGGAGATGGGCCAGCAGACGGGCTCGGCGCGATGGTCGGCGCGTGGCACTGTCATGCGAAAGCGCGAGAGCAAGGAAAAGCGCTACAGGACGTACAGCTAATGAAGGTCATTGCCGAGTACAACGAGGTGGACTGTAAGGTGATGATGGAGATTCTCAGCTTCCTGCGAGAGGAAAAGACTATAGCGCCCGATTAACCACCTATGACCCGGTCTTGGGCCGGGAGCTACAAATTCGAAACTGCCAGTGCCCCTCTGTCGCTCTCACCCCAATCCCTCAACCTCAAACCGGAGGTACATGCCCGATAGAGCGCGGGTTTCCAGTTGCGCCCGGCTAGAGATCGTCATAGCCTTCCTCGACGTTGCCGTCCGTAGTGTGCATCCACCAGTGGTACCCATCGCCGGACAATTCGACCTTGACGTGTCCAAGAGCTGAGTAGTTGCTGTCGTCGCGGAAGATAGGCACCCACACCCAACGCAGGAACTTCTCCAATGCCATGGTCTGGGCCTCCAAATTCTGTCCTCGCTTGAGAACAAGAACACCATCTGTTTCTTGTAATGGAAACTTGGAGTCGTTCAGATAGTCACCGTCGTGTGTGACGAGTAATCTACGCCGCTTCAATGCCTCGCGGTAGTGGTGCTCGTCCTCGTGACCCGCATATCCGAGGTCCCGAGCCGATTCATAGTTCACAGACTTGTGATCGCGAAAGTATTGTTCAAGCTCCACCTCGAGGTCGGCGTCACCGTAGACTCGTAGCTTGCGTCCGGCCATGAAACCTCCGTTGTCACATCACTCGTCGTCAAATTCGATTCTACTTCGTGCGCGCGTACTCGTGTGTTGGAGATCGGGATCTAATCGGTGATGGTGATAGATCCGGTAGGGATACGGTGTGCACTTAGTCAAGGCACAGCGCCTATCCCGAGGTGCTTGTGAAGCAGATGCCCCGGTCCCCCCTCGCGCCACTTCCCCCTTCCAGCTCTCACGCCAATCCCCTAAACTGAAACCGGAGGTACATGCCCATGCCACGAGAGCGACCCATCAGCGACCACCAGAGCCATCGAATCTTGTCCCAAAATCAGACGGTCACCAACGACACCGCGGCCCTTCGGTTGAACCGTCGATTGAACGTATAGCCCCCTACCCATGATCGTCGCTCAATCAAACCCGCCCACGCACCAACCACCCCGTCCCCTACGGCCCCAGCCCCCGAAAAAAGCAAATCACCCTCCGAACAATCAACTTCCAGATACAAACGCCCCCAAACAACCAAAACTCAGATACGAAAAAACCTTGATTGTTGGGCATTACACATTGATTGACCGTAGCCGCGCCCGTTCCCAAGCCACGGACTTCAGTCCGCGGCGGACGAGGCAAAGTGCCCGCGAGGGCTTAAGCGGCCGCCGTCCGGACCTTGTGGATGTTGTTGAACGGCCCGCCCGCCCTCTTCACCGAAACAACTCTGATGCCATCCAGGTCCGCCGACGTCGTGTAGTTCTTCTGCACCCAGCGTCCCAGTGGCTGAGACGCGATCACCGCCACCACTGATGCGATTATGGCTCCCGGTAACCCGCTTAGCCGGTCCGACCGGGCGCCCATCGCAACGTATGAGCCAATTCCAGCCAGTAACCCAGCTACCGCGATATTCGTGCCGCAATGAGGCGATACCGCCAGGTGCGCTTCGCCGTTCTGAAGCCGCTTGAGCGCCTCATCAGCGAACTCCTCCAGCCGCTCCGTTGGTACATCCCCATAGATGTAGAACCCATCCGGTGCGGCACGCCCCACGACCCTGATCTGACCATGTTTGCTGAGTAAGATCGAGATGGTCGCATGCTCCAACGCGTGGTTACGTCTGACCGAGTTCACTAACCGTTTGAGCATTTTAGTACCTCGGCAAGTATATCATCGCTACTCGCCGTTCACCGATGGTGGAATCGGAACTTGGTCCGGCTTGAACCAACCGAGAATCCGGACGTCAGGCCCGTCCTGCACCGTCCCGCGTTGACCCGTCGGAGCCACCAGGTCCAACCGCCCTTGGCCGCCTTCGGAGTGATGTAGCACTGCGAGAAATCCTCCATCAGGCGACCACGACAAAGGTTCGTCGAACCCGGACGTGGGCGCCGGCAAGAACGTTAGCGATCCACCGGTGACTGGCACGAGCGCAACCGCTCCCGCCGTGTCTGACGATCTGTTGAACCCAATCGCCAGTCGCTGACCATCTGGGTGCCACACCGGACCAAGCTGACCACCGGAGGGAAGACCTTCCAATGGAAGGGGCGCTACCGCCCTGTTGACGATGTCTGCGATCAGCACCCTCTCCACGACATCCCCTTCGACCAACATTGGCGCGAGGAACGAGAGCAGTGTCCGGTCTGGGCTCAGCTGTGGACCCGATATGAGCTGATCGACAAGCTGTAAAACCAGCCTTGCACCGGGGGTCGGGCTCGGCGTCGACCCCGCTGACCGATCGGGGCTCGGCGTCGGGCTCTGTCCCGAGACCGCCGTCGCGGTCGCCTCGATCAACGCAGTCGCCGTAGCGATCGATTCAGTCGTAGCTGGAGCGTACGCCCCGAGCAACGTTTGCCCGCCCGTTCCACCCGCAATCTGGACAAAGTACAACGATTCATCGTCGTCTGCGAACCCCACCGGGATAAACGAAAGTACCCGGCTCACGTTCTCACGAAGGATCTCCTTGACTGGATTGAAGGGCGTCGCCACAGGTCCAGGTGAACCAGTCGGCGTTGGCGATGAGGTTGGAGACGGACTCGGGGTCTCGCCGGGCGGCGGCAGATCAGCGATCGTGATCTGCGTGATGATGATGTCTGCGGAGAACGGATTCGCCCCCGACTTCTGCCGCACATACAGAAGCCGCCCGTCGGGTGCCCACAGAGGCGTGATCGTAATGTCAACGTTCTCGAGGATTTTTTCGGTGTGCCCGCTCGTCAGATCCAGGACCATCAGATCAGCGCGCGAGAGGAACGGATCAGCCGGGGCTGTCTCGGGCTGCGACAGGTACGCCACCAAACGCCCATCAGGCGACAGAGACGGGTTGATCCCAAACGTCGCCCGGTGAGGAATCGTCACGATCTTCTCCCGCTCAGATGGGTTGACAGGATTGACGAGCCAAATCGTGTCCGCCTCGTTGCCAAACTCGCTATATACGAGCCGATATTCACTGGGAGGAGGCGGGGGCGTAGCAGTCACAGTCGAGTCACCGAGGGGACTTCGCACGTCTGGTGGAGGCGTGGGCGTGACTGAGGTGGTCGCCGATCCATCACCGTCACCACAAGCAGTGCTAACGGCGACGACCGCAGCAGCCGCCACAAGAAGGAACCAGGTTGCGGACGACCGTTGACGCGGCGGATTCTTCACCGTAGGCCGCAGCCAGTCATGCAACGCCGCGTCGGTTCGAAGCAGTGACTCTCAAGGATTTTGCTGCGCATCGGTCAGAACTCGATCACAGTATAGGAATGCTCGATTATCACAGGCAAAGGGCGCCAGCCACCGTTCCCATCGTTGACACGGCAGGCAGAGACCAATGAACATTCCCTACAGATGCAAGCTGGAAAGCTGCCCCACGATCTGCTAGCACGATTGCTCGCAGACATACCACATGGCGATGACCGTGTCGTGCTTGGCCCCGGCGTGGGCCGCGACGCAGCGGTGATCGACAACGGCGGTCCGTCATTGCTAGTGGCCAAGAGCGACCCGATTACGTTCGCTAGTGACCTCATCGGCTGGTACGCCGTCCATGTCAACGCTAATGACGTCGCTTGCCTCGGTGCGAAGCCTGCTTGGTTCCTTGCCACGATTCTGCTCCCAGAGGGCGCGACCGAAGAACTTGCCGAAACGATATTCGGACAGGTCAAAGGTGCCTGCGAATCACTCCAGATCGAACTCGTTGGAGGACATACCGAGGTTACACTTGGGATCGACCGCCCAATCGTGATTGGCTCTCTTCTTGGTGAGGTTTCTAGAGAACGACTGGTGCGCCCCGACGGAGCCAAGCCAGGCGATGCGCTTATCCTAACCAAAGGAATCGCCGTCGAGGGCACGTCAGTTCTCGCCCGGGAGTCTCAAGATCGGCTCACGGAGCTCGGAGTTGACGCTACCTCACTGACGACGGCAGCCGACTATGTATACGATCCAGGCATCAGTGTTATCACAGAGGCTAGAGCCGCCTGCGACGCTGTTCAGGTTCACGCTATGCACGACCCTACCGAGGGAGGCCTGTCGACGGCGCTTTATGAGATGGCGGAAGCAAGCAACGTCGGCATCGCAGTTGACCCAGGGTCCATCGAGGTGCTCCCAGAGACCAAGACTCTGTGTTCGGCCGCTTCGCTTGATCCTCTCGGCCTCCTGGCATCTGGGTCGCTCCTGGTAGCCGTCGCTGAGTCGGAGCACAGATCGGCTCTCGCGGCTATCCGCTCGATAGGAGTGGCTGCCGAGAGAATCGGCACGTTCGTCGAGTCAGAGACGGGGGTTATAATGGTGGGCAATACTGAAACGGACATGCCACGCTTCGCAAGGGACGAGGTCGCCCGGTTCCTCGCCGATTCCGGACGCTCCCGTGGCAACCAGAACCCAGAAGGTGAGGCTTAGTAGCTAGTGGTCGCAAAGAAGCCCCGTACGATAGCAGACTTGCGTAACTCCAACTATAAGACCATCCCGGTCAAACAGGAGATGCGCAAGAACCTCATCGAGCATATACAGAAAGGTGAAGGACACTTCCCAGGCATCCTCGGATTTGACAATAGCGTCTTTCCTCACCTGGAGAACGCCATCCTGTCTGGCCAGGACGTGATCTTTCTTGGCGAACGGGGTCAGGCCAAGTCACGCCTCATCCGGGCGCTCGTAAACCTCCTTGACGACGAACTGCCCGCCATTGCCGGATGCGAGATCAACGATGACCCGTTTTCACCCATCTGCAAGCGATGCCGCGATCTAATCGACGCAGAAGGAGATGAGGCTGAGATCGAGTGGCTGAGCCGCGACCGACGGTACGGTGAGAAACTCGCCACACCTGACATCACCATCGCAGACCTGCTCGGCGAAGTAGACCCGATAAAGGTCGCCGAAGGACGCTACCTCTCAGACGAGCTCACCATCCACTACGGACTTGTGCCCAGGCACAATCGCGGGATCTTCTGCATCAACGAGCTTCCAGACCTCGCGGAGCGAATCCAGGTCGGCCTGTTGAACATCATGGAAGAGCGCGACGTGCAGATCCGCGGATATCGGATTCGGTTGCCCCTTGACGTGTTTGTAGTAGCGTCTGCGAACCCGGAAGATTACACGAACCGCGGGCGTATTATCACTCCTCTCAAAGACCGTTACGGCGCTCAGATCCGCACTCACTACCCCACCAACACTGAAATCGAAATCGAAATCATGGAGCAAGAGCGCACCCGCTTCGACGAAGATATCCCGGTCAAAGTACCTCAATACATGAAGGAGATCGTCGCCGAGATTACGCGGCTCGCTCGACGTAGCCCCGATGTCAATCAACGCTCAGGTGTATCGGTACGTGCCTCTATTGCCGACTATGAGTCGCTTTTGGCCAACGCCCTGCGAAGGGCGATACGCTTGAAAGAGAAGACCGTCGTTCCGCGCGTGAGCGATCTCCCGTTCGTCTTGCCGGCCCTCACCGGCAAACTAGAGTTCGAGACCGTGGAGGAAGGCCGTGAAGAACAGATAGTGGAGCGGCTCATCCAGGGCGCGGTACTTGCCGTCTTCAACAACTACTTCAGCCTCGGCGAACTTGAGCCGATCGTGGCCAGGTTCAAGGCCGGCTTTAGCGTGGAAGTCTCAGATATGACACCGTCCGCCGATTACGGCAAACTAGTTAGAGGTACTGAGGGTTTAGCTGCCGCTGCCGAGAAACTAGGGGGTAAGGGAAGTGCACCGCTCGTCGCGTCGGCCGCAGAGTTGATCCTTGAAGGCCTGCACCTGAACAAGCGACTCAACAAAGACAAGGTGGCCGGAGCCTACCAATACAGAGGGTAGTCAGGAATTCGATATGCCTTTTCGCTTTAGATACTCTGAGTGGGACGGATCGCAAGACATCGGCCCCCTTGACCCCGATGACGTTCTCGCTGGAATCACTGATGACCTGATGAACTTTGGCGACCTCGAGCACGCGCTTCGCAACCTCCTGCAGCGCGGAATGCGAAACCCACTCGGAATGCGGATGGAAGGATTACGCGATCTCCTACAGCAGCTCCGCCAACAGCGAAGGCAGAAGCTGGATCAGTTCAATCTCGGCTCCGTGTTCGAAGACATCCAGAAGCGCCTCGACGAGGTTCTTTCACTCGAACGTGAAACCGTTGACCGCAGGTTAAGTGAAGCTACGAACCAGCTAGAGGGTGGCCCCAATCCTCTTAAAGCGTTTGAGGAAGCCGTTAGCCCCCCGAATCAAGAGGAGACCGCAGAGGAGCAGCGCCGCCTCGCTGAAACGCTCAAGTTAATTACGCAAAAGAAGCATGACTTCCTTGAGAACCTGCCTGAAGATGCCGGCGGAAGGATGAAGGAACTTCACAACTACGAGTTCATGGACCCAGAGGCCGCCGCGAAGTTCCAAGAACTAATGGAGATGCTAAAGAAGGGGCTGATGGACAGCTTCTTCAAAGACCTCTCTCAAAGACTCGAGAGCATGAGCCCCGAAGACATGGCCCGCATGAAGCAGATGATGCGAGACCTCAACAAGATGCTCTCTGAAAAAATGGCCGGTGGCGAACCGAACTTCGACGGTTTCATGGAGAAGTACGGCGACCTGTTCGGCGATAACCCACCAAAGAATCTTGACGAGCTGATCGAGCAGATGAAGCAAGGCATCGCCGCCATGCAAAGCCTCTTCGATAGCATGCCTTCCGACATGAGACAGCAGCTCCAGAATCTCATGACGGAACATCTGGATGATGCGGAGCTGCAACGTGAGCTGCAAGAGCTGGCGATCAACTTGGACATCCTAGCGCCGCCCGGCGACATGCCGAATCAGTACCCGTTCCGCGGGGACGACGAGCTGGATCTTTTACAGGGCCTCGATTTGATGGGTGACCTCCAGGACATGGATGACCTTGAGAAGCAACTTGAGCGCACCCAGTACGGTGGAGACCTTGACGACATCGATGAAGACAAGCTCCGTGAACTACTCGGCGACGAGGCTGCGGACACCCTGAAGCAACTCAAAGACTTCCTCGAAGTCCTTGAGGAG
The DNA here is from genome assembly GCA_022574655.1 of Chloroflexota bacterium. Lineage (GTDB taxonomy): Bacteria > Chloroflexota > Dehalococcoidia > SM23-28-2 > RBG-16-64-32 > JACZRQ01. The sequence continues at coordinate 12,698 of JACZRQ010000028.1, forward strand.
GCCGGTTACATACGACGCAAGGGTAAACAATGGGAGCTAACACCTCGCGGCGTTCGAAAGCTTGGCGAGAAAGCCCTAGGCGAGATCTATTCGCAGTTGAAGAGAGCCATGGCCGGAAAACACGAACTGAACGACCGGGGCCACGGCGGCGAGCGCGCCGACGACACGAAACAGTATGAGTTCGGCGACCCCTTCCATCTCAACCTCGGCGAAACCATCATGAACGGAGTGATCCGAGAGGGACCTCAGGTACCTGTTCGCCTCCAACAGAGTGATTTCCAGGTCTACCGAGCAGAGAACCTAACCACTACCGCCACCGTGCTGATGCTGGACCTCTCATGGTCGATGGCACTCCGCGGCAGCTTCCAAGCTGCCAAGAAGGTGGCTCTCGCGCTTAACAACCTTATTCGAACTCAGTTCCCAAAGGACGCTCTATACATTGTCGGCTTCTCAGCCTACGCTCGCGACCTCAAGCCCGAGGAGCTACCCTACGTTCGCTGGGACGAATCGGTACTCGGAACCAACATGCACCACGCCCTAATGCTCGCTCAGAAACACCTAGCCAGACACAGCGCCGGAACCAAGCAGATCATCATGATTTCGGATGGCGAGCCGACCGCGCACCTCGAGCACGGTCGATCATACTTCGCCTACCCACCGAGTCCGATTACGATACGAGAAACGCTCAAGGAAGTTCGGCGCTGCACGAAGAAGGGGATTACCATCAACACCTTCATGCTGGACAGTAACTACTACCTCAAGGAGTTCGTCGGCCAGATCGCCAAGATGAACAAGGGACGCGTTTTCTACACCACGCCGGAGCGGCTCGGACAGTACATCCTGGTCGATTACGTCAGTCAGAAGCGTAAGCGATTCGGGGATCGGGCGGCCTAGGCTCGCACAAATCGAATGTGGCGGACATTACGCTCCCGCAATAGCATCGCTTCCCACCAACATTATCGCGGCAGCATCCCTTCTTGTCATGATGTTTGGTCGTTGGTACGGCCGGGTACATGATCATCGAGGACTGGGGCTTCCTGGACAGCCTCTACATGACTGTCATCACAGTGACGACCATCGGCTTCAGAGAGGTCAACGAATTAGCAACCGCGTGACAGGTGTTCACTATAGTCCTCGCTATCGGAGGGGTTGGCGCCATCTTCTACGGACTGCTTGCCCTATTCCGGTTCGTTCTAGAAGGTGAACTGGCCACTCTTTTGGGGGTTCAACGCATGAAGAGACAGATACAGAGCCTCACCGACCACTTCATTCTCGTCGGCTTCGGTAGGGTGGGCGAGGAGATCGGAAGAGACTTCTCCGCCCGTGGTGTCGACTTCGTGATCGTCGAATCCAACCAAGAGGCCATAGAGCGCGCACAGCTGCAGGATTATCTCGTCCTCATCGGTGACGCTACGAGCGATGCGATTCTGAAGGAGGCCGGGATCGAACGGGCACGATGCATCCTAGCCGCAGCGGACTCAGACGCCGGTAACACGTTCATCGTGCTGACGGCGAAGGCACTCAACCCCAACATCTTCGTCGTATCGAGAGCCGCTAACCCTGAGAGCCAACCACGGATGTTGCGGGCAGGCGCAGACCGGGTGTTTTCGCCTTACATAGCTGCTGGCCGACACATGGCGCTTTCTGCTTTGCAACCAATCCTCGTTGGCCTCGTCGATACTTCCTTCACCGCGAAGGACGCCGACGCAGTCCTAGCGGAGATCGAGATATCGCGTGAAGGTGCGCTAGCAGGCCGCTCGATCGCAGAAGTCTTGAGGACCAGTCCCACCACAATCGTGTTAGCGATCCAGAAACCCAACGGGGAACTAGCCGTGGGACCGGCTTCGGAGACTCAGTTAGCAGGCGGGGACACGCTGATTCTCATGGGACGCGAGGAAGAACTTGAGTCGATTCGGCCCGTAAAGAACACGAAGTCAACCGCGAGCTAGAGACAGACGGTCAAGTCAACTCTGGCTGAAGCAAGCTGGCTGACCAATTCATCACGCAGAAAGTCCCGCACAACCCGCGCGAACTGCTCCGGATCGAGGCCAAGGAGTGAGTGGCCGATGTCCTCGAAGACGTAAGCGCAAGTCCGTGCATTCAAAACTAATGGCCGAGTTCCTCTTCGCTTCCACTCAAAGTAGTGCAGATGCAGATCGTTGACCCTGACTTCGCCTTCAGTCGGCTGTACGAAATCCATCTACTCCTGGGCTTCCATCTCATGGCTATGACTGTGGTCGTGCCCAGGTTCGTGCTGATGCTCTTCTTCTTCAAGATAGAACTGAAACAGCACACCACCGGAATCCTTGGGGTGAATGAACGTCTCCGCCCAGCCGTGGCTCCGACGCACTCCGCCCATCGGTTCGATGCCATAGTCTCTTATCGCCTGGGCTGCGCGGTCGGTATCTTCGACCTCAAATGTGACATGATGCAGACCGGGCCCTCGCTCGTTGAGAAACCGATGCAGGTAGCTGTCCTCGTTCATGGGCTCCAATAGCTCAAAGTGACCCGTTCCTCCCGGTACTCGCAAACCAACGCCACGAAACCCAACTTCCGTATCTTCGAAACGGCCCTCGACCGTCATGCCCATTAGCTTAGTCAGCAATGGGAGTGCGTCGTCTAGCTTCCGCACTGCCCAAGCAACGTGATCAAGTCTCTTTATTCCCATGCCTTCGGGCATTCAGATATCCTCCATCTACGAATTGTTCTTCGGTAATCCCACGCGGGCCAGCGGCTTTCGCTCACCCTATTCGGCCGCTGTCCACATCATAAGGTGGCACACTGCCGAAGGTCACCGGGGTTGTGACTAGCCACTCATCGACGATAGGCTTTCTTGTGTGATCAGCATCGAAGCTCCAGAGGTGCTACAGCGCCGCGAGGCGCTCGTCATTGTCAATCCAATAGCTCATAATGCCCCAGGGCGCAAGCGTCTCTCCGAAGCCAACACATACCTCAAGGATCTTGGTTGGAGCATCGAGTGGGTCTGGACGACGAAGAGCGGAGACGCTACAGAGATCGCTGCTCGTGCGGCAGATCAACGAACGCCACTGGTGCTGGTGTGCGCTGGCGACGGTACCCTGAACGAAGCGGTGAACGGGCTAGCAGGATCGGGCACAGCCATCTCCGTAATCCCCGCTGGCACAAGCGACCTTTGGGCCCGCGAAGCTGGTATTCCACGGAATCCAATCGACGCGGTGCGCGTCCTCGAAAGATCAGTTCCTCACGCTATCGACATTGGCCTCGCCGGTGATCGCTATTTCCTGCTCATGGCTGGATTCGGTGTCGACGCCAGCATCATCCAAAACACATCAGTCTGGTTGAAGCACAAAGTCGGCGCAGCTGCATACGTTGCGGCCACGATCAGAGAGGTCTTCCGATACAAGGGTAGGAAAGGGCAGATTCAGTTCGACAACGAAACACTCCCTGCTAACGCCCTAATGGTGCTGGCCGGAAACACCCAACGCTACGCCGGCATCACGAAGATCACCCCGAAGGCAAAGATCAACGATGGCATGCTGGACGTTTTCCTCTACGAGGGCCAAGGACTGCGCGACCTTCTCCTCCATGCTCTCCGCACCATGGTGCGGCTACACCTGCGCTCGCCCAAAACTACATTTCGTCGCGTGAAGCGGCTTCGGCTCGATTTCGATCCGCCGTTGCCTCTTCAGATAGATGGCGACTATTGGCCCGGCACCCACCTCGAGGCGAGGGCTGTCCCGGGCGGTCTGTTCGCCATGATCCCTGCTGAAGTCAAAAGCCGCCTGCTAGCCGACTTGTAATTAGGCTTTGAGCGGCGCGACCGTGCCTGCCTCGACCCGCAGTAGCTCCCCCTCCGAGGTAAACTCAGCGGGAAATCGATCGAAGTCAGTTCCCGTGACAAGAGTCTGACCCATTCCCGCTAGAGCACCCAAAACTGATTTCCTGCGGCCACCGTCCATTTCTGAGAGGATGTCATCCAACAAAAGAAGCGGCGCCTCCTCCCTTCGCTCCCTGAGAAAGCGGGCTTCCGCCAAGCGGAGGGCCAAGGCGATCGTGCGCTGCTGGGCTCGCGAGGCGAAGCCGGAAGCAGAGGCGCCGTCCAAGATGAACTCGATGTCGTCTCTGTGGGGTCCGTTTAGAGTCATGCCTGCTGCAATATCGCGGTTGAGCCCCAGATGTAAGCAGTCCCTGAGAGTCTTCGCCGACCGAGATTGATCTACAAACGAGTCCGCATCCATGCCATCAACGCGCGGCCTATAGCGAACGTCGAGCACCTCATCGAAGGCGAGGGATGCATGAGCTTCTGCCGCAAGATGTCCCAGCCTCTCAAGAGCAACAGCCCGGCGATGCAGAATCAGGCCACCGTGGTTCGCAAGTTTCGTATCCCAAAACTCTAACTCATCCCTGCCAGCTTGACCTTCTCGAATTCGCTTCAGCAAGCTGTTCCGCTGCGGCACAACCTTCTCGTACTGCCGCAGGGCTTCTGAGTACTCGCCATCTACCTGTGAAAGTGCGATATCGATGAATCTCCTGCGTGGGGAGGGCGATCCAGTCACAGTCTCGAGGTCATCAGCCGTAAACAGAACCGCTGTGATTCGACCTACCGCGTCTGCGAGCCGTCTCGCGGAACCGTTCACCCTCACTGATTTTGTGGCGATGAGATTGTTGGCACCTTGACGCGCCACGACAGCTACCTCAACCTTCAAAAGCCCGTCTGCAGTCTCGATATGCCCTACCACGCGGGCTGCCGGTTGGACGTCAGACCAGATTTCGCGGCGAATGAGCTGTACGTCAGTGTCGGCACGAACTGCTCGCATGGTCACGAGAAGATAGATGGCCTCCAGAAGATTGCTCTTCCCCTGGGCGTTCTCGCCGATAAAGACCGCCAGGTTGCGGGATACTGCAAGGTCTAGGCGATGGAAGTTTCGATAGTCAAACAGTTGAAGACGGCGTAACCTCATGACGGAGACTGGGTACTGGTCATTCAGGCTATTGGCGTTGGAGACGGAGTGTCATCCTCGAGCAATGCTCCGTCCGCTACGGGGCATGGAATCGTCAACTCCTGATCGATATCCAAAACGTCAGGACTCGCAAGTCCGCTTGCTGCGGCTATCGCATCCACCGTCACATCGAACTCCAACGCTAAATCGAAGAGCGTGTCACCCGACTGCACGACGTAGGTCTGGGCCGAACACTGTTCACCAACGCTGGGCACGTCACTTGGAGTTGCACTAGCGCCTAAAGGCACAGCGGTGGGAGAGCCGGTCGCTAACTCCTCGCCGCCATCGCCACAAGCTACCGCGACGACCACGAGGCCGACGATCAGGCCGGCGAACTTGAAGGGGCCCATATGCTCAAACTACCACCGCCATCACGAGGTGACAACCGTGACGTGGCCGAATGAGGAATCGGACTTCCCGCTAGCGGAAGGCTCGGGAAGCTGGCACTGGTCGTTTCGACACGGGCTGACGCGGCAGCGCTACCGCAAAGGTGCTTCCGCCAGTCGGTGATGCCTCAACCCAGATTCGGCCGCCATGCAATTCGACGATGGATTTCGCGATCGCAAGGCCCAGACCGAGACCGGATCGATCTCCACGGTAGAACGGCTCGAATATCAACTCTCTGTCCTCATCGGGAACCCCCGGACCAGAATCGGTAACGCTCAAGACTTCTTCGCCTCCCACCGTTTCATGTCCGACGGAGATGCGGCCGCCGATGGGACTATACCGCTGGGCATTAGATAAAAGGTTGATGAGAACTTGCTCGAAACGAAGCCGGTCAACTAGCACCATCACTCCGGAACTGTTCAACTGAACATCCAGTTGCTGACGCTTGGCGGCGACCAGCGGCTGAATGATCGCTGCTGCGCCATTCACGAGATCAGACAGCGGAGCCGCATCGAGTTCGAGACGAGGCTGAAACTCATCGTCGCGCGAGACGTTGACCAAGTCAGCGACCAAACTGCTAAGCCGCGAAGCACCCTTCACGATGCTACCCACCAGACGCGATCTCGCGCTCTCCGGGTCGATCTCTTCCTCATCCTCACGAAGCATGTCCGCAGCCATCATGATCGAAGTAAGCGGCGTTCGCAGCTCGTGCGACACCGTCGACAAGAAATCTGTCTTCATCCTGTTCAGCTCCTGAAGATGCAGCGCGTGAGCGCGCTGCCCTTCATACAGCCGACAGTTATCCAATGCCAACCCAGCCACCATCCCAAGCGCCGCGAGCAACCGCTTGTCACGGACATGCGGATTCCTCGGGGCAGTTGCGATCGCCAATACCCCTTGGGAACGATCCCGGCTAACGAGCGGAACATAGATAGCATCGTTTTGCCCAAAGGCGTCGCCGAACCACGGATCGTCCACGCCTCTTCGTCGGAAAATCTCGCCCATGCGGATCGATTCACCTAACGAACCCGCTCCTAGGGGTATGTGGACGTCATCCTCGATCCAACCCTCAGGCAATCCGAATGCACCGCTCGCAGCGAGAGATTCGCCATCCTCCGTAAGCCAGCCAACCACGACTGCGTCTACCTTTATCCAGCTTGCGATAAGGCGAGCGGCGTGCGCACACGCCTTCGGGAACTCATGGATCGACGCTAGTTCATAACCGAGGCGGTGGGGATAAGCGTAACGACGCCGCATCCTGTACTCCCACCGAGACGCTAGCTCGATGCCGATCGCCGCCGTAACAGACGCAGGTGCTAGAACAAAGATGAGATCGACGGCTGAGAGACCGAGGAAGATCCCGTAGACGGGCAGTAATGCAGCGACTGACAAGACGATGCCGGCGACCGCCCAGCGTTTGGCGATCCGCACTTCTCTTAGCGGGTCTGGATGAATATCAATCATGGGGGTTCGTCTACCGAACAGGAGTTGGCTCCTGTCTAAGAAGATGAAGTTGAGATGCACGAAGTTACAGACGAACCAGTTTCAGAGGGATGATATAGCGCTCCCAGGTCGTGAAGCTCGCGGGGGTGCGGCGATGAGACCCAAAGAGCGCTATTAAATGTCCCGGCGGTTGCGGTCCCACCAAGACATCTCAATTATCCTGAAGAATTACTGTAGCTGTCAAGCACGAACGATAGCCTAAAGAAACAAGTGTTCTTGCCGCAAACGGCAGTTTGGCATAACGAACGGGCTAATTCAGGCGCTTTGCGGCTGCGTATGATCGACCGGAAGGCAGATTGGCCAGTGGAGCTGGCCATCTTCGCATGTCGTCGCGAGACGGCTGTAATCGGCTCAAGAGTCTCGCTTTAGCGAGTCATTCCGACCGTATGCGAGAAGTGAGACTCCCACCATTACGGTCAAACCGCCGATCGCCAACAGCAGGCCAACGGAAGAAGGTTCAGCGCGATTAGCTCCCCCGGTCGGCGGAAAATCGACTGGTGTTTCCGTCGCTTCGAGCGGCGGAGGTGCGCTTGGCACTAACGTTGGCTCTGGAGTCGCTGTCGCGATCAGCACCGTTGGCGTAGCTATTGCCGTCGCCGTTGCCGTCGGCGTTGGCGTAGCCGTCGGCGTTGGCGTCGGTGTCGGCGTCGGCGTCGGTGTCGGCGTCGGCGTAAGCGTTGGCGTCGGTGTAGGCGTAGGCGTAGGCGTAGCCATTGGCGTCGGTGTAGCCGTTGGCGTCGGTGTCGGCGTTGGCGTAGGCGTAGCCGTTGGCGTAGGCGTAGCCGTTAGCGTAGCCGTAGGCGTAGCCGTTGGCGTAGCCGTTGGCGTAGCCGTTGGCGTAGCCGTTGGCGTAGGCGTAGCCGTTGGCGTAGGCGTAGCCGTTGGCGTAGCCGTTGGCGTAGCCGTTGGCGTAGGCGTAGCCGTAGCCGTTGGCGTAGCCGTAGGCGTAGCCGTTGGCGTAGCCGTAGGCGTAGGCGTAGCCGTTGGCGTAGCCGTAGCCGTTGGCGTTGGCGTAGGCGTAGCCGTTGGCGTAGGCGTCCCGCAGACATCCTGAAGAATATCGCCGAAGATCTGTTCGATCGTGTCAGGTCCGCCTGCGAAGAACTTGCCAGGAGAGGCCATCGACGAAAGGAGAGTCGCGTCCTGAGAGCTTTCCAGATCGTATCCGATGACATAGACCGTTGTGCCCGCATCCTTCGCCTGGGTGGCTGCATATTGAGCGAAAACATCAGCGCCATCTCCGCTGAAGTCGGGGCCTGACGATCCGTCCCACACTAAACCACCGCGCAGTACCGTCAACTCGTCAGTGTGTCCCGGAGCGAACGCCGGAAGAGACAAGAGAGTTGGCGCGAAGTTGCCATCTCCGTTAGCATCCAGATAAAGTGTCCCGTCTATGATTGTGAAGTTCTTGCCGGGACCAAAGTTGAAGTCGTCATCATCGTCCAGGATCCCATCGTTGTCCACGTCAAGGGCGTCCAGCAGATCTGCTGCACTGTCAACCTGCCAGACACCGCTAACGACCTCAAAGTTGGGAACGGAATCTGGGTCCGATGGGTAGTCTATGAGGAAGAAATCAAGGATCGAGATGAATCCGTCATCGTTCACGTCGATGTAGATATCGTTGTCAGCACTCGATGAGTTGGGCTGGTCAACATCCTGCGGCGTGTTAGCGGAGCCGTCCGAGATCAGAATCATGAAGTCTGGATCATCGCCACCGCCCATAAGCTGCAGTTGCCCAAGTTGTAGCGCACGGCCGATGTTCGTGAACCCGGTTGCCGCGTACCCACTCAGAACGCCATTGATCGCTGCCGCGTTCGTCGTCAACGCAACATCGGTATTTGCGTTTCCGTCGCTGAATCCGATCAACGCCATCTGATGCGGGCTCAGATCGCCGTCTCCGCCAGCGACATCGGCAAGGAAGCCAATCGAGGCCGTCTTCGCATCGGCCAGCTTTGTTCCCTGGCTCATGCTCCCCGAATGGTCGAACACAAGCGAGATGTCGACGGGAACGGTACATGGCGGATCGTCCTCGCCGATGGCCGAAACGTCCGATCGCGAACCTCCGGTGAAGACGATGACCATCGTCCAAACGAAGGCCAAAAGAGCGAGCCCACCCAAGAGCCAATGACTCCGGTCAAGTTCGTCCCAGCGGACCTTCTTTGACCTCAGTCGGACGATGCTCCCGGCGAGCAGGTCCATTCTAGCCCCTCCCTCATTCGGCAAACCCGATTCCACGATTGAAGCATTTGCTTGACCGGTGAAGTCTACCATGAACCCTGATCAATCCCGTCCGAACTCGCGGTTATCCAGCCACCGAACAACACCTGGCCGAATCTGGCACGAGCCCCGCTATTAAAACAGCGAGCGACCGCCAGTGTTACGTCAATACTTCGGTGTGACGCCAGAATTGGCCGACTGACCAAAGTCATTTCTAACGGTTCCCAGTTTCCGAGTGTTCGGCGCTATGGCTTCCTTCTCTTTGAATTTCTGAGTCGTACCGGTCCAATAAGTCTCTTACCCGTAGCGGTACGATGCCCAACTCGTTTCCCAGGCGCCCTGGATCATCAACGTAGGAGCAACTGCAGGGACCGCCGGCGGCGCATCCCGAACAACAGTAGTAGCGATCCGCTTGCCAGAGTGGCACGGCAATCAGCTCGATATCACAGGACTCACATTTCATGAGGCGCTCCCTCGGTCGAACGGCTGGTGGCTACGTAAATCATTGTCTAAGGAAAGCCGTGAACGTGGTAGCTTACCAAGCCTCAACCTCGGTGAAGAAACGGTTAACGAAGCTCAACGCGAGCGCTGAACACTGAATCGAAAGCAAGGAATGGGCGCCCCTTGCGGAGCGCCCATTGCTATGTGGCTACGTTTGTTTCTTGGTTTTCCTACGACTCCCTACTTCGCGCCCTCTGCTGCCCATAGACCAACAGGCCGGTACCCATGGCAAACGCTGCGCCGCCTAGGATGAGAAGCAATCCCACTGCTGACGGGTCAGAGCCGACCGCGCCACCCGTGGGCGGCAACTCCTTTGGAAGAGCCGTCGGGGCCGGCGAGGGAGTTGGTGTCGGTACAGGCGTGGACGTCTCAGGTAGTGCAGTCGGCGTCGGTGTCGGCGTTGGCGCCAGTGTCGGCGTTGGCGTCGGCGTCGGCGTCGTTGGCGTTGGCGTCGGTGTTAGCGGTGTCGGCGTTGGCGTCGGTGTTAGCGGTGTCGGCGTCGGCGTCGGTGTTAGCGGTGTCGGCGTCGGCGTCGGTGTTGGCGTCGGTGTTGGCGTTGGTGTCGGCGTCGGCGTAGGCGTTGGTGTCGGCGTCGGCGTTGGTGTCGGCGTCGGCGTCGGCGTTGGTGTCGGCGTCGGCGTTGGTGTCGGCGTCGGTGTTGGCGTTGGCGTTGGCGTTGGTGTCGGCGTAGGCGTAGGTGTCGGCGTCGGCGTCGGTGTTGGCGTTGGCGTTGGCGTTGGCGTTGGCGTTGGCGTCGGCGTAGGTGTCGGCGTTGGTGTCGGCGTAGGCGTCGGCGTTGGTGTCGGCGTTGGTGTCGGCGTAACGAAAGGCGTAGGCGTGATGGTTATCGTGTCCGGGAAGGCACCCTTGGGCGGTGAATTGTGCGCCGCCGGGAAACCCATGCCTACCGAATCGCAGCTGACAGGACGGTCAAAGGAGAACTCGTAGATCATCTCCCAGACAAAGTCGGCAGCTTCGGCGGCAGGTGACGGATAGATGGTGTTGAAGGCCGGAGAGCGCCAGTCGCCCTGGCTACTTGAGCCCTGAGTGACATCGAAGCTCGAGTTCTCTAGATCCCACTCCAAGGAGCTGGCTGAGGCGATCCCGGCCGGCACCGGTCCAGCGGCAGGAGCAGCAGGACTTCCAGCATCGCCGGGGTTTGTGCCGGACGGAGACTCCCAGCCACCGGTACCACCTTCTTCAAGGTAGTCCTGGGCCCAGTCGAAGTCGGGCGATCCGAAGTCGAAGTCGCCCGTCGTGGTGCAGAAGAGCTGCATACGAAGGGCATCGCTGTGTAGGAGATGACCAAAGTTGTGGTTGTTCCAACCGGTGTCGTAGCAGCCGTGATAGCTGCCCTCACCAGCATCGCTGGGACAGGTGAAACTGTTCTTGGGACCGAAGACGTTTTCGTTGATGACCGGGTCATCTCCGCCGCCAACAACGCCGTCCGGTCCGACGTCATTGGCGTTGTACTCAAAGGCTACATAGATCGTAGAGGCACCGACTGTGAAGTGGACAGTGCCGCACGGATCCGTAGCTGAACACGGCGGGGGCGACGTTATGTCGAACGAGCCTGCGTATTCGCCGGCGACGACGATGCCATCCACAACGTTTGAGGCTAGAGTTGGACCGATGGCGATGGGCTGGTCCTGAGAGACCGCGGCGATGACAGGCTGCGGCCGCTGGTCCTCGGTCATAATGACAAGGACACCTTCGTACTCGGATGCACTGACGCGACTGTCGCCCGCGCTGCTGCTGGTCAGCGCCGCTACCAGTGCAAAGGCCAGGACAGCAACCAGGACGGTTGCCGCTGACAAGAACAGCCAACCCCTCTTTGGTGGCCGCGATTTGGTGTTTGTGTTCTCCAAGAATCCCCGCATCTGACCCTCCCCAGGCCGCGTACGTTGGCACGTACCTGCGACTTTCTAAATCGTCTCTCGTAATTTACGGATACCTTGACTCCGGCCGACTGTCCGGTCAGTCCAATAGCCGTGCTCCACAAGCATGCCAGCTATTGACCTTAACCAAACCTGAACCTTGGTGAAGAAACGGTTAACACCTTGATCCAACAAGCTCCCATCGCACCTTACCCGGGCTACGCAACGTGGCGACCTCGACACACCGCAGAGGTTAGATACGGCATATTTTGACAGCGCCAGGGCAGGAAATGACCTTGGTTACGTAAAGAAATCATAAGGAATCGTAAGAACCAGGCGGCGCTTTCAGGGTGTTAACGAATGCTGCTCGCGGCGCAGGAGCGCGATTATCAAGCTGATCCCGAGCGGTCAGGCACGTTACGAACCGGGGGTAGGCGGTAACCAAAGAACGGGCGCTGCCCGCGTAAGGGAGCGCCCGCCTGTGCTCGTTTATCTCAGCTAAAGAGTCACAGTTCTCAATTCAGTGATCGCCTTCGGCCATACGCTAGCAGCGAAACACCAACGATAACTACGAGTCCTCCCAAGAAGAGTAGTAGCCCTAGATCTGATGGCCCCGATCCGGTTGTGCCGCCGGTCGGCGGAAGCGCCACAGGTAGAGCGGTCGGACTCGGAGTCGGCTCCGGAGTCGGCTCCGGAGTCGCCGTCGCGATCAGCACGGTAGGTGTGGGCGTTGGGGACGCCGTCGGTGGCGGCGTAGGTGTTGGCGTCGGCGTAGGTGTTGGCGTCGGCGTAGGTGTTGGCGTCACCGGCGGTGTCGGCGTCAGCGGCGGTGTCGGCGTCAGCGGCGGAGTCGGCGTCAGCGGCGGTGTCGGCGTCAGCGGCGGTGTTGGCGTAGGTGTCGACGGGTCCGTTGGCGTTGGCGTCGGCGATGGTGTCGGCGTCGGCGTAGGTGTTGGCGTCGGCGTAGGTGTAGGTGTTGGCGTCGGCGTCGGCGTAGGTGTTGGCGTCGGCGTAGGTGTTGGCGTCGGTGTCGGCGTCGGAGTGTCCTCTATGTCATAGCAGAAGGAGAGGTGGCTGAGTCCGTTCCCCTGGCCAGCCTGTGGTTGGAGACCGCTGTCAGATGTCACCTCAGGGTTATAAAGGTAGAGGTTGTGCTTATCGTTCCCAGCCTTCACAAAGACGGCGTCGACACCAATGTTCGACGACCAGTCGAAGGAGCCAGGAGTAGTGCCTGACGATGGGACGAAGTTGGAGATCGTGACGAAGAGCACGGTATCGTCGTAAACACCGTTCCCGGGGGGCTCAATCTTGAGTTCGATCCAGGATGAGCCGCCACCATACTGTTCGGCGAAGACGCTGCAGGACGGGTTGCCCTCGTTGATCGGGATCGGATTCGGATCGCCCGCCTCAGCTGAGCTGCCGATGGAGATCAGAGCGACGACCGTGGTGACGATCGCCAAGATGACTAATCCGGCGACCACTGCCGACACGCTTCTATGAATTCCCGTTAGGCTCCTCATGTGGACCCCCTTCTGTCGAAGACTGCGCTTGCTATACGTAACCGGAGCATAGGGCAATAGCACAGAGCCAGTCCAATGCTCCGCGGGGCGTTACCGGCCTTATTGTTGCACTGAAGGCCGACGGTGTGAAGTTAACGCTATCACAACCTAAGTAAAGAAACGGTAAATATTCGTAAGAATCGCAGCGTACGGACGTCTAGTTGAAGGGGATTAGGGTTAACGAGGAAGTTAAGCGGCTACGAACTTGTAACCGACGCCGCGCTCGCTGACGATCTCACCGATCGTCTCCGGGTCACCTTCGAGCTTCTGGCGCAGGCGCCTGACGTAGACCTTGAGGTAGTCGATCTCGTCGGTGTACTCGCGGCCCCAGACCTTCGCCAGGAGGGTGTGGTGCGGGAGGACACGGCCGGTGTTGCGGGTGAGGTGAAAGAGCAGCGAGTATTCGGTCGGGGTGAGGCGAACGACGTCGCCGTTGACGGTTACGGTGCGGCTGGCGTAGTCGATGCGCAGGC
>JACZRQ010000128.1 GCA_022574655.1 Chloroflexota bacterium
CTCGGTGACGCCGTTGATCTGAAGGTCGAAGAAGCCGGGGTCGGTGACCGGATCGAGTTGCTTGACCACCTGAAGCCGACCCGTCGGTGTGGGTGTGGGCGTGGGTGTCGGCGTGGGCGTCGGCGTCGGTGTGGGGGTTGGCGTTGGCGTTGGTGTTGGCGTCGGCGTCGGCGTAGCCGATGCCGCGACATCACAAGTTCCGTCGCCGCCGAAGGCTGTGGCGTTAACGAAGAGCATGGGCTCAGTAGAGCCGCTTGCCGCGTTTTCGTTGTCATAGCTGCAGGCGTGGTTGCTCGTGCCCTCGGGTAGAGCTGCAGCGATGATGGCAGCCTCTATGGCGTCGACGCCTGCGCCACTGGTGGCAGGGCTCAGGCCATTAGCCTCGAGGTAGAGGGCGACGGCGCCGGCGACGTGTGGGGACGCCATTGAGGTGCCGCTGATGGTGTTGGTGCCGCCGTCCTTCCATGTAGAGAAGATGCAGACCCCGGGCGCCGCGATATCGACTTCGGGGCCGAAGTTGCTGAAGTTGGCGAGGGTGTCGTCTTCGTCGGTGCGGCAAGTGGGCGAACCCTGGCCACCGCCCTGACCGTCGAAGTCGGAGAGTGCGGAGACCGCTATGACCTCTGGATAGGCGCTCTTCGCGCGGTCGGCGTTGCCAGCAGAAAGCGCGAAGACTACGCCGGAGTCCACCAGACCGCAGATCGCTTTGTGCAGAGAATCGCTGCTGCCAGAACAGGGCGTCGCGTCGTCCGGGGTGCTGATGCTCATGTTGGCAGAAGCGAAGTCAATGCCGCTGGCCCGCAGGTTGCAGGTGGTGCTGCCGCCGAGAGCCTTCTCTTTGCAGGCCGTCGCCTCATCAATCGCGGCGATCATGTCGCTGGTGAAGCAGCGGCCCTTGCACACCTTTAAGGCCCAGACTGTGGCGCCGGGAGCAACGCCGACGGCGCCGATGTTGTTGTCGAGGGCGGCGACGGTACCGGAGGTGTGTGTACCATGGCCGTTCTTGTCGTCCCAGTTGGTCGTTTTGCCGCTTGTCAGGTTGAGACCGCCGCCGACGTTGAGATCGGGGTGGTCTCCGTCGATGCCGGTGTCGATGATGGCGACGTCCATCTCGACGCGGACGTCGACGTTGTCGATGTTCGCAGTCGGGTTCTTGTCGGTCTCGGTGCGGTCGATGCCGGTTGGCAGCGGCTGGTCGAGGATGTCCTCAATTCGGTCGGGTTCTATGGAGGTGACGCGTGGGTCGGCCCGCAGGCTTGCCAGGCTGGACGGCGGAACGTTAGCGGCGAAGCCGTTGAGGGCTGCGCTGTAGACGTGGACTGACCCCAGCCCATGGTCCGCAAGGACGGTCGCAGGGGATGCCGCTTTTTCCAGAGTGACGATGTAGCGGCCCGGGACTACGTTGGGGTCGCCGCGACCGGCGGCTTGCTGCTGAGACCCGGCTAGGAAGCCGGCGAAGAGCGCCAGTAGTACCCCGGCGACTACCGCGGGTACAGCCGATCGCCGCAGGCCAAGCAGCACTATCCCAACTCCCTCCTTCGACGCACGCCGCGATTCTACTATTGCGAATAATTTTAGGCTGTGTAAGGGGACACGTCAATAATCAGACAAGTAGCAACCCCGTTATGACCAACGTATGACTTGGTGGGGTTGGTAGTCAACTTGAAGATGGTAAAGAAATGGTGAAGCGCCGGGGTGCTAGTGACAGGGCTAGCTTTGTGCCACAACTAGCGCGGCCTCACGTACTCAAGCCGGGATGCTGTTCTCTTTGAGTACGCGCTCCGTTACCTTGCCGAGGTCTGCGGGCGAGTCGACGACCGTAGCTCCGGCGTCGGCAAGCGCTTGCTTCTTGGCGGCGGCGGTGCCCGCAGCACCGACGATAATCGCACCGGCGTGGCCCATCCGTCTTCCGGGCGGCGCCGTGGCGCCGGCGATGAAGGCGATCACGGGCTTCTTCATTTCCGAGGCGATGAATTCGGCCGCTTGCTGCTCCGCGAGGCCGCCAATCTCACCGATGAGGACGACGGCTGAGGTGCCGGGGTCGTCGTTGAACATACGCAGCGCTTCCACTTGAGTGGTGCCGACGACCGGGTCGCCGCCAATGCCGACGCACGTGCTCTGGCCGATCCCACGCTCAGTAAGCTGCGCGACAGACTCGTAGACGAGCGTGCCGGAGCGCGAGATGACGCCCACGCTTCCCTCTTTGAAGACGTAACCGGGCATGATGCCGACCCGCGCCTCGCCGGGTGTGATGACGCCGGGGCAGTTGGGGCCGATGACGGTGATGTCCGATCCGGCGATGAAGCGCCTGACGCGGACCATGTCCATCGTCGGGACTCCTTCAGTGATGCAGATGACCACCGGGACCTCGGCGTAGGCGGCTTCAAGGACGGCGTCCGCAGCGAATGGCGCCGGAACGAAGATGAGGGAGCAGTTGGCGCCGGTTTCCTTGACGGCCTGCTGCACGGTGTCGAAGACGGGGACCCCTTCGGCGGTTCCACCGCCACGACCGGGTGTGACGCCGGCGACGACGTTGGTACCGTACTCGATGCATCGCTTGGTCTGGAAGGAGCCTTCCTTACCGGTGATGCCCTGGACGAGGAGTTTGGTTTCTGAGCCTACGAGAATCGACATGGCGTGATTGAGTCTAGTGCAGGTCGGCGCTCTCTGTCAGCTTCGGGTCGTTATTTAGTGCGGCGCGCACGGCTGGCGGGGACCAGTTGGCCGGCGTGGATGGATTCGTGCTCGCCGAAGAGGCCTATGTACTCGACGACCGTGAGCGTGCGGCCGTCAGCGAGTGTGATCTTAGAGTCGAGGTGTTTGGGTTCGATGCGGGAGAGCAGCGCGAACGTCTGTGAGCGGTTGACGTCCAGTTCCGCGATGAGTTGGGTGACGGTACGATCTCGTCGCTCGTCGACTCGTGCCTGGTTCCATTCGTCAACGGTGCTGTTGACGGCGGCTAGTTGGTCGTCGTCGCCCTCTCCGAGAAGGACGCTGAGCCGAGCGTGTGGCCTAAGGTCGTTGGCGGCGACGTGGGCGAGGATGTCTTTGTTCGTCCACTCCGGCGCGGCGATCGACTTTTCGTCCCAAGCGTCGTCCGCCACCGAATAGACGGCGCGCAGGAACCCCTCACGACCGCGCACCATGACGCGGAACTTCTCCTCGATCTCGGGCAGGAAGGTGCGCTTCTCGGGTGTGTAGTCGGATTCGAGGGTTCGTTTGATATCGTCGATGTGCTGGCGGTAGTGGTAGCCGCGCCAGAGCCAGTCGATCACCTTGAGTTCGTAGCCGGGGCCCATGGGCACGGCATAGCCGAGGGCCTCGAGGTGGCGGTCGTCTAGCCTGAGGGCGGCGTCGATGAAGGCGAAGTCTGATTCGAAAAGAAGCTGCCGGAGGGACTCGGGGCCGAAGTGCCGGCGCTCGTCGATCGTTGACTCGTTGCGGGTTCGCGTGTCGAAGCCCCGGGAGGTCTCGGCGATGAACTCGGGTGTGAGGACGCCGGCGTGGATGAGGCCGGCGCCAGAGGGCGACATGTCGCCGATGACGTGTGCGATGAGGTCCTTGACGGTCCACTCGCCGTGAGGCACGTAGCGGTCCCAGTCGTCAGGAGAAAGGGCGTCGACGACGCGTAACAGTTCGCGGTGTGAGTGCTGGAGGTCTTCGACGGCGGCTTCGACTTGGGGGAGTGGCATGAGATCAGTAGGCCTTAAGTGGAGGGGATTTCACAGGGCGATATGATACGACGGCTCGTCGGGTAGTGGAAGTCGAGGTGTGTTACTTGCGGCGTCGCCAAGGCGAAAGCGTGGCCGCGGTCAGCAATGCGATAGGGAGGACGAGCGCGAGCGGCCAGAACACCTCGTGAGGGAGGTCGTCGTCTTTGACATCTCGGTCGATTGGTTGCGGATCGTTTTCCGCTGCGTCGTCTGGTGGCTGGCCGGGGCCGGTGATCGCGAGCAGCCGGTCGACGTGAGGCCCGCCAGGGGATTGGCCTCCGAGTCGAATATTGCCGAAGCATGAGCTCGTCCTCGGCGGCTCATCACTACCTTCATCCGTGTTCAGGAAGAGAACGAACCTGTCTCCGAGCTGTCTGAAGACGCCGCATTCTCCACCCGGCGGGTCGTGGACCTCAATATACGTTGGACCTGATCCTTTCAAGTAGAGCTCGACCGAAACGATGGCGCCGCTGTCTGTACGGGAGACGACATCGCCGACCACTACGAGCTTGGAGGAGGCGATGCGTTCCTCGGTTGTTGTGGCGGTAGGAAGACAGATGCAGGCGGTCGCGGGCGCCACAGATGAGAACAGTGGCGCTACGCCGCCGATGACCGTGGTGGGCGCGAGGAGGTACTTCATGGCATGAACTAGCGTCTACGCGCTGCGACCAGCGTGGCGGTCGCGAGGACGGCGATCGGGAGGAGGATGGCGAGCGCCCAGAACACCTCGCGCGGGAGGTCGTTGTCCGCGGTCGAGGTCGGGTCAACGCCGTCCGGTGGGTGGCCGGGGCCGGTGACGGCTTCGACCTCAGCGAGGTAGGCGTTCACGGTGTCCTCGTCGACGAACTCGCCGGTGAGGAGGGCGTTACCAGAGCAAAGGTGAGTCTTGTAGGCGCCGTCGTCGGTTGTTAGGAAGAAGAGATGACGTTCGCCGACGTCGGTTTCGTCCAGGAAGCCGCAGTCGCCATCGCCTGAGGGATCATCGACGGTGATCTCTGCGGGGCCCGATCCTTTGAGGTATCGCTCGACCGAGGCGATGCCATCGCGGTCCGGGACGCCGGTGATGCCCCACATCTCCGTCGCATCGACAAGGCGAGTGACGGTGGCGATTGCGACGATGTCTGCGTTCGCCACGATCTCCTCGACGGAGGGCTGGGCGCAGCTGCAGGCGTGGGCGGGCGTGACCGCCGAGAAGAGTATCGCCACGGTTGCGATCAAGGCTGTGGGCGCGAGGAGATGTTTCATGTTGTCTCCGTACGTGAGTTTAACGGATGGGAGGCGAAAAAGGTTCCCGTACGTGCCGGTGCATCGCGCCCCCACGATCAAGGGCGAGAGAGGAGCGCTGCGATTGCGCCGCCCCCGCTCCGAATCTGGCCAAACTCAGGAGGAGCGGATCGGCGCTGCGGTGTCGTGCTGCGAGGGGTCGGGCGCGTTTGTGTCGGCGTCGCCTGACTCCGTGCCGGAGACGAGAAGTTCGAGGTCCCTACGGAGGAAGTCGTCGGCGCGAATGCTGTCGAAATCGCTGTCCTTCGAGGCCGAGGCGCGGTAGCTGGAATCGCGCTGGACGACATCTCTGAGCTGCTCCAGGGCAATGGCAGGCTGTCCCATCAGTGCGAGGATGCAGGCTCGGTTATACATCGCCTCCGGGTCTTTGGGTATCGCTTTGAGGACGTGGCCGAAGTCCATGAGCGCTTCCTGGTAGCGTTTGAGGTGTCCGAACACGATGCCCCGGTTGTGAATCGTCTCGACATCGTCGGGTCTCAGCGTCAGAGCCCGCGTAAAGTCAGCGACAGCCTCTTCGAACTGGCGGTATATGATTCGGATAAAGATCGAAACAAATACACACAGCTTCCGTGTTTGAGCCACATCAGCCTAAAGGTAGAGCCAACCAACGAAGAACGGCCCCGCGTGCATCTTACTGCCGTATATCGGTCCCAATATTTCGTCGACAAGGCACTTGGCAATCTGCTCGGCTTGTCCAATCTGTTGTTTTTCGTGTGCCGTCAGACCAGCTTGAAACCGGGAACTCTGGTATGCCACGCGACCTATGCTCAGCTCGACGCTCAAGCTTGGAAGCTGAGGGAGGTAAGGGCCCTGCTCGATGAATGCGAGGCCCTCTACGCCCCAGTTGATAGCTGACGGGTCAGTCCGTGGCTGGTGCGGGACGATAGCGGCACGTCACGCGCCGACGTATCAAGCATCTCAGGCGGGCGCACCATAGCTCCGGACGACGGCTTCGTTGATACCCCAATTTGGAGGATACCATGGGGGATCTCTGGGTACGGGATTGGGTTTATATGTCTGCTTGATCCGCCTGCGCTTGG
>JACZRQ010000029.1:0-20607 GCA_022574655.1 Chloroflexota bacterium
TTTCTTCGAAGAGGTCGCCAAATTCCGCGCTGCGCGCCGCATCTGGGCCCGCGAGATGCGCGACACATTCAACACCAAGAACGAACGCTCTCAGTGGATGCGCTTCCACACCCAGACCGCCGGTGTCTCGCTCACCGCACAACAACCCGAGATCAACCTCATGCGCACCACAATCCAGGCGCTGGCAGCGGTCATCGGCGGGACGCAATCTCTGCACACGAACTCCATGGACGAAGCGCTCGCCCTCCCCAGCGAGAAGGCCGCTCGGCTCGCGCTCCGCACCCAGCAGCTGATCGCCACGGAGTCCGGCGTCCCGAACACGATCGACCCGCTCGGTGGGTCCTACTTCGTCGAAAAGCTCACTAACGACACCGAGGCCGAAACCTACGACTACTTCCACAAGATCGACGACACCGGCGGCGTCCTTGCCGCCATCCAGAACGGCTTCTTCCAACAGGAGATCGCTGACGCCGCCTTCCGCTACCAGAAGGAAATCGATAACAACGAACGGGTGATCGTCGGCGTCAACGACTACGTCACGGACGAACCAGTCGAGATCCCCATTCTTGAGATGGACCCCCAAGGATACGACCGGCAGATCGAGCGGCTAAACACTATTCGACGCACGCGTGACGGTCACCAAGCCTCACAGGCCCTCAAATCACTGGAGCAGGCGTGTCGGAACGGTCAGAACGTCATGCCGCCGCTGATCGATGCCGTCAACGCCTACTGCACCCTCCAGGAGTGCTGCGATGTCATGCGCGAAGTCTTCGGAATCTACCAAGAAGCGGCCATCGCCTAGGTGAAACCAACTTCCATTTGTGACAAAAATCCCATATACTAGATATATCGAACGTCGCAGGTTGCCCTGAACGTAAGCTAGCGCACATAGCAGGTAGCACCGCCCCGGTACTGAGTCGAGTTGCTGGACGCCCTCGTTGAGCGCTCTCAAGTACCCCGCTCGAACGTAGTCGAGGCTGCCCCACTGTTACGCGGCTCCGCGAGAAGGGCTGGGAAGGGAGCTGCTGCCGAGATGCCGAAGACTTCGCGCATGACATCAACCAAGCCCATCGTGATCGACGAGAGTGGGTGCGCCCACTACTGGCAGATACAGAGCCCCTCCGGTTCCACGAGCGGCGGCGTCTGCAAGCGCTGCGGCGAAACACGAAGCTTCTTCAACTCAGCCCAGGCTCTAGCCGAGGCACGCGCCGCGGCCGAACTCGCCGCCGCAGAAGTCGCTGCCAACGCCTAGCGCCCGTTCTGCTGCGCCGACAGCGTTATCTTCATTGACGCTGCTAATCTAACCCTCATATGATGGGCGCGCTTATCCTATCCTCCCGCTTTATACGCGCATGTCTGCTACCGAACTCATCGAACAAGCTAGGAAACAGGGCCGCGCCGTTCTCACTGAGATCGAATCCAAACAGATTCTCGATGAGGCCGGCATACCCGTAGCGAAGACCCAACTCGCCAGCGACGCTGACAAGGCCGTTTCCATCGCTGACAGCGTTGGTTACCCGGTGGTCCTCAAGATCGTCTCCGCCGACGTCACACACAAATCCGACGTCGGCGGCGTCAAAGTCGGCATCGAGTCCGCCGAGGAAGTGCGGTCCGCCTTCAATGACATCGTAGCGTCGGTCAAAAAGACCCAACCCGACGCCGCGATCGACGGAGTCGCCGTCCAGAAGATGGCGCCAGCGGGTACCGAGGTCATCATCGGCGTCAGCAAAGACCCGCAGTTCGGCCCCGTGGTCATGTTCGGCCTTGGCGGTATCCTCGTCGAAGTGCTGAAGGACGTCGCCTTCCGAATCGTGCCTCTAGAAGCTCGCGACGCACGACAGATAATCCGCGAGATCAAGGGCTTCCCCGTTCTCGAAGGTGTTCGCGGCCAAGACCCAGCCGATATCGACGCGCTCGAAGGCCTGATCCTGCAGATATCTCAGTTCATCGAAGCGCACCCGGAGATCGAGGAACTCGACCTGAACCCGGTCTTCGCCTACAAAGACGGCTGCATCGCCGTAGACGCCCGCATCGTCATCGCCTGATGAGCGACAACGACCTCAACTCCCGGCTCGATCGCGCCTTCAACCCAAAGGTAGTAGCCGTGGTCGGCGACAAGCGAGCCATGGGCTACCTCTGGCTGAACGCGATGAAGACGTTCACCGGCAAGGTCTACTCCGTGCAGGTCGACCCGGCCGAGATCCCCGGCATTGAAGCCATGGGAATCGAAAACTTCCCCAGCCTTTCGGAGATACCTGTGGACGTCGACTACGTCGTCTGCGCTGTCCCACGGCAGGTCTCGCCGAGAATCATCGCCGACTGCGGTCAAAAGAAGGTCGGCGCCGTCGCCCTCTTCACCTCGGGCTTCGCCGAGACCGAGACCGACGAGGGCATCGAAACCCAGAACGAGATCACAGACATCGCTCGCGCGTCCGACCTCCTTCTCATCGGCCCCAACTGTATGGGGATTTACAACCGCCGGCTAGGAGTCCGCCACAGCGGCGACCAACCCGCTGGCGACGCCGGGAACGTCGGCTTTATCTCCCAGAGCGGTACCCACTGCATCAACTTCTCTCTCGTTGGCAGCGTCCGAGGCGTAAAGTGCTCCAAGACCGTCAGCTTCGGGAACGCCGTCATCCTCGACGCACCCGACTACATCGAGTACCTGGCGAACGACCATGAGACCGAAGTCATCGCCATCTACATCGAGGGCGTCAAAGACGGCCCTCGCCTCCTTCGCGTCCTCCGCGAGACCGCACGTAAGAAACCCGTCGTCGTCTGGAAGGGCGGGCTCTCCAAGGCCGGCTCCCGAGCCGCCTACTCGCACACCGCCTCACTCGCCACCGCACCGACCATCTGGGACGCCGCGATGAAACAAGCGAGCGTCATCCAGGCCGATAGCCTCGATGAGACGATCGACGCCGCCAACGTGCTCACTTACGCGAAACCAACGACCGGGAACCGCATGGGCCTCATCGCCATGACCGGCGGTCAGTCCGTCGTCATCACCGACACCTTTGAACGGGAGGGGCTGGAAGTACCGCTCCTCACCCAGGGCTCGTACGACAAGCTGTCTCAGTTCTTCAACATCATCGGCGGCAGCTACCGCAATCCACTGGACGCCGGCGGAACGATCGGCATGGGTTTCATTCCCGGGAACCTCCAAAAGCTCTTTGAAATCCTGGAGGAGGACGAGAACGTCGACTCGATCGCCATGGAAATGGGTATCGGCTTCATCGCCCGCCGTCTGCGCGACAACCCGGACATGCTGGACGCAATGGCCGATACATTGGCAGCCCACAATCAGAAAACGAAGAAGCCCTTCCTCACGATCGTACATCCCGGCCACGTTGAAGACGTCTCGGCCCAAGTCCGCGACAAACTCCTCGAGCGCGGCGTCGGCGTCTTCGCCAACTTCGAGGCCGCAGCCCGCGCCCTAAACCGCTCGATCGCTTACTGGCGCTTCAAAGCCGGCCTGGACTAGCCGCCCAAGAACCGCCCCGATCCGCTCATCCTTTGAGGGCGAACCTGAGCCAGCCGAGGCCAAAGCACGCGCCTGGGCAACCCACCAACCCAGTTTGTTTGGCATTTTCGGGTCTCAGCAGAGACTCATAACTTGCCAGTTATATAACTACGCCGCTATATTATCATCTATGGATGCCTTCGAAGCACTTGCGGACCCAACCAGGCGACAGATCATAGAGATGCTCTGCGAGCGAGAGCGCAGCGCCGGCGAACTCGTCGAATCGTTCACGATCAGTCAGCCCGCGATCTCGCGCCACCTGCGAGTCCTGCGAGAATCCGGCCTCGCGCAGTACCGCGGCGATGCGCAGCGACGCATCTACAGCCTCAACCCAACCCCCCTTTCCGAAATCGACCGGTGGCTCGACCGCTACCGCAGCCTCTGGCCGCACCGGCTGGATAGGCTCGAAGAACATCTGACCGATGGCCAAGCCCTCCAGAAGGACCAAGGATGACCGACCACGATCTCGGCACAATTTCATCCAATGGCGACATCAGCGCGGTGCGTCTCGAGCGCGATCTCGACTCTATCCCAAGAGAGGTTTTGCGCGGTCCTAGTGAACCGGAACTCAGACCCATCTACACACACCCCGCCAGACCTAATGAGGAGCTGAAGGTGATAACCGGTAGAATCCTGGCCACGACGGCAGAACCTCTTTCCGAGGAGGCATCCCATGTCAGGTAACGTAAAGGTTCTCGTAGGCACCAAGAAGGGCGGGTTCGTCTACTCGTCAGACGAGAAACGCCAGACCTGGGAGATCTCAGAACCGATCCTCCCCGGATGGTCTTTCTATCACATGGCCGCGGACCTGCGAGACTCGCAGCCGCGCTTCTACGCGGCGGCCAACCACTGGGCCTGGGGCCCGTCCGTCGCCAAGAGCACCGACCTCAAGGAGTGGGACTACCGCAGCAAAGGCCTCGCCTTCCCACCAGGCATGAAAAGCCCCAGCAACCACCCGATCGGCGAATGGAGCGCGACGGCCGAAGGCGCGATAGGCAGCGTCTGGACCGTCACTCCCGGACACGAAAGCCAGCCCGGCGTCGTCTTCGCCACGACGCAGCCTGCGGGCCTCTTCCGAAGTGAGGACTGGGGCCAGTCGTGGGCACCCGTCGAGTCGCTAAACCAGCATGAGAACCGTAAGTATTGGTCAGGCACAGGCGGCGGTGACTCCTGTATGCATTCAGTCGAGGTCGACCCGCGCGACGCGGACCACATCTACGTCTGCGTGGGATCTGGTGGTTCGTACGAGTCCAAGGACGGCGGCCAAACGTGGGAGCTATTCTCCCACAACGCGATACCGACCCACCCAGAGGCCAAGAAGCTCCTCGCCCAGAACACCTCGATCCCAGCCGCCTTACCACCGGACAAAGACCCGGCCGGCCTCGACGAGCTACACCACATGCAGCTCGACCGAAAGAACCCCGACCGTCTCTGAGGACAGGCGCACTGGGGCGTCTTTCGCTCCGACGACGCCGGCGCCACCTGGATCGACTGCACGAAAGGTCTTCCCGCCTTCCACGGCTTTCCGATCGCCGTCACGCATCGCGAGCCGGACGCCGTTTACGTCGTACCGCTCGACTACGGCGCCGATAACTTCCGCGTTGCGCCGGGCCAGTTCGCCGTCTATCGCTCCGAGGACAGCGGCGGCTCGTGGCAGGCCGTGACTAACGGCCTTCCCGGTCCAAACGACTACCAGAGCACGTATCGTGAGGGGCTCGACACCGACGGCCTCGATCCCGAGGGCGTCTACGTCGGGACATCCAACGGCGCCGTCTACGCCAGCGCTGACCGCGGCGACTCCTGGCAGCGCTTACCCGGCACGCTTCCACCCGTCGTTTCAGTTAACGTCGTGGTTCTGTGAGCTAGACTCCGAAAGCGCTTCGCGATACCCTGTAGTCAGATACCCCCACCCCGTATACATACGGGACCGACTTTCGTGAAGACAGAAATCTACTTCGATCACGCGGCTACGACCAAACTTCGTTCCAAGGCGCTTGACGCCATGCTGCCGTATCTACAAGATTCGTTCGGCAACCCATCTGGGACGTACGCCCTTGCGAGGCAATCCGCCAAGGCGATAGACGAAGCGCGGCGCTCGGTGGCGAAGACCCTTGGCTGCCGACCACAGGAGATCGTCTTCACGGGACACGGTACCGAATCCATCAACGCCGCAATCAAAGGCATCGCCTTCGCGCAGCAGCAAGCGGGCATGGGCAACCACATCGTCACGTCCAACATCGAGCACCACGCCGTGCAGCACTCCTGCGATTACCTTGAGAAGTTCGGCTTCGAGACCACCTACGTCCCCGTCGACGAGTACGGACTGGTTGATCCCGCTGCCGTCGCCAACGCCGTCAATGAGCGTACGGTTCTCGTCAGTGTAATGCTCGCCAACAACGAGGTCGGCACAATCGAGCCGATGGCCGAGATCTCGGCCGCCGTTCACGAGCGAGCACTGTCCATGCGAAGGCAGATCCCGGTACATACAGACGCCGTGCAGGGCGCTAACTCGCTCGACCTCAGGATCGAGAAACTCGGCGTCGATGTCATGAGCCTATCAGCCCACAAGTTCGGCGGCCCCAAAGGCGCCGGCATCCTCTACATGCGGCGCGGAACACCGTTTCTCTCTCAGGAGAGCGGTGGCGGACAGGAACGACAGCGCCGAGCCGGTACAGAGAACGTGGCTGGGATCGTTGGAACATCGGTCGCGCTCCATGAGGCACAAGCGAATCGCGAGGCGTACGTCGAGGTCTGCGCCCCCCTCTCGCGTCGGATCACCGATAGCATCGTCGAGGCAATACCGGGAGCGATTCTCAACGGACATCCGAAAGAGCGGCTGCCAAACAACGTTCACATCAGCTTCGAGGGCGCCGAATCCGACGCTATGCTCTCCGCACTTGACAAGCTCGATATCGCCGCCAGCGCCGGAAGCGCCTGCACCTCCGCTACCTGGGAGCCGTCCCACGTGCTAACGGCCATGGGGATCCCGCTCAGGGCCGCTGCCGGGGTCCTTCGCATCACCTTCGGACCTGAGAACACGGACGACGAGGCGGACTATCTGCTCTCCGTTTTGCCAAAGATAGTCGCTGACTCGCGCGCTGACGCCGGCGCCTCCGCTAAGTAATACACGCCGCCGTTCTCCTCGCGACAAGGCCTTGGCGTCGTGCTATCATGCTGCCGAACCCATAGGCAGAAGCACAAGTTCTTGGTATAGCGTGGACAACAAGGGCGCCCCGCACTCCACTAGCCGGACCTACGCCTTAACCGTCACTGACGATTGGGGCGTGGAGAGACACGGTCTGATCGCGCGCCTCGACTCGTTTGAGGCTTCCAACCTCGAAGCGCTCACCGCCGCCGCTCCCGACTTCGTAATCGCTCTCCTCTCGAGCCCCGGAGACGCATATCCGATGCAGCCCGGGACGGTGATCTGCGAACCGTATCGAGCACTCGCGGACATCAGCGCTGTTCGTGAGATAGCGCCCGCCTACATCGCAGGCGACCGGAACTCCTCCGATCTTCTGACACCAGAGGAGATCGGTCTGTTTGAGCGAGGCAGATTCATCGCGGCCGGCGCCATAGAAATAACCCCGTCAGACGTGTTCGCGGATAGGCACACGGACTTCCGGCGGCTCGCGTGCGAAGTATTTCGCGTCCGTCAGCAAACCGAGTTGATCGAAGGGCTCGCCCAAGCCCTCTGCGCACCCGAGCCGGTGACAGATGCCCAGCGTAGCCACGCCTTGAGAGACCTCCGCCGGCTCGTCCAACGTGCTCAAAAGTCATCAGCGCTATTCGGCAACCCGACTGACATCACCGCCTCGGACGCGCTCGATCGCGTACGCCCACTATCGTCATCCCGCAAGCCCGAAACGTTGGCGGTCGCGGCTCGCCGCCAATACTCACAGCCGGTAGACGCAATCGAGGACGTGTTCCTGCTCCGCGCGATAGTAGAGTGTCCAGACATCGTTCCGAACGTGATCGAAATGCGTGAGTTTGTCGAAGCCTGCGGAGGCGGAGCGAACGATTCACTCGCGATCGACTGCAAGTTGGTTGCGGAACAGCTTCAATTCGCTGCCCTGGTACCGGAGCCACGCCTCTTCCCGACCGCGACGGCCGCGTTCGAGCACTTCCGCCGACGTTACCGACACGAGTATTCGGAACACCACACTCGCTTTTGGAGCCAAATGGAGCAGATCGCATCGAGGCTGCGCGCATCGCGAGAACGAGCCGCCGGGCTACATAGGCTCAACACCATTTCGGAGCTGGGTCCTCCGTTCGCAATGGCGGCACTCGGCAGGTACGGCGAACTCACGGAGCGACCCTCGCAATGCGGCCCGGGCCCGGACAAGCCGCCCGATCTCGGCTCCGGCACGGTCTGCCCAGAATGTCATTTGCAGCTTGATGACACGCTGCCCGATGCAGCCGCCAACGACTCCCTCAAACGCATCGACGATGGCATCAGGCGACAGATGAACCGGCTTGCCTCCGCCGGTGTGCGCCAAGCGTTGGCGCGAGGCAGCGATCCCCGCATCGACCGCTTCCTCCGCGTCGTTCAGGCCGCACAAATATCGTCCCTCGTCGAGGTCTTGGACGACGAGCTAACCGGATTCCTACGCCGCTTCCTCGTCGAGGCGCGAGTCAGCCTCATCCTCGAACCCCTGCTCTTGAACGTCGCCCACGGCGACGCTCAAGACCCCGACGGCGCCCGCGAGGCGTTCCAACGACTCGCGGAAGTCATGGAGCAGGCGTTTCACGCCGCCGATCCGGCCATCTCCGACCGACCGATCGATCGGCTGCAGTCCCGCAATCCTCCTCAGTAATCAATTGGCCTGCGGTACGCAACGATCTCTTAGGCTACAATGTCTGCCGTGTCCAAAGACCGCTGGCTCATAGTTGGTCTGGGGAACCCCGGACGTGACTACTCGCACAACCGTCACAACGTCGGCTACTGGTGCGTCAACCGCCTCACGCGACTTCACGGCATAAAGCTCAAGACCAGCCGTCTGGCGGCGCTGGGCGAAGGAGAGATCGCCGGAGTCCCGGTTCTGCTCGTGAAGCCGCGGACGTACGTCAACAAAAGCGGTGACGCGGTCGGCTCGGCGCTGTCACGATTTAAGGCCATCCCCGAACGTCTCATCGTCATCTACGATGACCTCGACCTCCCCTCCGGTACCTTCCGAATGCGGCAACGCGGCGGCCACGGTGGGCACAACGGACTGAAGTCGATCATCGCCGCCGCCGGCACCGACGAGTTCCCTCGCATCCGCATCGGTATCGGCCGCCCGCACATCGATGGCGCGCCATCATGGGAGCCGGATACCGTAGGCCCGTGGGTACTGAGCGACCCGACACCGGAAGAGGTCGAGGTCCTGCGCGCCGCAGTCGCCAAGGTGGCCGAGGCGGTCAAGGTAGTGCTTTCGGACGGCGTCGAAGCGGCGATGACCACCTTTAACGAATGAACGCCAATGCGACATCTGCAGACTTCGCCGCTAATCGTGACTCGTCTCGTTTGCTAACATAACCTATGTGCAAGGGGCCTCGACACTGCCGAGGCCCCTAAAAGCGTTATCCAGCAATGACAACCGATTCAACGTCAATCGACCTCTCTGGCCTGCTCGCGAAAGTGCGGCAAGCGCCAGCCGTGTCTCGCATGCTCGAGGCCATTTCCACCCGCGACGCCACCATTATCGGCGTTCGCGACTCCGCTAAGCCCGCGACTATTGCGCTCATCGCCTCGGAACACGACTCGGCCACCCTCGTCATCACCTCGCGCGATACACGGGCCGATGAGTTGACGGAGGAGTTGCGCGCCTGGCTCGGCGACGCCGCCCAGGTCCTGCGCTTTCCGGAACGAGACGTCCTCCCATACGAACGACTAGCGAGCGACCCGGAGACGATCCGCGACCGGCTCCTCGCCTTACGCGCCGCCGCTGGCGATCGCCGCACTGTGATCGTGTCGTCGGCACTGGCGCTAGCACAACGAACCCTCCCCGCCGACGCCCAAAACAGAGCGCTCAACCTTCGCATCGGTCAGGAGATGGACGTCCAGGATCTGCTTGGTCACCTCTCGCGTATGGGTTACTCCGTCGAACCGATCGTCACCCTCCCGGGCGAATCCAGCCGCCGCGGCGGGATCGTCGATATCTTCTCGCCCGCGGCCAATGACCCTGTCCGAGTGGAGTTCCTCGGTCGCCAGATAGAAAGCCTCCGCCGCTTCGATCCCGCCACCCAGCGATCCAGCGGAACGATCGCTGAAACCAGCATCGACCCCGCTCTCGAAGCCACCTCACTCGACGTTTCATCCCTTGAATCGCTCGATTACAGTCGCTGCACCGCCGATGTGCGGGAGCAGTTCGAGGAAGACATCGCCAATCTCAAGAACGGTCTCGATTTCCGCGATCGTGAATTCTACGTTCCTTTCCTTGCGACATCAACGCTTCTCGACCACCTGTCGCCGAACGCGCTCGTGCTCATCGACGAAGAAGCGGACATCGGCCAAGCAGTCGACGAGGCCGTCGAGGACGCCGAACGCAGCCGCAGCGAGCTGGAAGAGGCCAACGAACTACCCGCTGGCCTGCCAGAGCCCTTGGAAACCTGGGCCAGCCTCAGAGGTGCCATTCAGGACCTGCCGGCTACCATCCGGCTGTCGCGGTGGACCACCGGTGAACACGCTCCCGGCGAGCTTCGCCTGCCGTTCGCAACCACCACAACTTATGGCGGACAGGTTCGGAAACTCATCGACGCAATCGCGACACACAGTAGCCGGAACACGGTCGCAATCATCTCCCAACAAGCGCAGCGACTTGCCGAGCTGGCATCGGACGAAGGGCTGCCAGCAACTGTAAGTCTGTCGATTCCCGAAGACGTCCCCCGCCTGGTGATCGTTCAGGGTTCCTTGTCCGAAGGATGGAAGTTTGAGGACGACAGCGTGGCGATTGACCTCCTCACTGACAGCGAGATCTTCGGGTTCACGAAGCAGCGCCGCGCACCGCAGCGCTCACGGACCAACCGCGAAGCGTTTCTCGCTGAACTGGTACCGAACAGCTACGTCGTTCACATCGATCACGGCATCGCCCGCTTCTCGATGCTTGTCCGCAGGACGATCGACGGGACCGAACGCGAATACCTCGAGCTTCACTACGCAGAGGGCGACAAGCTCTACGTCCCGACCGATCAGCTTGACCGCGTGAGCAAATACGTCGGCCCCTCCGATCGCGAACCACGACTCACGCGTCTCGGCAGCGGAGACTGGCAGCGGTCGAAGCGCCGCGTCAGCAAAGCAGTGCAAGTCCTGGCGAAAGATCTCCTGCAACTTTATTCGATGCGCGAGGTGGTCACCGGGCACGCCTATCAACGCGACACACCCTGGCAGGCGGAACTAGAGGCCTCATTCCCCTACGTGGAAACACCCGACCAGCTAGCAGCCATCGCCGCCGTCAAGAACGACCTCGAATCGCCGCGACCCATGGATCGGTTGGTCTGTGGCGATGTCGGCTACGGCAAGACGGAAGTCGCGATCCGCGCCGCCTTCAAAGTCGTCATGGAGGGCAAGCAGGCGGCGATCCTCGTCCCGACCACGGTGCTCGCGCAACAGCACTTCCGAACGTTTCGTGAACGCCTCGCCGCGTTCCCAACGAACGTCGAGGTGCTCTCCCGCTTCCGGTCGGATGCAGACCAGCAGCGTATTATCGAGGAGCTTGCGCTCGGCAAGATCGATATCATTATCGGCACGCACCGCCTGGTCCAGAAAGACGTCCGCTTTAAGGACCTCGGACTGGTCGTCGTCGATGAGGAGCAGCGCTTCGGTGTCGCCCAGAAAGAACATCTCAAGAAGATGCGGCAGGAAGTCGACGTCCTCACTCTATCGGCTACGCCCATCCCCCGCACCCTCTACATGGCGCTCGGCGAGATCCGGGACATGTCAACGATGGAGACCCCCCCGGAGCAACGACTTCCCATCAAGACCTACGTCTCAGAGTTCGACGAGCATATGGTCCGCGAAGCGATCATCCGCGAGACCGAACGTGGCGGCCAAGTCTACTTCGTCCACAACCGCGTTCACAACATCGAGTTCATCGCTCGCAAGGTACGAGAGATCGTCCCGGAAGCACGCGTCGCCATCGGCCACGGCCAGATGGACGAACGAGAGCTTGAACGCACGATGGCAGACTTCACCAACGGCGACATCGACGTCCTCGTCTGTACCACAATCATCGAGTCTGGACTCGACATCCCCAACGTCAACACCATCGTCATCAACCAAGCTGACCGCCTCGGCCTCGCCCAGCTTTACCAGCTTCGCGGCCGCGTCGGACGTGGCGCTCACCGCGCTTACGCTTACATGCTCTACGACCGGCGAGGAAGACTCACCGAGACCGCACAGCAGCGCCTCCAGACGATCTTCGAGGCAACCGAACTCGGCAGCGGCTTTCAAATCGCGATGCGCGACCTCGAGATTAGAGGCGCGGGCAACCTTCTTGGTTCGGAACAGAGCGGCTTCATGGCGTCGGTTGGCTTCGAACTGTACGTACGCCTGCTATCCGGAGCCGTCGAGCGATTACGCGCGATCATGCGCGGCGAGGAGCCTCCTCCAGAAGACGACGCCGAGATCGGAATCAACCTTCCGATCTCGGCTCACATCCCGGCAGCATACGTCCCGGACGTCAACATGCGGCTCGCCGTCTATCAGCAGTTGAGCGCCATTGACGAGTCGGCCGAGATCCCGTTGGTCGAGCAGGAGCTGACCGATCGCTTCGGAAAGCCGCCCCCGGTCGTACAGAGCCTCCTTTTCATCGCCGCCATCAAAGCACTCGCGATCAGCGCGAACGTGGAATCGATCCGGAGCGAGGGTGACGTCGCCACGATCAGGCTCAACGACCCGGACACAGCGACTAGCGACCGCCTGCGCGCGACGGCTCCCAAGGGAGTGCAGGTCGGAACGGCAGTACTTCGACTGGATCTATCAGAAGGCTGGCAGGACCGCCTCACGGACGTTCTCACGCAGCTAGCAGAGCTACGAAGCGACCGCAGAGCCTCATCAGACTGAATACCCATATCGCCCACGAGTACGGGGCTATCTTTGCCTGCAACATCCTACTAGAGCGACCGACATGGGCCGTCAGTAGGCTTGACACACCCTTTATCCGCCGTTAGCGTAGGCGCTCGTGAAGGAACTCGCGCGCGCTCAACCTAAAAACGAGATGGAGGACCATGACGAGGCCGGTCTCTCCGGAACGTTTACTCGCCTCGACCGAGTACACGTCCTAGCAATCGTCTTCGCTCTCGGCATCACTGCATACCTCGCCATCGAGCCCACTCAGAACTGGCTGCTGCTCCTTCTCGCCGGCCTCTCCGCCCTCGGCACGGACGCAGTCGTCCGCGGCCACGCGAAGGCGCACTTCCACAATTTGGACGACACCGTGGTATTTCTGCTCGTACCAGCGCTCTTCACGCTAGGCCTCGGTCTCTTCCTGGAAGAGGTCGCCACTGGTCATTGGACGCTGGCAGCCGGTCTTCTCTCCGTCGTTCCCTACTGGGCCATCCTCAAAGCCGAATACGATTCGGTCGACCGTGCCGCCGCGAACTTTCAGTCCACACGCCTCATACTGAACATCGCCACTTACGTCGTGGCCTTCCTCTTCTTCGCCACCATCTACGACTTCGAGCTGACCGTCGTCGCCGCCGCCTTGGCGGCCGGGATGGTCGCGGTCCTTCTTGGTATAGAAGTGCTCCGTGAGGAGGCGATGGACAACTTCAAGACAGCGACCCACGCTCTGGCTATAGGAATATTGCTGGCGCAGGCAGCCTGGGCCACGCACTTCCTGCCGCTCGAAGGGGGTGCCGCCGCTGTCTTCCTGCTCCTCACCTTCTACCTGACGACGGGAATCATGCACAACTATCTCGCCGGCAGGCTCAACGCCCGTACAGGGAGCGAGTTCGCTTCAGTCGCTGCGGCCGGCCTTGGGATCGTCATCATCTCGCAGGTGCTCACCTGATTCTTGTTGCTGGCCTCAGGGGCTGGTGCTAGCATTGGTAGACGTCGGGGCGTGGCGTAGCCCGGTAGCGCACTTGACTGGGGGTCAAGAGGTCGCCGGTTCGAATCCGGCCGCCCCGACCACTCTCCATTGCCGCTCGGAACATCCTAATTTCGCCTCTCCAGCGTTGCCACCAAAGAACGATGATCCAGTACAAAATTCCCTGCCAAAACCTCTTGCCAAGCTCATCAGTAGGAGCGTAAAATCATCCATGGCAGAAGCTGGCATGGGCGCTATCTTTTGCAGGCCCCACGTGGTGGCACACGCGTGGGGCCGCTTTTTGTTAGCTCTAGAAGCTACGTACGCTCATCCGAACCGCCACCATAGACTCGCGTAAGCAATACGGAGTCCTACGTAAAGCAGCAGGTACGCCACGAGTCCATCACGGACTGCTCGTACCCCCGCCTCCAGACGCGACGCCGCACCCATCTTCGCCAGAAGATTATCGACGTGTTTCCCGACGGTCCGGTCGGAGATGTCCAGGATTCGAGGCCGACGCCATCGCCAGAACGCCCTAACTCTGCACTTTGACGCAAAGTACGTCTGGTGCGGTACCATGGCATCGAACTTTGAACCGCAGACTGGGCAGACCTTCATGAGTAGAAACGTAACGCGTTACACCAGTCGTCAATCGTCGCCCTTGTCGAGATTCCACATCAACGAGTCGCCAGACGTTCAAGACGGTATATCGCCCTGTACGGCGAGCTGCTTATTGACTTCGAACCCCAGCATGGTAGCCTCCGAGCGCCCACTTCCTTGTGTGGTTCATCGAGCGTAAGGGTGATGAAGAATGCAAGACAAAGCGAAGGCCCCGGACCGAAGGAATAAAAGCGGTCGCCAGCTAGCAGGCCAGCGAACGTGGTATCTCATGTCGAGCCACGGCACCGTCTTCTTCTACGTGGCAACGCACCCCGGCTGCACGATCAAAGAGATGACGGAGGCGCTTTTCCTCACACGGCGAACTATCTGGGGACTCGTGGGCGACCTCAGAAAGGCCGGGATGGTAGAGGTTCGCAAGAGCGGTCGTCGCCACCACTACTCCGCTAACCCTGACTCCCAGGTCCACCACCCGGTGTTTGGTGGCAGGACGGTACGGGAGGTTATCGAGGAACTGGTGCAACAAGGCTGGCAATTGCTCGGCGAACCACGTCGGTAGCGTAGTTCGGCAGATACTCGGACGTCCGGCCTCACCATAGCCGAGGTTCGCTGGGATGATGAGACGAATTGTGCCGCCCTCCTGCATGAGCTGAAGTCCCTCGTTCCAGCCCTCGATGACCTGCCTAAGCTGGAACTCGGGCAGGAGTGGTTCTCCGCACCTCGCCACCCCTGCCCTATTCCCAATAGCATTCGGCGCCAGGGGCAAGAAGATTCACAGTCGCGTGAAGGCACCAGGCAATCCAAATGGGAAGATTTTGCCTTGTCGTCCACTATTGCCACGTAGCCTCGCGACGCATACAATTTGTTATCGGCAGAAGCTGGCATGGGCGCTATCTTTTTGCTGAGGCCCCACGCGGTGTAAACCACGTGGGGTCTCTCTTTGCTCTATGCGGGCTCTTGACGAAGATGGCGGCGGTGCCCCGTGCGTTTGGCCTCATCGCCATGGAATTCGAATCGGATGATCCCCTTCGCTCGCCGAGCACTGAATGAGCGCAGACCAGTGCGAGAGTCTGGGGTCCGACCAAGACCGATCAAAGGTAGACATGAAGCTCTTGCAACAGACTAAGTCGAGGCACCGCCGTAAAGTCCGCTAGGAACAAACGTGCATCACAAGCGGCCTGGCTCGCGGCGCGTTACTCGCCGACGGATGCAGGCGAGGCTTCTTCCTCGCTCACCAACGGTTGGTCATCTCGGACGATCGTCACCACGGGCCGGTGCCGCACGTGAGTGATCAGCTTCTCGATACCGAACACACCAATGCGCTCCTGCTGATACCCCGCCTCCAGTAGCGACTCGACATGTGCCGCCGACTCCTCCGCGGATCCGAAGAATGCGATGTCGCCGCTGGTCTCGTCGTCAGTATCCGCGACTATCACCATGAATTTATCTGTTTGCTGACTGTCTGTCATGTTGACCTACCAGCTTCCTCGGCCGTAATAAGATTTCAAATCAATCAGTCTTGAACAAGCTTGAGAGCCGCACGCCGTCTTTGACGCCGGCGACTTCGGACTTCTCATCGTCATCGTCATCGTCATCGTCATCGCTTTCGGCCTCCGGACTTACCGTGGCTTCACTGGGCTGACTTGCTTCGCGATCGGCTCCCGTGAGTGAGACTACCGGCTTATGTGTGACCTCAACGTCCATCTCATCGGAGCTGAAGATGCGTATCCGGTCTTGTTCGTACCCCGCCTCGAGCAGCGACTCCGCATGACCAGCCGCCTCTTTGGCATCATCGAAGAACGATATACCCCCTCGTTCTCGGTCTTTCTCGTCGGCTAGAAACAGCAGATATCGCGATGCCATTAACGCTACACTCCATCCACGACGATAGGGATCGTCGCTAATCGAACAGACGGCTAAACCTGGCCGTCTGTTACCGGAAATCTAGGTGTCAGGCAGCAGCCTAGATAGGAGCACCTATCGGGTCACAGAGAAATGGGAGGTTGATCGGCAGAGAGGCCAGCACCCGGAGAATCAGCAGCGAATCCACCGAATCGACATCGAAGTCGCAATCCGTGTCGCCGAACACCAGCGGTATCGGCATGCCGAAGTCGTCGAACGGTATCGGCCCACCGTCGAGGATCGGGAAGCCTACCGGGATGCAGCCGGGCTCTTGTCCGTAGAAGAACCCAGCCACCTTCTGAAGCCCCTTCAGCGCGTCAACGGCGTCGATATATCACCGTCGCAGTCGTTGTCACCCTTCTCCGTCGCTGGCGCGGCCGCTACTGCGGCCGCAGCCGCATCGGGCGAACCGCCGGTCTCAAAAACGAGTACGACCGTCATCATCGCCACCGCGATGACGAGCAGTCTAACTAAGCCTAGCTCTCCAACGGTTCGCGATCGCTGAGTTCATCCGCAGACTCCTTGCAGCCGCGGCTCGACCTTAGTACTGAATCGCCGCCCTGTCAATCATCCACGGCGTCGAGTGGATCTGAGACGGGACTTGCGGCGTTTGGTCTGCTCTAGAGAGCGAACTGCAGGCGGTAGACGATGACCGGCCGTCTATCGAGCCGACGCGGCGCTGCCGGCGACATCGCAGACCGGCTCCTGCGCGAACGCCCAATCGAGCAACGTCCGCGCATCCACGTACATCTCGGTCGTTCCGAACACGGACGCAACGATCGTGCGCCCGTCTCGCTCGGCTGCCGCAACTATTGTCTGGTCCGCGGTGTCCGTAAAACCCGTCTTCACGCCGATGGCGCCCGGATAGTTGCTCAGCAACAGGTTCAGATTGTCGATCGCCGGACCATCCCACGCAGGCTGATACTGACGAGTTGCCACCACCTCGGCCAACTCAGCGTTCCTCAGCAGCTCCGCACCCAGTCTCGCCATGTCGATGGCCGAGGAGTACAGCACGGGGTTATCAAGCCCGTGCGGGTTCGTGAACTGCGTATCGACCAGCCCCAGCTCCGCGACCTTGTCATTCATCAAATCAACGAACCCGTCCTCATCTCCCGCAACGTACCGCGCGATCTCGAGTGCCGCATCGTTTCCGGAGCGCAAAAGCAGTCCGTAGACCAGGTCCTTCATCGTCAGTTCGTCCCCCGGCTCGATACCCAGCACCGTCGAATCTGTCTCCAGCGAAAGCGCCGGCCCGTCTATCTCCACCGTCACTATCTCGCTGAGATCTGTCCATTCGGCCGCGACCAACGCCGTGACGATCTTCGTCAGGCTGGCGGGCGGGAGCGTGAGAGTGCCGTTGAACTCGTAAAGCAGCACGCCGCACGGCTGTTCGATCACGGCCGTCGCCCTGCCCAGAACCGAGGGAATGTCCGGCACGTCGGCAGGAACGTCGGCAGGCTCCGGTGTAGGCGTCGCCGGCAACGGTGTCTGAGACGCTGAGAGCGCAGCCGGACAGGCTTCGCCGTCCGGACAGTTGACAACCGCAGCGGAGTCGCCGGCAGCGCCACCACTTCCGAGAACACGACTCATCAGCACCACGATCACCACCAGTACAACGGGAACGCCGATCATGACAGGAGCGCTGACTGAGAAGCTTCGACCGCGCCTCCGTCGGGAGGACTTTCGATTAGGTGCGTAGGTGTATGAGTATTTGGCCCGCGGCATGCTGCCCTCTAGAGTAAACCAAGCTGCCCGAACATGGTAGCCTTCACAGATGTTACCCAGGAGGACTCGATGGCTAACTCAGAACAGTTGCACGTAGTGTTCGGCGCCAGCGGCGCTCTTGGCAACGCCGTCGTTCGCGAACTTGTGGCACAAAGCATGCGCGTGCGCGGCGTCACACGGAGTGGAAATGCGGACGTCCCGAATGGAGTCGAGATGATTGCTGCGGATGCACTGCTCCCGGAGCGCGTCCGCGCTGCCTGCGATGGCGCCTCTGTCATCTACAACTGCGCCAACGCTCCTTATACGAACTGGCCCAAAGAGTTCCCACCGATCATGCAGGGCATCATCGACGGAGCCTCGGCGGCTGGTGCGAAACTCGTCTTCGGCGACAACCTCTACTCATACGGTCCAGTCGACGGCCCGCTGACCGAAGACCTCCAGAACGCCGCGACCGGCCGTAAGGGCCGTACGCGCACCCTCATGGCCGACATGCTGATGGAGGCGCACGCCAGCGGCAAGCTAAAAGCCGCTATCGGTCGAGGGTCTGATTTCTACGGCCCTCGTGTCATGACGTCTGCCATCGGCGATCGAGTGATTCCGGCCGCGCTCGCCGGTAAGGGATCGCAAGTGCTGGGCAACCCGGACACTCTTCACACCTACACCTACGTCCCGGACTTCGCCCGCGCCCTCGTCGTCCTCGGCGAAAGAGACGAGGCGCTGGGTGAGATCTGGCACGTCCCGAACGCCAAGACGATCACGACTCGCGAGATGCTCGACATCGTCTATGAGCTTGCCGGCCATGAAGCGAAGGTAATGGCCGCTCCAAAATTGCTCCTCAACGCCATCTCGCTCTTCAACCCCATGGTGCGGGAGCTAAAAGAAACCTACTACCAGTTCGACAAGCCGTTCGTCGTCGACCATTCGAAATTCAAGCGAGCGTTCGGGGCGCAAGTCACGCCTCACCGAGAGGCGCTCACAGACACCATCGACTGGTACCGATCTCGGTCTGGCGCCTAAGCGCCGTCGATCTCGCTCAGTTCGACCGGCCTCGACTCCCGATAGGAGCGAACGCAGGCCCACGCCATCGCCGTTGCCGCTCTGCCGTCTCGTCCGGTTACCTCGGGCTCACGATCGCCCGAGACACACTCCACAAAAGAGCGTAGTTCTTCAACGTATGAGTCCAAGTATCGCTCCGTGAAGAACGGCTGCGGACCGGCATCAACCACGCCACTGGCACTGGCGGCCGACACCCGGTGCGGCTGCTCGTTGGCGACCGCCAGAATCCCCTCCGCACCGAACACCTCCAAGCGTTGGTCGTATCCGTGCGTCGAGAGGCGGCTGTTGTCGATCACTGCGGTCGCACCGCTCTCGAAACGCACGGTCGTGACAACTGTGTCCGGGTCGTCGAGTCGCTCTTCAGCCATGACCCCGCCTTGTGCGTAGACGCTCGTCGGCTCGCTGTTCAGGACAAATCTCGCCATGTCCAGATCGTGAATAGTCGTATCAAGGAAGATGTCGCCGTCCTCCCGGCCGCGAGGCCGCTCAGCGATCGGGTCCCAACCGATAAGGTGCACGCTCAACGGCGTTCCAATCTTTCCGGCGGCGACCATCTTTTGCGCTTTTCCGAAGCTGGCATCGAAACGGCGATTGAATCCGATCTGTAGCTTGATTTGCGACCTCTCGACCTCCGCCAGCGTTTCGTCGATCTCGGAGAGATCCCAGCCTATCGGCTTTTCGCAAAACACATGCTTCCCAGCCGCGGCTGCAGCCTTGATCAGGACGCAATGCGTGCGAGGCGGCGTCGCGATGATGATCGCCTCCACCTCCGGATCGCGCAGCAGGGCGCTCGCGTCGCCATACACCTTCGATCCCAGCTCCTCCGAGAGCGGCGCGGCCAGCGTCTCCTCGGGATCGGCCACCGCGACTATCCGTGCCGTTTCCAGCCTGCTCGCGACCAAGTGGCCGTGCAACGCGCCCATCCGTCCCACGCCCACAAGTCCAAGCCCTACCACCGCTCGCTCCTTGTCAGATCCCGAGACCGCGCAGAAGTTCACGGTCGTTCCTGTTCGCCTCGAAGGCGTCCCCTTTACCGGGCGGCAGCTCATCCTCCACCACGATCCAACCTGAGTAGTCCGAACCGCGCACCTCATCGACCACCGCCGCAAAGTCGACGAGACCGCCCCCGAGCGTAAAGAAGAGCCCGTTGCCGACAGCGTCGAAGTAGCTCCAGCCATTGGCTCTCGCCTCTTCGGCGATCGACGGATGGCAGTCCTTGAAATGGACGTGCGAGATGCGCTCCCTGAACCGCCGTAGTCCGTCGAGCGCGTCGCCGCCAGCGTAGGCGTAGTGACCGGTGTCGTAGCACAACCCAACGAGGTCAGGATCGGTCATCTCGAGGAGCCTCTCGGTTTCCTCGGGCGTCTCGATGAACCCAGCGCAATGGTGGTGGAACGACGTGCGGAGCCCCGTCTCGTCCTTAACAGCCTTCGCGACGAGGTTCGCCCCTTCCGCGAACGCTCGCCACTCGTCATCGGAAAGCCCATGCTCCGGTCGAATCCGGCCGGCGTTCTCGACACGCATCGCGTTCTTCCCGTTCGCGTCGGCCAGCACGACCTGCGCACCACCATTCCAGGCATCGGGCCCATCGCACGCGGCCAACACCCGCGCCGTTTTGATGGCTGACCGTATCCCCACACGGTGGTTCGCGCGATCGGCTAACGCGATCGGCACCAGCGCACCGACCATCGATAGGCCCCGCGATTGCAGCATCGACGCCACGAGATCGGGGGTTTCGGGCATGAACCCGGGGTCCCCAAGCTCAGTCCCCTC
>JACZRQ010000029.1:20617-25940 GCA_022574655.1 Chloroflexota bacterium
CGAATCCCGTCGCTACGATGCCGTCAAGCACATCCTCCGGCGCCGGGAAGCTGCTTTCCGCGCCGAATCCGCTGAGAACGCCCCACGAGCAGGGAGCGCTCGCGATTCTGATTTCACCCATCGAGTTCGCTACCTCCGATTCGAGTGGAGACTAGCTTACCCGATCACCAGTCGCTACTGGTAGATGATCACGTTCGGCCCTAAAGCCAGCACATCAGCCTCGCTCATCAAGTCCGGATCGTGCTTGAAGAACAGCTTGATCCCGGCGTACTCGGCGGGCTCGGCGAACCACCCGTACTTAACCCTTTTTATCGCCGCCGGGCCGAACCCGTCCATATCGATCACAAGACGCACCCGCGGGTAGTCTCGGATCAGCTCGGGCCGCGTCACCATCTTCTCCAGGAACTGATGGACCACGATGATCTTGTCGCTCAGGCCGTGCTCCTCGATGAGGCCCTCGACTACCGACTGCGCGTCGTTTACGTCCTGCGCGTCGATAGTGCCGATCCTCTGCCCCGGTACCTCTCCCGGCGCCATCGCGAACTCTGGATCGAGCGCGAGGTGTACGTTCGGAAACTTGAGGTAGTCGAGAACTTTCCTGACCTCCGTTTCAACGTCGCTACGCCCGATCTGGAGGTCCACGAAGACCAGCAGGCCGTTGTCGCAGGCGAGATCGATGTATTCCCGCATCGTCGCGTCATCTACGTACTGCAGGTAGAGACCTTCGGGCCCCGGACCTGCCTGCGCCGTACCGTAAACGATATGTAGCGCGGGCCGTGCCGCCAGCGGCCCGTTCAGCGAATCGTACGTGGCCGCGTGCGCTGTGACTTCAGCGACCAGCGTTGCCGGGTCCAGTTCGCCGAGGATCCCCATCTGCGACGCGTACGGGTTCCCGTAGTAGGAGACGATCTGCGTATTCGCCATGTACGCACCGTCGACCGTCGGGCCGCATCGCAGCGAGTCCGGCGTTGGAACAGGAGAGGGAGTCGGGGACGGCGTCTTATCGCGAATCGTCACCTCGAACGCCCTCGCTCCCGGCGCTGCGCCGCTGAGTACAAGGTCCTCGTCCTCGGCGCTGCTGGACGAGAACGGGCTTGCGACGATCAGTGCGATCGTCACTGCTCCCGCCGCCAGCAACACCGCCTCAACAGCCAGAACGGCTCCCCAGGTACGCATAGTTCACGGATTGGAACGCGTCCGCGGACAAATAGTGACACTGTGTCTCGGTCCGGGCGCTTGCGGACCTTACCGCGAATGAACCAGACTACCAGTTACAAACGGAAGGAGAGGCACATGGACCCAAACGGAAAAGTCGCCCTCATCACCGGCGCTGGTTCCGGCATCGGCCGCGCCACCGCAGTCGCCCTCGCTGACGCCGGCGCCCAGATCGTCGTCGCCGACGTCAACGAAGCGGGAGGCCGCGAAACGATCGACATGCTCGAGAAGGCGAGTGCGAAAGCCGCCTTCGTACAGACGGACGTAACGAAACGCGACGACCTCGAGCGAATGGTCTCGTTCACAGAAGAGACGTTCGGCGGCCTCGATATCGCTTACAACAACGCCGGTATCGGCACCCCTCGCCCGACGTTCCCGGACGCCAAAGCCAACGATTGGGAGCGTACGGTGATGGTTGACCTCTGGGCCGTCATCGCCGGAGTGCAGGCGGAGGTCCCGGCGCTCAAACGAAGAGGCGGTGGCGTCATCATCAACACAGCCTCCGTCGCCGGCCTAATCGCCTACGCACCCGATCCGATCTACGCCGCTGCCAAGCACGGCGTCGTCGGCCTCACCCGCTCGATGGCAGCTCTCCTGCCCAAGCACAACATCCGCGTCAACTGCATCTGCCCCGGTGTCGTCGACACCCCCATGGTGAGACGAGGCCTCGATGACGCAGACGAAGCGGAGCGCAAGCGCATCGAAGCGATGTTCAACACAATGCCGATGATGCCACCCACAGATATCGCTGCCGGAGTCATGGAGTTCATAGAGGACGATTCGCTCACCGGCCAGGTGATGGGCGTCATGTACGGCCGGCCACGCAAGCTCATCGAAGCGCCAATCAGGTTCTCGCGCGACCCCGCACAGGACCGCTAGAAGCATCGAACAAGAAGCACTCGAACAAAGGAAGTCAATATGAAGTACGTCATCCTCGCCGACCTTGATCCCGAGATAGGATTGGAGATCGAAGCCGAGCCCGAGAAGATTCAAGAGCTGATCGACAAATGGCGGGCCCAGAACCTGCTCGGCATGTATTTCGCGCTGACCAGTCGCAGGCTCACCATCATCGTCGAAGCCGACAGCGAGGACGTCTTCTTCGAGGCTCTCCACCTTACCTGGACGCTGACCCTCGATTATCCTGAGGTCTATCCCGTCGCCGGCCTGGACGAGTTCCCCGACCTCCTGCGCCGCGCCGGCGTCAGCTAGGCTCCGTCGCCAAAACGATTTAGCGCGTTACGCCCGAAGCTCGGGCATTTCTGACGCGTTGGCGACCGCCAGACCGCGTTTGGCGAGTACGAACGCCTGCTGGCCGATCCCCTCGAACCCGGTGCCGACCGTTCCGCCGCCGAGGAAGCGCTTGTACATGTTCTCGAGGATGACCCCCAGCTTGAAATGCGCCAGCACCGTGTAGAAGTCCAGATCGCTGAGGTCCGCGCCGCTTTTCTCTTCGTATCGTGCTCGCGCCTCTTCCCAGTTTGGGAACCCGCTCAACGCCATCACGGGTGTTCCCGCCAGCGACAACTCCTCCCCGCCTACTGATTCGCCCCAGTACATGCGCAAGAGCCCCATGTCCGCCAACGAGTCGCCCAGCGTGCACATCTCCCAGTCCAGTACCGCAATGATGTGTCCGTCGTCGTCCAGGATCGCGTTGTCGAGCCTGTAGTCGCCGTGCACGATCCCCGGGCGGCGCTCGTCCGGGATCGCCTTCGACAGCCGCCGCGCCAGCTCATCCAGCTCCTCTGTCTCCCGATATCGGATCGACTCCAACTGTTGCGAAAAGCGGCGCACCTGGCGCTCAAGATAGCCCTGCGGCTTTCCCCAGCCCGCCAGTCCGATCTCGTCCGGCACCAACGCGTGAAGCCCGGCCAGCACGTCCACCAGCTCGATGCCGATGCGAAGACGGTCCTCCTCGTTGAACCGCTTCTTCACCTCGACCGGATCGGCGGGTACCAGACCATCCACGTACTCCATGATGTAGAACTGCGCGTCGTTTACCGCCTCGTCGTCACAGATCGCGATCGGCTTCGGCGCCGGAACATCCGTGTCCACCAGCGCGCTTAAGATCGTGAACTCGCGGTTCATGTCGTGCGCCGTCGCCTGCACGTGCGATAGCGGCGGCCGTCGCAGCACCCAGGACCGACCGTTGTCCCGAAGCCGGTACGTCAAGTTCGAGCGGCCGTGACCGATGATCTCCCCGGTCAGCGAGTCTACTTCTTCGACGTGCTCGCGAAACCAGGGCAGGATGCGTTCTAGATCGAGACCGGGAACTTGATCAGCCATCAGTGGGCCTCCGTGACAATCAGCGCGGTGCTTACTACAATTGCATACACTGAACCGCCGGTCATTTTACGTCAACGGAAGGATCCGTCCTATGCCCATCGATTTTCAACTCCCACCAGACGTCGAAGAGATCCGTCAGCGCGTCCGCACCTTCATGGACACCCACGTCCGGCCCATGGAGGACGAACTCGGCGAAGGCGAGGCCGACCGCGGCGCCTGGATTAGCGCCATCATCGAGCTCCGTGGCAAAGCCCGCGCGGAAGGCCTCTGGAACCCACACCTCCCGCCGGAATGGGGCGGCATGGGCCTCGGCCCCGTCGCCATGGCGTTCGTCTCCGCCGAAGCCGGCCGCACCGGCATCGGCGCCTACGTCATCAACGCCCAGGCTCCCGACGAAGGGAACATGCACACCCTCTACCACTGGGGCACCGACGAGCAGAAGGAGAAGTACCTCCGCCCTCTCGCCGAAGGCATGGCGCGATCGTTCTTTTCGATGACCGAGCCGGAGGTCGCGGGCTCCGACCCGACACTCATTCAGACCAAGGCCGTACTCGATGGCGACGAATGGGTCATCAATGGCCACAAGTGGTTCGCCTCCGGCGCCCGGGGCGCGCAGTTCGGCATCATCATCGCCTGCACCGACGAAGATGCGGACCCGCCGCAGGCACGTAACAGCGCCTTCATCGTCGACACACCGACCGAGGGCTTCGAAATCGTCCGCGACGTCAAGACGATGGCCGGGGGCCTGGGCGGCGGCCACCCGGAGATACGTTTGACGAACGTGAGGGTCGGCAGGGACAAGATGCTGGGCGGCCGGGGTGAGGGACACCGGCTCGGCCAGTACCGGCTGGGGCCGGCACGGCTCGCGCACTGCATGCGCTGGATCGGTCAGGCCGAGATCGCGCTGGAGATGCTCGTCGACCGCGCCATCAAGCGCTACTCGCACGGCTCATACCTGGCCGAAAAGCAGGCGATCCAGTGGATGA
This sequence comes from Chloroflexota bacterium, assembly GCA_022574655.1. Taxonomy (GTDB): domain Bacteria; phylum Chloroflexota; class Dehalococcoidia; order SM23-28-2; family RBG-16-64-32; genus JACZRQ01. The sequence goes on from JACZRQ010000029.1 coordinate 25,102, forward strand.
TGTCCGAATCAGCGATGGAGATCTACACGGGCAAGCTCATGGTCCTGCACGCAGCCTACAAGATCGAGAACAAGATGGAGTTCCGTCAGGAAGTCTCCATGGCCAAGGTCCACGTCGCCAACGCCCTCTGGAAGATCATCGACCGCGCTATCCAGGTGCACGGCGCTCTCGGAATCTCCACCGACACGCCTCTAGAGCGGATGATGCGCGGCGCTCGTTACGCCCGCCTCGCAGACGGCGCCGACGAGGTCCACATGCAGACCATCGCCCGCAACGTCATCTCCACCTACAAGGAACACAACAGCACCCGCCTCGCCACCGGCGACCTACTGTAACCGTCTACCGACTGCGAACGCAGATCACGGGCAGAGAGTGGGGCTGCGTCGCAAGACCTCGCGCGTTGGCGGCGGTTCCGACCGTAAGCGACACGAGAGCCGGCGGCACACCGAGTCTCCGGCGTCCCAATGCTCGAACGCGACCTCAAACGGTCGAAGCCCGGCTACGCAGACTACGTCGAGTCCACGAGCGCGTTCATCCCCTGGTTCCGTCGCATCTCAGACTAAGCGCTGTGCTTCCGTGCCTACGAAGGCGACCGTAGGGGTGCTACCTATCGACTGTCGCACAAGGCCACTGCGCCTCTCACAGCCATCGGCGGACTCTTGCACGGTAGGTTCGATACTCGTCACCGAATCGCTTCTCCAGCAGGCGTTCGTCTCGTACGATGATCGCTTGCGTCAGCCCGGCGACCACACCCGCCGCCAAGAGAACGATCCAGAGCGAGTTCAAGAGCAGGCCGACTCCAGCGTAGATCAGGAGGAACCCTACGTAAATTGGATTGC